>JAMOVG010000364.1 GCA_027061725.1 Desulfobacteraceae bacterium
GCGACCGGATCAGGCTGCTGGACATGGCCGGCTGGGCGCTGGTACTGGCGGCCCTGCTGGGCGTGTCTCTGCACGCCCTGGGAAGAATCGTTTCCCGGAACGGAAGGAGGAAGTAATCGTATGGATGCCGCAATAAAAATGAAAAGAATCTATCTCTACAGCCGGTTCGAGAGGTTCTGGCACTGGCTGCAGGCCGTGCTGATCATCCTGCTGATCATCACCGGCCTGGAAATCCACGGCAGTTACCACCTGATGGGTTACGAGAAGGCCGTCAGCATGCACAACTTCCTCGGCCTGACGTGGCTCGTGCTGTTTGCCTTTATCGTTTTCTGGGTATTTACCACCGGTGAGTGGCGCCAGTACGTGCCGACAACGAAGAAGCTTTTCGCCGTTGTGCTGTACTACTCCTGGGGTATTTTCAAGGGAAAGCCGCACCCGGTGGAGAAAAGCCCCGGTTCGAAGCACAATCCGCTGCAGCGCCTGACGTACCTGGCCCTCACGGCGGCCCTGCTGCCGGTTCAAATGGTGGTGGGCCTGCTGTACTATACCTATAATCATTGGACGCAGTGGGGGATGGAGAGCTTCCTCAATCTCGAAGTGGTGGCCACCATCCACCTGGTGATCGCCTTCCTGCTGCTGAATTTCATCATTGTGCACGTCTATATGACCACCACCGGCCACACGATCTTTGCCCACATCAAAGCCATGATCACCGGCTGGGAGGAGGTCTACGAAACCACCCAGATTCACGACTGGGAAACCGCCGGCCGCCGCAAATAGACAGCCGCGTTTACAAGGGTATCACCGCAAAGGGAGGCTACCGCAACGGCAGCCCCCCTTTTTTTGCGCCTCTGCCCCGGCCCCCCCTCAAAAGGGGGGTGCAGCTTCTTCCCGCCGGCGTAGGGTAGCCCGCGCCTGCGTTCCTCACTCCGGTATACGCAGCACCCTTTGCAAATCGATGCCGTATTTTTTCATACGGTTCCACACGGTCACGCGGTTGATTCCCAGTAGTCGCGCCGCCTGGGACTGGTTGCCCCCCGTGCGCCGCAGTGCCTCTACGAGTTCCCGCCTTTGCCGCGGCTCGTCCCTTTGCGGTAATGGGGTGGTCGGCAGGGTTCTGCCGCCGAAGCTCCAGCTTTCCGTACCGCCACCTTGTCGGGCGGGCTTCAGTATCTGGGGGGGCAGGTGCTCCGGCTGAATACGCCCCTCTTCCCCGATGATGAAGGCATACTCCAGTGCGCTCTTGAGCTCGCGCACGTTTCCCGGCCAGGGGTAGGACATGAAGGCCTCCAAGACATCGCGCGACAGTCCGGTAATGGGTTTGCCGGTCTTCTTGCGCAGCCGGCGGATAAAGGCACTCACCAGCAGCGGGATGTCCGAGGTTCGTTCGCGCAGTGGCGGCAGCACCACCGGAATGACGTTGATGCGGAAAAACAGGTCCTCGCGGAAGCGCCCGGCAGACACCAGTTCGTTCAGGTTCTGGTTGGTGGCCGAAATAATGCGCACATTGACCGAAATCGGCATGTTGTCGCCCACACGCTCGAACTGCTTGGCCTCCAGCACCCGCAGCAGCTTGACCTGGATGGGCATGGGAATATCGCCAATCTCGTCAAGAAAGATATCTCCGCCGTTGGCCGCTTCGAAGCGCCCCAGCCGATGGCGGTGAGCACCCGTGAAGGCCCCCTTGATGTGCCCGAAGAGCTCGCTTTCACATAGCGACTGGTTCAGGGCAGCACAGTTGAACTGCACGAAAGGCCTCTCTCTGCGTGGTCCCAGCCGATGGATGGCGTGGGCGGCGAGTTCCTTTCCGGTACCGCTCTCGCCATAGATGATCACCGGCACGTCGCTCTGGGCCGCCTTTTCGATGACCTCCACGGCTTTGACCATGGCCGGCGACTCGCCGATGATGCCGCAGAAACCGCCCTCGTCGTCCAGCCAGCGCGACAGCCTTTCGACCTCTTCCTCCAGCCGGTCCAGTTCCGAGATGTCGGTCAGTGTCTCCACCACTCCCAGCGGCCGGCCCTCACCGTCGCGCAGCACCGAGGCGTTCTTCAGGGCCGGCAGCCAGGTTCCATCCTTTCTGGCGATCATGCAGCGGCAGCGTTTGAGGTCCTTCTGTCCTTCATGAAGCAGCGTACACCAGCCGCGGCCCTCGTTCTGCAGCATCTTTTCGCAGGCGTCGCACTCCAGCAAGGTGCAGGGCCTTCCGATTACCTCGTCGCCGCCATAGCCGGTAAGCTTCTCGAAGGCGCGGTTGACCATCAGGATGGATCCCTCGGGGCCCACCAGCATCAGGCCGTCGTTCATGGTATTGACAATCCGCTTCCAGTAGCGGTTGATCTGCTGTTCGTCCATTTCCTGATATCTCCCGGTATTGGGTGCGCGATTCCGCGGGTCCGGCCTGGAAGTCACCAACAGGGGATTGTCTTATATAAAGGACATATTCGTTTTGCAACAATTGTTTAAATTGTTTAAACATCTGCTTAAACAGACCGCAACAGTTTAAACATCCAACCGAATCCGGCCGCTTTTTCTCATCCCAGTTTCTCCCACATTTTCAGCCTGTTACACTTTTATTGGCGTCTGCCCCCGCATCAGGCACGACGCTTGCTTGAGATGCACCCGAACAAGGAGCCGTCGGGAGGAGAAAAAGATGTCATCCCGCGTGAAACTGGACCTCGTGGGGGTCGGATGGCCGGTGTGCCTGCTGGAGTGTAAAAGCGTGCTCAGGGATCTTGGCAGCGGGCAGGAACTGGACGTGCGGGTTCACGACCCCGAGGTCGTCGCGGAACTGGTCACCATCATCGAACGCGGCGGCCATCAGGTGGTCGGTCATCACCATGTTGGAGAAGGCTACACGATCCGGATCCTGAAAAAATAGTCGTCGGGTAGGAAACCCGTACCTTTTTCAAAACGGCTTCAAGGAGGAAGCATGGAACTGAGTCGACGCGGATTTTTCAAAGTCATGGGCGCCTCCGGTGCCGCACTGGCGGCCACACCCGGCAAGGCCAAGGCCACCTGGAAATCCAAGGCACCGCCGGATGCATACGGCTGCCTGGTGGATCTGGGGCGCTGTATCGGGTGCCGCAAATGCGAATTGGCCTGCAACAAGGTCAACGGGCTGCCCGAACCGGAGAAGCCCTTTGACGACGTGACCGTCTTCAACCAGCGGCGGCGCCCCGACGATAAGGCTTTTACGGTGGTCAACCGCTACTACACGGGCCGCACCGACGAACGCAACCAGCCCAAACCCACCTTCGTCAAGGTGCAGTGCATGCACTGCCAGGATCCGGCCTGCGCCTCGGCCTGCATCACCGGCGCCCTGCACAAGAACGAAAACGGGGCCGTCACCTGGAACCCGGCCAAGTGCATCGGCTGCCGCTACTGCATGGTGGCATGCCCCTTCCAGATCCCGGCCTACGAGTACAGCAACCCCATCACCCCGCGGGTGCGCAAGTGCACCTTCTGCTTCGATCGCATCTCCGAGGAGGGTGGAACGCCGGGATGCGCCGCCATCTGTCCGGTGGAGGCCATCACTTTCGGCAGGCGCAGCGAACTGCTCAAGCTGGCCCACCAACGCATCAAGAGGGACCCCGTCAATTACGTGCAGCACGTCTACGGCGAAAAAGAGGTCGGGGGCACCTCGTGGCTGTACATCTCACAGGTGCCTTTCGAAAAGATCGACTCCTACAACATGCCCACGCGGCAGATTCCGAAGCTGACGGAAACCATCCAGCACACCATTTTCTCTTACCTGTGGGCGCCCATCACGCTGTTCGGCATTCTGGGCGGCGCCATGTGGACTCTCAACCGCCAGCAGATCACCGGGAAATCCGGACCCGGCAAGGAAAAGGAGGACCGATCATGAGCGAACACGCCCGACCGGCTCCCGTGGCCGCCCCCTTCTGGACGCCCGGCGTTCTCGTCCTGCTCTTTTTGATGATCAATGCCGGGTTCTTCATCGTCGCCCGCTACATCGGTGGCCTGGCCGCCGTGACCCACCTGAGCCAGACACGCCCATGGGGGCTGTGGATCGGCATCGACGTGGCCACCGGCGTGGCGCTTGCGGCCGGCGGCTTCACCACTGCCGCCCTGGCCCATATCTTCGGCCGCCATCACTACGAGGCCGTGACCCGCCCGGCTCTGCTGACCGCCATGCTGGGCTACACCTTTGTGGCAATTGGCCTGGTTATCGACATCGGCCGCTCCTGGGCCATCTGGAAACCGTTGGTCTTCTGGCAGCCCAACTCGGTGCTTTTCGAAGTAGCCATGTGCGTGGTCATCTATCTGCACGTGCTTTACATTGAATTCATCCCGGTGGTGGCCGAGCGCTTCGGTGACAGGATCAGGATCCTGGCCGTCCTCAACCGCATCTTGGACAAGACCATGTGGATCTTCATCATCGCCGGCGTGGTGCTCTCGTGCATGCATCAGTCGGGCCTGGGATCACTGATGCTTATCGCCCCCACCAAGGTCCACCCCCTGTGGTACACCCCGCTGCTGCCGCTGCTGTTTCTGCTCTCGGCCATCGCGGTGGGCTACCCCATGGTGATCTTCGAGACCACCATCGCCACCGCTTCGCTGAAGCTCGAAGACGAAATGGAGGTGCTCTCTCCGCTCAGCCGCATCACCATCGGGCTGCTGGGCATTTACCTGGCGCTTAAAATCGGCGACATGGTGGTCCGTGGCACCTACGTCTACCTCGCCGACGGCTCGTCCGAGAGCATTTCCTTCCTGGTTGAGATCATCTTCGGGGTCATCGTGCCCTGGATTCTGCTGATGTGTCCGGCCGTGCGCCGCTCACGGCGCTGGCTTTTCATCACCTGTGCCATGATCGTGGGCGGTGTGGCCCTGAACCGCATCAACGTCTTCCTGGTGGCTTTCAACACGCCCTACGCCGAGCAGTCCTACTTTCCGTCCATCGGCGAGATTTCGATCACCGCCGGCCTGATCGCCGGCATTATCTTCATGTACCGTATCGCCGTGACCTATCTGCCGGTAATCAGCGCACGTCGCAGGGAGGTGACCTCATGATCAACAAGAGACCGACTTTCTGGTTAACGTTCCTGGTTCTGGCGGCCGCCTGCTGCCTGCTGGTGGTCCTCGGCGCAACACCCGATGTGGCCGCTTCATCCAAAAAGACCAAGAATCCTCCCAAGCCGCCGGCCAGGGTCTTTCCGGACGGGACCCCCTGGGTGCCCGTGGACCAGGTGGCGGCGCTGAAGCGTGCCCACGAACCGGTGCCGCCGCTGGTTATGGACGTACTGATCGAGTCGCCCATGGAGCGCCAGCTGCGACTCAACGGCAAGGCGCCCTCGCTGAAGGACGCCCCTTACCGCTACATGGTGCTCGACAGCCCGATCCTGAAGCACAAGGACGATCCCTTCGACGACCTCTACGGGCCGGTACGATTCATGCACCTGAAGCACGCCGCCGAGGTCCATGATTGCCTGGTGTGCCACCACTACCGCCCCAAGGCCGAGCATGCCTCCGAGACCACCCGCTGTTCGGCCTGCCACCAGCAGCCTTTCAACCCGGCAGTGCCGGGCCGCCTGGGCCTCAAGGCGGCCTACCACCAGAAGTGCATCGAGTGCCATAAAAAACGTGAAAGGGGACCCGTGGACTGCAAGGGTTGCCACGAAAAGAGGGTTCCCGACCACAGCAAGCTGGTCAAACTGCCGGACCATCCCGAGCCCATCACGGTCACCAGGGAATGCCTGCGCTGCCACGACCGCGAAGCCACCAACATGCTCACCTCGGCCCACTGGCTGTGGCACGGCCCCTCCCCCTATACCGTCGGGCACGAAGACCAGTTCGTCCTGGGAAAGGGCACCAACACCATCAACAACTTCTGCATTGCCGTGAAATCCAACTGGCCGCGCTGCACCAGCTGCCATGCCGGATACGGCTGGAAGGACGCCGATTTTGACTTTTCCGACAAGACCCGCATGGACTGTCTGATCTGCCACGACACCACCGGAAATTACTACAAGGCGCCGCCGGCTGCCGGTATGCCGTTTCCCCAGATCGACCTCAAACCCATCGCCGAGCACGTGGGCAAACCCAGCCGCAAGACCTGCGGTGACTGCCATTTCCAGGGCGGTGGGGGCGACGCCGTCAAGCACGGCGACATGAACAGCGTGCTGTACTACCCCACCCGCAACTGCGACGTTCATATGGGCGGCATGGATTTCCAGTGCCACGAGTGCCACAAGACCCGCAACCACAAAATCTCCGGCCGTTCGCTCTCCGTGCCGGTGGCCGAGGGCAGCCGCAGCTGCGAGGACTGCCACGGCGATAAGCCCCACAAGTACCACTCCGGAAAGGGGCACGAGGACCACAACCTGCTCAACCATCACCTCAACGAGCACAGCCAGCATATCTACTGCCAGACCTGCCACAGCCCGGTGTACGCCAAGTGCAAGCCCACCAAGGTGTGGTGGGACTGGTCAAAGGCCGGTGACAAGAAACGCAAGGCCAAAAAGGACAAGTACGGCATGCCGGACTATGTGTGGAAAAAGGGCGAGTTCCGGTGGGTCGAAAGTGCCAAGCCGGCTTACGCCTGGTACAACGGCCGCGTCAAACGCGTCATCATCGGACAGAAGGTGGATCCCGCCAGGGGCGTCATTAGACTCACCGAGCCGGTGGGGGCCATCTGGGATCGCAAATCGCGTATCTTCCCCTTCAAGATCATGCGCGGCAAGCAAATGTACGACCCTGAAAACGGTTACCTGATCGTGCCGCACCTGTTCGGCCCCGACGGATACTGGAAAACACTGGACTGGCAGAAGTCCTTCGAAATCGGGATGCAGGCCGCCGGGCTGCCTTACAGCGGCCAATACAGCTGGGTGGAAACGGCCATGTACTGGGGGCTCAACCACGAAACCATGCCGGCCGAAAACGCGCTGGGTTGCGCCCAGTGCCACCCGGCCCTAAATGGCGAGCAGACCTGCAACCGTTGCCACAAGGACACCCGCCACCTGGACTTCAAGCGGCTGGCCCACCGCGGCACCGATTTCGCCGCCATGAAGGCCAAGGGACGTGACGTAGGGGCCCTCATCGGCCAAACCGACTACCTGAACTTCAAGGCCCTGGGCTACAAGGGGGATCCTATTGTCTATGGCGGGCGTTTCACCACCATCCCCCTGGGCGGCAGCGTAAAGGCGCAGAACACCTCGCAGTGACACGGCCCCTGGGGACGCTGCCGACCCCCCGTCCCGGAACCCAAAACGCCCCGGCATCACATCGATGCCGGGGCGCTCACATCTCTTGCCGCGGGGCGACTTCCGTTGGCCGAGGCCGGCCGGCGGCGGCTTTCCGGAAGTCCGTCTCCCTCAGAACCTACTTCACCAGTTCAGCCATCTTTCCGGCCACCTGCTCGTAGGCCTTGGTCACGGGAGAGTCCGGGTAGGTGTCCTGGTAGGAGGTGCCGGAGTCCCCGCAGGCCACCAGTTGGCGATCGAAGGGGATCTTTCCCAGGAACGGAATTCCGCTGGCCAGGGCGGTTTTTTCGCCGCCGCCGGAGCCGAACAGGTCCACCAGTTCGCCGCAGTGCGGGCAAGTGAAGGCGCTCATGTTCTCGATGAGGCCGAAGATCTCCATGTTCACCCGCTTGCAGAAACTGATGGACTTGCGCACGTCGGCCAGGGAAACCTCCTGGGGGGTGGTCACGATGATGGCCCTGGCATCGTTGATGGTCTGGGCGATGGTCAGCGGTTCGTCTCCGGTGCCCGGCGGCGAGTCGATGATCAGGAAGTCCAGTTCGCCCCACTCCACATCGCCGATGAACTGCTGGATGGCCGAATACTTGATGGGCCCGCGCCAGATGATGGCCTCGTCCTTGTTGGCGGTCAGAGACTCGATGGAGACCACCTTGAGGTTCTCCGAGTAGTTGATGGGGTTGAGCTTGCGGTTTTCGTTGAGGTCCAGCAACTGCTGTTTGCCGAGCATGCGCGGCACATCGGGTCCGTGCAGGTCGACATCCATGATGCCGACCTTGAAACCCTTTTTGGACAGCGCCACGGCCAGATTGACAGAGGTGCTGGTCTTGCCTACGCCGCCCTTGCCGCTCATAACGATAAACTTGTGTTTGATGCGTTCCAGCGAACCCTTGACGGCCGCCTCCTGCTGGGCCTGGGCATCGTTCTGCTGTTGCGATGACGGACAACCGCCGCCGGTGATCATTTCCATGGTTTCGCTCTCCTTTTTTACGGCTGTGTCTGTAAAATGTCTATCGGTCCGCCGGCCTCGCGCCGGCGTCTCTTGGCTCAATCGGCAGTGTTCTCGGGGGGCGCCGCGGCCGACGATGCCGAAACCCGGTGGAAGTCATCCCCGCCGCACTGCGGGCAGCCCGCCGGCCGGCCCGTGCCCGGCGGCTCGCGCCACCGTTTGCGGCAGCCGTTGCACACGAAGATGCGCTCCTCGCTGACGATGCGGTAACTCCCGCCCTCGATGCGGATGGCCTTGCCGTTGATCAGGGCGTCGGCCAGCACCCGGCGCGCCCGCTGGATAATGCGCCCGAAGGTGGCCCGCGAGACCCCCATGCGGCGACCGGCCTCTTCGTGGGACAGGTCGTCCAGGTCCGCCAGCCGCAACGCCTCGCGTTCGTCGATGGTCAGCTGCACTTCCTCGAGGTCCAGCATGGGGATTCCCCGGGGCTTGAAGTAGCTGACGCTGGGGTGGACCGCCACCGTACGTCGTTTTTTTGGTCTGGCCATGGCAACCGGTTATGAGATTTGTCCCAAAAGATTAAAAAATAGGGGCTCGCCCGCGCCTTGTCAAGGTGCTTTTGCGCAGGCCGCGCGCTCATTGAGGGCCGACCGCGCGGCGACCGGCCGGTGAGGCACAGCCAGGCTCAGGTACCGGTCCCCCTCGCGAAATGCCAGTTTCATGGCCACCATACCCTCCAGAAAGTCATGCAGCTGTTTCTCGCTGATCCGCGGGAACCGGGCGGCGATGCGTTCAAACGGGCGCCGGTGCCCGCAGAAGAGGTACACCTGGCGCGAGGCCCCCTTTAGCCGGTGCACCATGGGCTTCTTGCCCAGTCGTCGCTGGCGCAGGATGAGAAAATCCCCCCCGTCGCGAAACGTCAGGATGGGGCCGCGCTGACCGCCTTCGTGCAGTGCGCCGTATGTCCTGCGCCACTGCCGCACCTTCTCGCGCACCGGCCTCCAGAGGCGGCGCTGCCGCACCCGATCACCCCGGTAGGCCTGTATCATGAAATCCAGCCGGCGCCAGACGTCTTCGGGGAACAGGGTTCTCCAGTGGCGATGATTGCCCAGCCGGGTGATGCCGTATGTGCCCGGGTCGGCCCACACCGGGCTGCCGAGGCCCAGCCAGAAACCCACCACCCGCAGGGGCCGGAAAACCGCGGCGTACTCCAATGTCGCCAGGGTCTCGGCCACGTCCCGATCGTCGCTGCCCGGAAAGTGCAGGATGAGATTGGAGCGGCTGCGGATGCCCAGCGCCTCGCAGTTTTTCATGATCTCCAGGTTTTCGATGGCGCTGGTGCCCTTGTTGAGCCTGCGCAGCAGGCGCGTGCTCAGGGCCTCGATGCCCACCTGGACCTCTTCCACCCCAGCCGCCGCCATGGCGCGCAGGCTTTCGAGCGGGAAGCCGGCGCGGATTTCGGCGAAAAACTTGAAGTCCATCCCCAGGGCCGCCAGCCGCTCGAACATCTCCGCCGCCCCGTCCATGGGCAGCACGTTGTCCATGAAGGCCAGCGACAGCAGCTGGTGGCGGCGCGACAGATGGGCCACTTCCCCTGCCACCTGGGCGGCGTCCTTGCGGCGATAGCCCTCCCACTGCAGGTTCAGGTTGCAAAAGGCGCAGCCGGACGGCCGGTTGGAACGCGCCTTGCGGCGCCACCAGCATCCCCGCGAAGCCTCGACCGGCAGGGTGGCAAAAAAGCGCCGCTGGGCGGGCATCCCGGCAAGCTGCGCGAAGTAGTCGTCGTAGTCGGGCGCCGGCAGCCGGCGCAGGTCCGGAAGCTGGCTGAAGCCCGCCTCGCTCCCCGGCCCCTGCCGGGTGACGACGCCGGCAGGCAGGCTTTCCAGCCGGCCCCTGCGGGACAGTTGCGCCGCCATGGCTGCCAGCGGCAGTTCCCCCTCCCCCTGGACCACGGCATCGATTTCCGGTACTTCTTCCACCAGCCGGCGGGCGGGGGCACCGCTGAAAGTGGACCCGCCCACCACCACGAAAGCCTCCGGCGCAGCCCGCCGCACCTGCCGGATAAAGTACAACGAGGCCGTCAGCTGGCACAGCGACAGCGAAAAGCCCACCAGGCCGAAGCGACGCCAGTCAACCTTTTCCACCAGCGACTCGGAAACGCGGCCGACGCGTGCCACCAGACCCGCAAAATCGACGCCGGCCAGGTCGGCATTGCCGGCAGCTTCCCTGCGAAACAGCAGCCCGATCTGCGGCAGCCGCTGCGGATGCAGCAGCGCGGCATACACGCTCTCGGCCAGCCAGGTGCGTTCACACAGGGCCTGGTACAGACCGTAGCCGATCTGGGCGGCCACCGGCAGGTAGAAGTGCAGAGCGGACACGCCCACGTCCGGAAGTTCACAGGACAAGTAGGCCTTGAGGGCCCCCAGTTGAATGGAAGGCCGGTTGAACAGCGGCCAGGGCGTGGAGACCAGCGCCACCCGGAAGAGCTTTTCCACGTCGGGCGCCGTCACGGCCTTTTCTCCAGCCGGGCCACAGCCTCCACGTGAAAGGTGTGCGGAAAGAGGTCCACGGGCTGCACCTCGGCCACGTTGTAAACCTCAGCCATCAGGGCCAGATCCCGCGCCAGGGTGGCCGGGTTGCACGACACGTAGACGATGCGTTCCGGCGCCAGGGCCAACACCCGCGCCAGCACCTTGCCGTGCATGCCCGCCCGCGGGGGGTCGATGACCATCACCTGCGGGCGCACGTCCAGCTGCGCCAGCACCTCGCCGGCGTCCCCGGCCAGGAAACGGCAGTTGTCGATGCCGTTGCGGCGGCTGTTGCGCCGTGCATCGGCCACGGCTTCGGCCACCTGCTCCACCCCAATGACCTCCCGGGCCCCGGCGGCCAGGAACAGCGCAATGGTGCCGGTGCCGCAGTACAGGTCCACTACGGTTTCATCGCCGCCCAGGCCGGCGTAATCCCTGACGATGCCGTAGAGGGTCTCCGCGCCCCGGGTGTTGGTCTGGAAAAAAGAGTTGGCCGAGATCTCGAATTGCAGTGCACCGATACGGTCGGTAATCACCGGGCGGCCGGCCAGGCAGACCTCGAACTCGCCCACGGCGATGCCGGCCTTGCGGGCCGTGACATTGTTGACCACCGATACGACCCGCGGAAACGCCTCCCGCAGCGCATCGGCCAGGGGCTGCACCGCGTCGCGGTCCAGGGTCTTGGTGACCAGGTTGACCATCCAGCGGTCCTCGGCCGCCGAGTGGCGCAGCATGACGAAGCGCCAGAAACCTTCATGGCTGCGCAGCCCGTAGACCGGCCGACCCGAGGCGCGGATGTATTCGCGCACGTGGCTCAGAATGGCGTTTCCCAGCTCCGGCTGAATCAGGCAGGCCCCGATGTCCAGCACCTTGTGAAAGGTCCCGGGCACGTGCAGCCCCAGCGCCATGCCCATGGAGACGTCGTCGCGCCCCAGCTCCTCGGGCAGCAGCCAGCGGCGGTCCGAGCAGGAGAACTCCATCTTGTTGCGGTAGCCGAAAACCTGCGCCGAGGCCCGCGTGGGGTGCACCGGGATGTCCCGCAGCAGCCCGATGTGGGCCAGCGACTCGGCCACGTGCCGCCGCTTGTAGAAGATCTGTTTCTCGTAGGAAAGCGCCTGCAGGGTACACCCGCCGCACCAGCCGCTGTAGTGGCAGGGGGCCTTCACACGGTCGCCGGATGGTTCCAGAATCTCGAGAACCCGCGCCTCGGCGTAGTTTTTCTTCTTGCGGTAGATGCGGACCTCGACGCGGTCGCCCGGCAGGGCACGGTCCACGAAAACGGTGAAACCGTCCACCCGCGCCAATCCCCGGCCGCGGAAGGCGAGGTCTTCGATTTCCAGCACCAGTGTTTGGCCCTTTTTGGGAACCATGAGAATAATTTATCCTTGACCTGTCTTTCAAGTTGGGCGATCAGGTAGTCGAAATTCTCGGCGACCGGCTGATCTCCGAACGCGATTTGACGATAATAGATACACCTTAGGATAAAGGAAAATACCGGTTATAACAACTGCCCCCGCAAATCAAGGACACCTTTTGGAAATGAACAGCTCCCCGGCAGTGGAAAAAATTGTGTTTCACGCGGACAGCCTGCGCCTGGAGGGGTTCCTGCATCTGCCCCCCAGTCTGCCGGCCCCGCTGGTGATCGGCTCCCACGGCATGTTGAGCGACAGCAGCTCTCCCAAGCAGGTGGCCCTCGGCCAAAAACTGGCGGCGTCGGGCGTGGCCTTTTTCCGCTTCGACCACAGAGGCTGCGGGCACAGCGAGGGAATCTTCCGCGAGGTCACGACACTGGAGGCACGCTGCCGCGACCTGCTGGCGGCCGAGGATTTTCTGAGGGCCAACTTCGACCTGCTGCCGGATCTGGGGCTTTTCGGCAGCAGTCTGGGGGGCACCACCTGTATTGCCGCAGCCGGCCGTCTCGGGGATCGGCTGCGCGTCATGGTCTGTCTGGCGGCACCGGTTCGCAGCCGTCCGGTCATCGAGGCCGTGAAAGCCGACGGCGGCGTGGCGGCATCGGACATCGACCTGCTGCAGCAGCGACTGGCTTTCGACGTCACAATGCATCTCGCGGCACTTCGCGACATCCTGGTGATCCACGGCGAATGCGATGAAATCGTTCCGCCGGAGCATGCCTATGCCATATACCGCAACGCCGCCGGGCACAATCGGCTCATCATCCTGCCGGGCGGCGATCACCGCGTCAGCGATCCCGCTCACCAGGGCACGGTCATCCGGGAGTCGGTCTTCTGGCTTCTGAGTCATCTGAAAGGTACAGCAGCCGTATCGTATAAGTGAAACCGCAAGCATCAGAACATACCGCCCGCGTCGGCTCATCGGCCGATGGATGCCTTACCGCGCCGAATTTGCCAACATCGAAAAAAATAAGGCCCCTGACCGTTGGATTGGCGGTGCCGCTGCTGGCCCTAGCGTTCTTCATCGGAAGTGCCTTTGTACAGGGCGATGTCGGTTTCCAAGTGGACAAAACCCAGCACGGATTGCTCATCACCAGGGTGATTACCCCTGTTAATCCGGTTCACAGGGGTGACTGTATCGTGGCGCTGCAGGCAATTCCCTACCCGCAGGCCCTCGGGTATCTTTTTTTTCCCTGCGCCCGGGAAAAAGCGTTGCGCGTCACCATAGAGCGAAACGGCCATCGCTTCAGGATGTCGTTGCGCAGTGTGCCGCTGACCTTGACCCGGTTAACCGTTCTGGCGGGTCCACGCTTTGCACTGATCACCTTTTTCCTTTTACTGGCTGCGGTAGCCCGTTTCAGGGCCCCTGAAAGTATTCCTGCGCGCCTGTTTTTTCTCATGGTGTGCGCCTTGTCCACTTCGGTGGCGGCAACGATGTCCTCCTGTGTAACGGTCCTTTACCCACCGGTGCTGTCTGCAAGCTTCCTGTTGCTGACGGTCTCCAACTGGTTCGGATTCGGGAGCCTGCTGCATTTCGCCCTCCGCTTTCCTCCCGGCCATGATCTGTTGGCAGACAAGAAGTGGCCCCTGTTTCTGATCTACCTGCTTCCCCCTGCTTTCAGCCTGTTCGCATCTTTTTTTGCCGGTGGAATCTCGCCCGCTTTCTGGGGATGGCTGCAACGATTTAGGAACGCATTTCTCCCGGCTATTATCATTGCGGTCTTTGCCAAAATGAGGTGGGACTACCGCCAAATGCAAACCCGCCGGGAAAAGAAACGCTTCCGACCTATCGTACTGTCCTACTGGATCAGTTTCGGCCCGTACCTTTGCCTGTACCTGGTCCCCAATCTGGTCGCAGATCACCCGCTCATTTCATTTCGCACCGTGGTGCTCTTTTTCCTGGTGTTACCGCTGGCCTACCTCTACGTGCTCCTTCGCCACCATCTCTTCGACGCGGACCGACTGCTCTCGCGCCTCATTTCCTATGGCATTCTGACCGGCCTTGTGCTGGTCTTTTATGCGCTTCTTCTCGCAGGCATGAAACGTTGGCTCTTTGGCAGGGAAATGTTGTCGGAGGAACTTTTCCTCGTCTTTTTTTGTGCCAGCGTCCTGTTTTTCTGGCCCATCCAAAAACGCATGGAGAGCCTGGTGGGAAGGCTGTTTCTGCGCTACAGGCCTGTTCCGGCCACGCTTCTGCATCAGTTCAGCAATAAAATCGCCGGGTTGCTGTCGGTACCCGAAATCATTGAAGCCATGGTGCGTGAACTTCCGTCCAAAATCAATGTCCAGACGGTTGCCCTTATGCTGCTGGACCAAAAGCATTCGCGCCTCTACCCGGAGAGCCTGCGTTTCGGGTCATCTCCCTGGCCGCAGAGCGAACTGGTATCCCGATTCAGGCATCCCCGGCAGATCTATATCCGCACGGACCAGAGTCCCGTTCACGCCGCCCTGGAAAGGGAACTGCTCGAGATCCGCAAAGCCGGATTTTCGCTGGTCCTGCCCATGCGAACAGCTTCAGGCCTTTCGGCGTTGCTGTTGATCGGATTTCGCCAGGATGGGCGTCGTTTTTCCTGGGAGGATATTCAACTCATGTGCACCCTGGCCAACCAGGGCGCCATTGCGCTGGAAAATGCCAGGCGACACGAATCCCTACTCGAAAGCAAGAAACAGATTGAGAAGCTTTTCAACACACGCATACAGCAGGAAAAAATGGCCCTTATCGGAGAGATGACCTCCATGGTGGCCCACGAGTTCAAAAATCCCCTGGGCATCATCCACAGCTCGGCCCAATACCTCCTCGGCGGCGACCGCCCGCCGGATGTACAAGAGGAGATGCTCGGGTATATTGTGGACGAAGTGGAAAACCTCAACTTTTCCATAGAAAGCCTGCTGCGGCTGGCGGGCCAGCGGCCGCCGAAATTTTCCCGTGTTGACCTGTCCCGGGAACTTCCCAAGCTGGTCGAGCAATGGCTGCACTCCAGCAACCATAACCCTTTGGTTGATGTGCGCTGCCAGGTGGAGCCTCACCTGAGTCCGGTGTATCTTGACCTTCGCCAGTTCAGGCAGGTGCTTTTCAACCTGATCCGCAACAGCGAGGAGATGATGCCTCGCGGTGGCCAAGTGCTGGTGACGGCTGAAACCCGCGGCGAATGGACGACGATACGGGTCGTGGACAATGGGCCGGGCATTGAGGAAGAGAATATGGACAACCTTTTCAAGAGCTTTTTCACCACCAAGGACGGCGGCATCGGCCTGGGCCTGGTGGTTTGCCACCAGATCATCAGTGCTCACAGGGGTTCCATCTCGTTGGGCAACAACCCGGAAGGCGGAACGACGGCATGGATCCAGCTGCCGCTGAAGCCGTTGCCCCTCTCCGAATTGGCGAGGGAGCAACGCAACTGCGGCCATGATCCGGACGAATTCCCATGACGGCGCCCGAAGCACATGTTTTTTTCGAAATGCCTCCGACACCATATGAAACCATACAAATCATTTGATGAAGCGTTCAAAAAAATGGCTGAAAAAGTATTGCTGATCGAAGATGAAGATCGCCTGCGTCGAATCCTGAAGCTGGTCATCGAGGAAGCCGGTTACGAGATCCGCACAGCGGCTGAGGGCGGCAAGGGCATTGAACTGTGGCAAAACTGGCAACCGCATGTGGTACTGACAGATCTCAAGATGCAGCCGGTGGATGGTATGGCGGTGCTGCGCTACGGGGTCAAACACCATCCGCATACCCCCTGTATTATACTTACCGCCTTCGGTACGGTCGCCAAGGCCGTTGATGCTATGAAAAGCGGTGCATACGATTTTCTGACCAAACCGGTCGACCATTCCCAGCTGCTGGACATTCTCCGGAATGTCATGGCGCAAAGATCTCAAGGCAACCGGCGCGACGATGCCCTGATTGGCTCTTCGGAGGCCATGCAGGCCGTAAAGCGTGAAATCGAACTGGTGGCTTCCACGGACAGCGCGGTGCTGATCCAGGGGGAATCAGGCACCGGCAAGGAACTAGTCGCCAGG
This sequence comes from Desulfobacteraceae bacterium, assembly GCA_027061725.1. Classification (GTDB taxonomy): domain Bacteria; phylum Desulfobacterota; class Desulfobacteria; order Desulfobacterales; family JALSRD01; genus JALSRD01. The sequence continues at coordinate 16,133 of JAMOVG010000364.1, forward strand.
GCCATACACGCGGCTTCGGCCCGCAGCAAAGGCCCTTTTGTCCGTATCAACTGTGCCTCCATACCGTCAGACCTGCTGGAAAGCGAGCTTTTCGGCCATTGCAGGGGCGCTTTCACCGGGGCAACTACGGACCGTCGGGGCGTCTTCGTAAGGGCCCACGGAGGCGTGCTTTTCCTCGATGAGATCGGCGATCTTCCGCTGGCGCTGCAACCCAAACTGCTCCACGCCGTGGAGGAAAAGGAAATTTCACCGGTGGGCGGCAGCCGAACGCAGCTGGTCTCCGTCAAGATCCTCTCTGCGACCAATATTTCCCTGGAGGAGATGGTGCGGAAAAAACGATTCCGGGCCGACCTTTTCTACCGGCTCAACACCATGGTGGTAACGCTTCCGCCTTTGCGCGACAGAGGAGAGGATATCCGGCTGCTGGCAATCCACTTCCTGACACGGTTCTCGTCGGAACTCGGCCGCCGGCCGCCCGCCGTCTCCCCCCCTGTGCTGGAGATCCTGAATGCCTACCCATGGCCCGGAAATGTACGTGAATTGCGCAACGCCATGGAGCGGGCCGCGTTAGTGTGCACCGGCGATGTCCTGGAACCCGATCACTTGCCGCCGTCTATCCGGGAACCCCGGGCAACTTGCCCGCAATCCGATGAAGCCTGTCTAGACCTGGTGGCACGCGAGCAGGCCCTGCTGCGCGCCGCCCTGGAACAGTGCAACTGGAATCAGACCCGTGCGGCCCGCAAGCTCAACATTACCCGCAGCGCCCTTCGCTACCGTCTGAAAAAATACGGCATCGGGGGCAGCAAATAGTGCCCCTCGAAATGCTGGCTGCTGCGGGGGTGGATCTGCCAATCATGGGGAAAATGCGATCGGCGCAAAAGCCGAAAACCGTTCCACCCGGAACCGTGCAATGCCGTGGGCCGACTCACCCGGAGATCACCTTCATCCCAAGAGCACCGGAAAGTTCGTCTTTCCACACCAATTTCGCCAAAATTCGTGCCGGCAGCGCCGATTGTCCGGCTCCCTCCTGCAAGGCGTAGACCAAAAAGCGTTCCCCGATGTCCAGGCCACTGGCCGTGTTGACCATCACCCGCATGCCGCCCACGCATACGTCGAATAGGTATCCTGCAAACAGAAGGCGCCGGCCTCGCCGCAGTCGAACCAGCGTCACCCGAAGGCGGACGTTGCGCCGTACATTTCGTCTTCGTTCCCTGGCGTGTGAACCCATCGCAAGATCACTTTCTGCTTCATCGAATTGCACTGCTGCCGTCTTTTTCCTAAGCAAATTGCACACCAACGAATCGTTAATCCGAATGCGGCGGAGAAAACCGCGCCCCACCGGGGCCACCTCCCCGATGCCACCGTAGGACTCTTCCTGCCCCCACGAGCCAGGTGGCTGATATGGTGCAGCCAGACTGGCTGATATCAACCAGTCACCGAAAAGAGCCTCCTGCACCCGCCCCCAAAACCCGACGCACTTCCGAGTCCGCACCCCTTTGTAAAACACACAACACCCCGATCTATTAGTAAATATCATTTGCAAAATCCGTAATCGTGCATTTTTAAATTCCAGCCTGCAGTTTTGGCATACAGATTGCCAATGTATCCCGCCATACGACGCAGCGCATGCCGGCACACCGTTCGCTGGCGTCCGCTCGTTGGCGCCCAATAATCAACCGTGGATGGGTACTATTATCTATCAACCATTTTAAAGTAAGGAGGAAATGCAAATGAAGGCAATGAAATTCATGGTGACCACCATGGTCCTACTACTGATGATATGCGGACCTGCGATGGCAGATGTCCTGGATACCAGCGACATTACCGCAACCGGAACATATAACGGAAATCTTTCATTTATTACAGACGGGGAGTTTCCTAGTGAGGGGGGGCTTTGGATGGATGGAACCGTATACTGGTTTGGTCCTCCCTTTGACCCTAACAACCATGTTAACTTCACCTTTGACTATGGTTCACTTTACACCATTGAAGATGTCGTTCTTTCGGTTGACAACAATAGGGATATATATCTGGTCGAATATTCGAGCGACGGTAGCACCTGGAACGAACTTTTCACAAAACATGAGCATGACGGAGATCAATGGGTGTTGGGGGGAATGGACACCCTATCGACGATAAGTGAGGACGAGGAGTATGTAGCGGCCATTGACTTTAATCCGGTCATTGCCAGATATCTGCGGTTCAGCGCTTCCGAAACTCAATGGGATGGTGCCCATTCTATCGGTGAATTCCAAGTGTACGGTTCCGCGGCTCCGGTTCCCGAGCCGACAACACTCGTACTCAGCGGGTTGGGACTACTTGGACTGGCGGGATTCCTGAGAAGACAAAAGAAGGCCCGGTTGCAGTAGAAGCCGCTTGCTGCGGACGGTCCGAGATGTTCTGATTCAATTTTTCCTGGGCAGGACTTATCCTGCACAAAAAGGGAAATTGCATGACCGGCATCCCTGACCGGCTGCTAGCTTGATCGCATCTCCCATCCACGGTCGATTTTTGGACATTGGCCAAAAATGGAGAAAATTGTTTTACTTGGCCATCTCTATCCGTTCATACGGCTTTCCCCAACAGCTCTCGGCGCAGCAAATCCAGCGCCAGGGCTGAAAACATCAGCTTGTTGGTGCCGCGGCTGTTGAAGAAGAACTGGTAGCGCCGGCCGAAGGAAGTCGCCGGCGTTGCCAGACCGACACACACGGTGCCCACCGGCTTTTCGGCCGTTGCGCCGCCGGGGCCGGCGATGCCGCTGGTGGAAAGGCCATAGGTGGCGCCGGACAGGCGGCGCACCCCCTCGGCCATCTGGCGGGCGGTCTCCTCGCTGACGGCGCCCTCGGACGCCAGGGTGTCGTCTGAAACGCCCAGCAGCCTGACCTTGGCTTCGTTGGCGTAGGTAACGGCTGACAGCAGGAAATAGTCGGAACTGCCGGGCACGCTGGTGATGTGATGGGCGATCAGCCCCCCGGTGCAACTCTCGGCCACCGCCAGGCTGGCTTTGCGTTCGCGAAGCATCTGCCCTACCACGGATTCCAGTGATTTTCCCTCCAGCGACACCAGGCGGTTGCCCATCTGTCCGGCCACCCAGCGGCAGGCCTCTTCCAGGCGCGCTTCCAGCGTCGTGGCGTCATCACTCTGGCCGTAGATGCGGATGTGAATCTCGGGAAACTTGGCACGCAGGCCCAGCTTGAGGTCGGCGAAGCGCTCCTCGAAGCCGGCCAGTTTCTCATTGACCACCGATTCCGGATAGCCGAAGGTGGACACACTGCGGATACGGTAGACGTGCCGGCTGCCCTGCAGCTGCCGGATGCGCGGGATGACGGCTTCGGCCAGCATGCGCCGCATTTCCACCGGTACCCCGGGCAGAAAAAAGAACCGGCAGCGGCCGATCTGCACCTCGAAGCCGGGGGCCGTGCCCAGGGGGTTGTCCAGCCGCCGGGCGCCTTTTGGGAAATAGGCCTGCTTGCGGTTCGAGGCGCTCATGGGCCGCTTGTGGGACCGGAACCAGGCTTCGATGGCCGCCAGCGCCTCTTCGTCGAGCACCAGTTCGACGCCCAAGGCCCGGGCAGCGGCCTCCGAGGAAAGGTCGTCCACGGTGGGCCCCAGCCCGCCGGTTACCACCGAAATGTCCGCACGGCGCCCGATCTCCTTCAAAATGTCGACCAGCACATCCAGGTCATCCCCCACGCAGCTGTGACGGAATACCTCCACCCCGGCGGCTTCCAGTTCCTGGGAAATATAAGCGGAATTGCTGTCGACCAGGGCGCCGCTGCGAATCTCGTCGCCGGTGGCCAGGATCTCTGCTTTCATGGATTGCCTCCCCTCGTCGCCGCCCGCATCCGGACGGCCGAAAAATTCTCTTCCCGGCCGCAGTCAGGACCATCGCGAACCGGCGCGCCGGCAGGCGGGCTATCCGCCGAAGCACCGGGCCATCGCTGCATGCAAAAAGGGGCGGCGACCGCCCCGCGGCCGAACCGCCCCCTCTATACCCGTATCTTCGGTTTATGACAAGTCGTTCATTCCATGGGAAGTCGCCCCCTGCGCCGCGGCCACTGTTCAGCCGGCGGCGGAGAAGGTGTGGCACTTGGATTGGCGTTACACCAAGTGGTACCGATCGTGATGCGCGTGAATCCTCGGCATTGGCGGGGGGCAATTTTGGTACACGGGCCCCGAATAATGCACAATGTGGTACTACAGGACGGGATCCTGGTCAACAAAAAGCGGCAGGGTACGGTCGTCTTTCAGATTGACGAGCCCCTCCTCGCAGATTCGCAGGTAGGGAATGGCGGCCCCGGTGAGGGTCACCAGGGTCAGCATGGGATCCGAGGAGCGGGCCCCCATGCCGGTGGCTGCCCGGTTGAAAGCGTTAAGCTGGCTGGCCAGGATCTCCACCGGTTCGGTGGAGATGATGCCGAACACCGGCATGGGCACTTCAGCGGTCACCCGGCCGCCGGCGGCGGCGACGCACCCGCCGCCCAGCTCGGCGATGCGGTTGACGGCCAGGGCCATGTCGCCGTCGTCGGCGCCCACCACGATGATGTCGGAGCTGTCCCAGGCCGCACTGCAGGCCACGGCCCCCTTGCGCAGCCCGAACCCCTTGACGAAGCCTACGAAGCGCTTGCCCGGTTCGAAGGTGCGGTCGATGGCGGCGGCCTTGATAACGTCCTGGCGCGGGTCACGCTGCACGCACCCGTCCGCCACCGGCAGCGCCATGTGCGTCTCGCGGGTAACCAGGTCGGTGATCAGCTCCATAACCCGCACGTGGACGCTTTGCGGCCGGCGGCAGGGCACCGCGAAGTCCTCCGCCGCCAGCGGCCCCCCGATGCGGATAGTCCGGCGGCAGGCCTCGGGATAGACGTGCGGCCGCGGGTCGCACAGCAGGCGCTGTTCGTCCACCACCACGCGGCCCCGGCTGACCACGGTCTCCGGCGCGATGGTGCGTTCGTCCGGTATGACCACCAGGTCGGCCTGGCGCCCCGGGGCGATGCCGCCCAGGACCGCCCCCAGGCCGAAGTGTTCGGCTGCGTTGAGGGTGGCCATCTGCACGGCGGTGACGGGTTCCCAGCCGTTGTCGATGGCCTTCTGCACCAGGTACTGCATGTAGCCTTTCTCCAGCAGGTCCCCGGGGCTGACGCCGTCGGTCACCAGAATCAGCCGGCGGGTGTCGATGCCGCGGCTGCTAAGCTCCGATATGGCGGCCAGGTCGCGCCGGATGCTGCCCTCCCGGATCATGACGTGATAGCCCAGGCGCAACCGCTCCATGACCTGGCCGGCGTCGATGGGTTCGTGGCAGGAAGTCATGCCGCAGGCCGTGTAGGCGCACAGCTTGGCGCCGCGGGCGCCGGCGGAATGCCCCTCGAGAGTCTTTGCGGCGCGCAGCGTCTCCTCCAGGTTGGGCAGCACCGCGTCAGGATCCTGCAGCAGGGCCTGCCAGTAGGTTTCCCCCATGCCCAGCACCTCGGGCCGCCGCAGCAGCTCGCGAACGACCTCGCGCGGCACCCCGCGGGCCCTGCGGCTGATGGACACATTGGCCGGCAGGGTGGCAAACAGTTTGATGGGCTGATCGCGGAAAGAGTCCAGGAAGGCCAGCACGCCTTCGCGGCCCATGACGGGATAGGTTTCCAGGCTTTCGGTGATGATCGTCGTGGTGCCGCCCCACATGGCGTGGGGCAGGAACTGGTGCAGGCTGAAGTACCACACCAGGTGGGTGTGCGACTCGATGAACCCCGGGATGACGGTGCGTCCGCCCATGTCCCGGTTTTCTTCCGCCGGGGGAAGATCCTTTTCGCCGCGTCCCACGGCGGCGACCCACTCACCCTTGATCGCCACCCAGCTGTCGTCCAGGATTTCACCGCTGTAAACATTGACCAGGCGTGCGTTGCGCAGCACCAGGTCGGCGGGTTCGCTTCCCAGGGCGACGTTCATCAGCAGGCGCGCATCGCGGCGCGAGGTCATCTCAACCAATGCCTGATGGTTTTCCACTATCTCACCTTATTTGCTTTGTTTTTCACCCACTTTACTTTCCAGTGCAGATTCCAGTCGGCTTGCCGCTTCGCGGGCCGCATCGACGACCGC
>JAMOVG010000365.1 GCA_027061725.1 Desulfobacteraceae bacterium
TGCGCCTGCTCAAGTCCATCGGGGGCCCCTTTCCGCACGTCACTTTCTGCCCCACCGGCGGCGTGTCCCCCGCCAACTACCGGGACTACCTGGCACTGAAAAACGTGGCCTGCGTGGGCGGCTCCTGGCTGGCGCCCTCCGACGCCGTGGCCGCCGGCAACTGGCAGCGCATCTCGGCCCTGGCGCGCGAGGCGACCGGGGGTGGGTCGTAAAACAACGTAACAGGGAAAAAGCCGCCCCTCACTTCCAGGTGCTGGCCAGCACCCGCACCCAGTTGCGGAAGCACACCTTCTCCAGGCTCTCGCGGTCGTAGCCCCATTCTTTAAGGGCCTCGATCAGCCGCGGCAGGCGGCTCACGTCGCCCAGTTCGCGCGGCATGACGGCGCCGTCGAAATCCGAACCCAGAGCCACGTGGTCCACGCCGATGCGCTGAGCGATATAGTCGATGTGGCGCACGATTTCGGCCAGCGGTGTGTCCGGGTCCTGGCGGCCGTCGCGGCGCAGAAAGCCCACGTGGAAGTTGACGCCCACCACCCCGTCCGACTCGCCCACGGCGTCCAGCTGCCGGTCGGTCAGGTTGCGCGTCGACGGGCACAGGGCGTGCACCCCGGCGTGGGTAACCGCCAGGGGCCTGTCGGTGATGCCGGCTACGTCCCAGAAACCTCTTTCGTTGATGTGCGCCAAGTCCACCAGCACGCCCATCTGGTTGCAGGCCCTGACCAGCGCCCGGCCGGCCTCGCTCAGCCCCGGGCCGGTGTCCGGAGAGTGGGGGAACCGGAAGGGCACCCCGTGGGCGAAGTCGTTGGACCGGCTCCAGGCGATGCCCAGGGAGCGCAGTCCGGCGCGGTAAAACACCTCCAGGGCATCGAGGTCGGGGTCAATGGCCTCGGCGCCCTCGAAGTGCAGCACCGCCGCCACCACGCCGCGCTCCAGGGCGTCGGTCAATTCCGTAACGCTGCGCACCACCGCCAGTTGCCCGCGGGACTGCTTTTCCAGGCGGAACAGGGTTGCCATGCCCTTGATGCTAACCGCCCGGGCGAGCTCAAGGTCCACCGGCGACTCGGGCGGCAGGTCGTAGGACGCGGCGCCGCCGTCGGCCTCGACACCGGGAAAAGAGCGCTCGCGGAACGACTGCGAGGAGACGAAGACGGCGAAAAAACCGCCGCCGAACCCGCCGGCGCGCATGCGCGGCAGGTCCATGTGACCCTGGTCGGTGTGCTCGAAAAACGGGCGCACGCGACCGTCTTCGGGCTGGTAGATACACTGCAGGACGTCGTTGTGGCCGTCGAAGACGGGTGGGTCGGAATTTTTCATGGAAGGGTAGCTATCAGGCACGGGCAGGGTTGTAAAGCGGGAAAATCGGGAGCATCCCCGCCGGAGCTCACGAAGCGCAGTCGATGCCTGCACGCCCCGGCGAACAGCCTGCACGGTGATTGACAGCCGGCCAAGTGGGTGCTAAATAACGTTCAGCCGGCAGGGCTTCAACCGAATCCCGGATCCCGCCGGCGGATGTGTTTACCACCGTAACCGGAAAGGAGGACGTATGTTGAAAAAACTGGTCATTGGCCTGACCGCGGTGATCGTTCTCATCGGCCTGGGGTTGCCCGTCGATGCCGACGCCGCGGGGCGCAAAGACGTACTAGTCATCGGCATGGCCACCAGCGACATCATCTCGCTGGACCCCGCCAAGGCCTTCGAGTTTTCCGGGGTGGGTGTCGAGGCCCAGGTGTACGATCGCCTGCTGGATTTCCCGGCCGGCAAGTTCACCAAGCCCGAGCTCTCCCTGGCCGAATCCTACGAGGTCTCGCCGGACGGCAAGGTCTGGACATTCCACCTGCGAAAGGACGTCAAGTTCCACAGCGGAAACCCCCTGACGGCCGACGACGTGGTCTACTCCTTCCGGCGGGTAGTTTACCTCAAGGACCAACCCTCGTTCATCCTCACCCAGTTCGGCATCAAGGAAGACGCCATCAAGGCGCTGGACAAGTACACCGTGCAGATCACGCTGGAAAAGAAGTACGCCTCGGGCATCTTTTTCTCCTGCCTGGCGGCCGGCGTGGCCAGTATCGTGGATTCCAAGGTCGTCAAACAGCACGAGCAGAAGACCGACAAGTACCCCGACGGCGACCGCGGGCTGACCTGGCTGACGCGCCACTCGGCGGGCTCGGGCCCCTTCATCCTGCGCAAGTGGGAAAAGGGTGACCGGGTCATCCTGGACGCCTTTCCCGGCCACTTCCGCAACCCGCCCAAGGTCAAGCGCGTGGTCATCAAGGAGATCGTCGAGGCCACCAGCCGCCGGCTGCAGGTGGAAAAGGGCGATATCGACATCGCCTGGGAGATGCTGCCGGACCAGATCAAGGAACTCAAAAAGAACAAGGACCTGCGCATCGAAAGTTCGCCGGCAACCCTGATCTACTACGTGGGCATGAACGTGTCCAAGGGGCCGCTCAAGGACAACCGCGTGCGCACGGCCATTCGCCACGCCATCGACTACAAGGGCATCATCGACAACATCATGGGCGGTGCCGCCAAGCCCATCAACACCTTCATCCCCGAGGGCTTCGCCGGCTACCAGAACGTGGTCTACTACAAGCAAGACCTCGCCAAGGCCAAGGCCCTGCTCAAGGAGGCCGGCTTTCCCAACGGCTTCGAGATCTCCATGGACCACGGCGACCAGCCGCCCAACCCCGAGATCGCCCAGGCCATCCAGAATTCGCTGGCCCGCGTAGGTATCAAGGTGAAGCTCAACAAGCTCATCTCGTCCCAGCTGTGGCCCAAGTACCGTGCCCAGAAGCACGAGCTGATTCTCGCGCGCTGGGGACCGGATTACGTGGATCCGCACACCAACGCGCAGCCCTTTGCCGACTACAAGGCCCATCAACTGTGCTGGCGAAACGCCTATTACAATGACGAAACCTCCGCGTTGATTGAAAAGGCCAGCCAGGAGATGGACAACGACAAGCGCATCGCCCTGTACCAGGAGGCCAACAAGATCATCCAGGAGCAGGGCCCCTATGCCATGCTGTTCCAGCCCATGTACCAGCATGCGGTGCGCAACAACATCAAGAACGTGTACGTGGCGCCCATGTTCGACCTGTGGAAGTTGTACACCATCAGCAAGGAATAAGCGCCTGATACCCTCCGACCGTCCGGTCCCAGCGGTCCGGACGGTCGGTTTTTTTATGGTCCGCGAAGCGACCCGACACGAAAAGCGAGTCCATGCTCCAGTATCTTCTGCGCCGCACCGTCACCCTGGTAATCACCCTGCTGGGCATCATGGTGGTGACCTTTTTCATCTCACTGGTGATCCCGGTGGATCCCCTGGCGTCCATCGCCGGTCCCCAGGCGCCCCAGGAGACCGTCGAACGGCTGCGGGAGCTCTATGGTTTTGACCAGCCCGTCTACGTGCAGTTCGGGCGGTACATGAACCGGCTGTTTCACGGCGACCTGGGAACATCGTTTCAGACCGGCCGGCCGGTGCTGGACGACATCCTGCACTACTTTCCGGCCACCATCGAACTGGCCACCGTGGCGCTGATCATCTCCATCGTCGTCGGCATTCCGCTAGGGGTGCTGTCGGCGGTGTACCGCAACTCGGCCGTCGATCACTTCTCACGCATCTTGAGCCTCATCGGGGTGTCCATGCCGGTGTTCTGGCTGGGATTGGTCCTGCTGCTGATTTTCTACTTCAAGCTGGGCTGGTTCCCCGAGCCCGGGCGGTTGGACATCATGCTCATCGAGCCCCCGCGCGTCACCGGCATTCTGCTCATTGACAGCCTGCTGGCGCGGGACCTGGAGGTGTTCTGGGACGCGCTCAAGCACATGGCTCTGCCCGCGGCGGTGCTGGGCCTCTACGGCCTGGCCGGCATCGCCCGTATCGTGCGCTCCAGCATGCTGGACGTGCTCTCGGCCGAATACATCAAAACGGCGCGCATCAAGGGCCTCAGCGAATTCCTGGTGCTTACGCGCCACGCCCTGCGAAACGCACTGATCCCGGCCGTCACGGTCATCGGCCTGACCTACGGCGGTCTGCTCGAGGGGTCGGTGCTGACCGAGACCATCTTCGCCTGGCCCGGACTTGGGCGCTACCTGGCCACCGCCTTTCTGACCCTGGACCTTAACGCGGTGGTGGGCGGCACCATGCTGGTGGCCCTGGCCTACTGCCTGGTCAACCTGGCCGTGGACCTGGTGTACGCCTTGCTGAACCCCAAAATCACGTTGGCCGAAGAATGAGCACGACCCGCGTCATCGACAAGGCGGAAGCCCGCCGCCGGCGCCGCGAGGCGCGCCTCCAATACCTGCGCGACAGCTTCGTGCTGTGGCGGCGCAACCACCTCATGGTGGTGGGCACCGCCATCCTGGTGTTCCTGCTGCTGGTGGCGGCCTTTGCGCCCCTGCTCGCCACATACAGCCCCTACGCCCAAGTGCTGGCCGACCGGCTGCAGCCGCCTTCCATGAAGCATTTTTTCGGTACCGACAGCCTGGGGCGCGACATTTACTCGCGGGTGATTTACGGGTCGCGCGTGACCCTGGCAATCGCCTTCCTGGTGGCCGTCATCAGTACGCCCCTGGGCATGGCCATCGGCGTGGTGTCGGGCTACTTCGGCCGCGCCACGGACGAGATTCTGATGCGGCTGTCCGATATTTTCCTGGCCTTTCCCAAGCTTATCCTGGCCATCGCCTTCGCCGCCGCCCTGGGGCCCGGTGTGGAAAACGCCATCGTGGCCATCGCCGTGGCCAACTGGCCCAGCTACGCGCGGCTGGCGCGCGCCGAGACCCTGGCGGTGCGCAACAACGACTACATCCAGGTGATCCGCAGCATGGGCGCCAGCAACCTGCGCATCATGGTGGGCCACATCACGCCCATGTGCCTGTCGTCGATCATCGTGCGCCTGAGCCTGGACATGGGCACCATTATTCTGACGGCCGCCGGGCTGGGGTTTCTCGGCCTAGGGGCCCAGCCGCCCATGCCCGAATGGGGGCTGATGGTCAGCGACGGACGGCAGTTCCTGGTGGACCAGTGGTGGGTGTCCACCCTTCCCGGCGTGGCCATCCTGATCGTGGTGATGGGCTTCAACCTGGTGGGCGACGGCATCCGCGATATCCTCGACCCCCATCAGCGGCAGAGTTAATTGAAGCGGAGGGACATGGCAAGACACGACCCCAACGGCACTGCACCATCTGCATTCCGGCTCTGCTCCCGGCCGCCGTCCGGAGCGCCAACCGCCTGTCCGCCTGAATTTCAAGAACGCCCCGCACG
>JAMOVG010000366.1 GCA_027061725.1 Desulfobacteraceae bacterium
GGACGGGCTGCGGCTGGAAAAGGAGGGCGCCGAGCTGAACCGCTGGGAGCAGGTCTTTATCTACAACCACCTGGCCCAGGGCGGCAGCGCGCGTCCCACCGGCAACTGGCGCGCCCTGGAGCAGATTCCCAACACCATCTCCAAGACCAAGAGCATGCGCGCCCACGTGGAGGCGCCGCTGGTGGAGCGCTTCGCGGGCAAGGTGGACGAACTGCGGCGCAGCGCCGTACAACTGGGCGCCGAGGACCGCACCGAGCAGGAGGGCAACGCCGACGCCGTGCTGCTGTTCCGTCCCCTGCCGCGCATACCGGTGATGCTGCGCTTCTGGGACGCCGAGCCCGAGGAGGGCTTCGAGGCCCGCGTGCACCTGCTCTTTGACGAAACCATCACCGAGCACCTGGACGTGGAGTCGATCATGTTCCTGAGCGAGCGCATCCGCGAGCTGCTGTGCGACACCGCCGACGGAAAACCGCTGCCGTTTTAAAGGCCGCCCGCGGGCATGCGGGTCAGGGCTTTGCGGCGGGCAGCTCCACGGCCCACTGGTCCAGGGGCGGCGGGGCGCCGATCATGCCCTGCTGCTGCAGAAAGGCCGCGAAGCGCAGGTAGCGCGCGTGGTCCAGGGCGCCGGGCCGCAGGGCGAAGCGCGGCAGCGTGTCGCGCCAGGCGCGGCGGTTGAGCTCGTTGTCCAGGTCCGGACGGCCGCGGATGAACAGCCGCCAGCTCTCGTCGGGGTGGTTGACCAGGTACTGCACGCCCTCTTCCAGGGCGTCCACGAAGGCGCGCATGCGCGGGTCGGCGAGGCTTTTGCGGCGGCACTCCAGGATCAGCTCGTCGTAGGGCGGCACCCCGTTTTCCTCCACGAAAAAGGCCCTTCCCGGGTGCCCCTCCAGGGCCATCTGGTTGAGCTCGAAGTTGCGGAAAGCCCCGATGACGGCGTCGGTCTTGCCGGCCAGCAGCGAGGGCGACAGCGAAAAGTTCACGTTCACCAGCCGGATGTCCTTGAGCGCCAGGCCGGCGCGCGCCAGCATGGCCTTGAGCAGCACGGTCTCGAAGCCCCCGATGGAGTAGCCCACGGTGCGGCCCTTGAGATCGGCGATGCTTTTGATGCCGCTGTCGGCCAGCACCACCAGGGCGTTTAGCGGCGTGGCCACCAGCGTGGCGATGCGCACCAGGGGCAGGCCCTGGTCCACCTGCAGGTGCAGCTGCTGCTGGTAGGACACGGCGATGTCGGCCTTGCCGGCCGCCACCAGCTTGGGGGGATCGTTGGGGTTGGAGGGGGCGATCAGCTCCACCTGCAGCCCGCGTTGGCGGAAAAAGCCCTTTTCCTGGGCCACGAACAGCGGCCCGTGGTCCGGGTTGACGAACCAGTCCAGCAGCACGGTCAGCTTCTGCGCGGCCGGCGCCGGCGAGGGCCAGGCGCCGCACAGGGCGACGAGGACGGCAAAAACACGCAAGCATTTCATTTTCACAACTCCTGTTCTTCTTCCGACTGCCAGTAGACCAGCTTTTTCAGGCCCCGGCCCACCGAGAAGTAAAGCGCCAGCGCCATGGCCACCACCAGGGCCAGGGCCGCGAACATGAGGTCGGTCTGCATGCGCGCGTTGGCGTGCAGCATGTAGAATCCCAGGCCGGCGGATGAGCCCACCCACTCGCCCACGATGGCGCCGATGGGCGCCACGGCCGTGGCCACGCGCAGGCCCGAGGCAAAGGCCGGCAGGGCCGCCGGCAGCCGGATGCGGGTCAGCACGGCCCGCGGCGGCGCGTCCATCACGCGCGCCAGCTCCAGCCACTCGGGGTCGGTGCGCCGCAGCCCGTCGTAGAAGGCGGCCGTGACCGGGAAAAAGATGATCAGCACCGCCATGGTCACCTTGGAGCCCATGCCGTAGCCCAGCCACAGGATCAGCAGCGGCGCCAGGGCGAAGACCGGCACGGCCTGGCTCATGACCAGCAGCGGCAGCAGCCAGCGCCGGGCCGCGCGCGAGGCCGTCATGGTCAGCGCGCAGCCCGCCCCCAGCACGGTCCCCAGCACCAGGCCCAGCACGATCTCCACCAGGGTGATGCCGGCGTGGTGCGCCAGGGTCTGCCAGTGGGTGGCGAACACGGCCGCGATGCGCAGCGGCCCCGGCAGGATGTAGCGCGGCACGCCGGTGACGGCCACCAGCACCTGCCAGGCGAACAGCAGCCCGGCGGTGACGATCAGCGGACGCAGCAGGGCGCGCTTCATGCCGCCCCCGTGAGCCGGCCGAGCAGGTCGGCGTGCAGCCCCGCCACCACGGGGTCGTCCACCTTGCGCGGCGGGTCGCCGGGCGGCTGCAGGGCCGGGCCCATCTTCACGGGCGCTCCGCTCATGACGTGGATGCGGTGGCCCAGGCGCAGGGCCTCCAGCGGGTCGTGGGTCACCAGCACCACCGTGGCGCCGCGCAGCATGCCGGCCGCCAGGTCCTGGAGCCGGGTGCGCGTGATGGCGTCCAGGGCCGAGAAGGGCTCGTCCATGAGGATCACCGGCCGCTCCTCCATGAGGGTGCGCAGCAGCGCCGCCCGCTGGCGCATGCCGCCCGACAGTTTGGCCGGCAGGTCGCCGGCACAGTGCGCAAGGCCGACGGCCTGCAGCAGGTCGCGGGCCTTTTGCCGGCGCGCCGGCGTCACGCGGCCGCGCAGCCGGTCGCCCAGCAGCACGTTGTCCAGCACGCTCAGCCAGGGCAGCAGCAGGTCCTTCTGGGCCATCCAGGCGGTCTGGCCGCGGCCGCGCGGCGTGCCGTCAAAAAAGATGGCGCCCGACACGCCCTGGCGCAGGCTGCCGGAGATCAGGCGCAGCAGGGTGGACTTGCCGCAGCCGGAGGGGCCCAGCAGGCAGGTCCAGCAGCCGGACCGGATGTGAAAGTCCAGCTCCCGGAACAGCACGGTGCCCGGGAAGGAAAAAGAGACCTTCTCCAGGCGGATGTCCGGGGCCGCAGGCGGCATGCCAACCTAGTTCCAGAACTCGAAAAAGTGGTGCACCGGGCCGTGGCCGGCGCCCAGCCGATAGCCGGCACCGGCCCGGATGGCGGCCGTGATGTAGTCCTTGGCGCCCTGCACGGCGGCCTCCAGCTCCAGGCCGCGGGCCAGGTGCGCGGCCACGGCCGACGACAGGGTGCAGCCGGTGCCGTGGTTGTTGCGCGTCTCGATCACCTCGCCCTGCAGCACCAGCGTGCGGTCGCTGCCCGCCAGGTAGAGAATGTCGGTGCTGCGCAGCGCCTCCTGGTGGCCGCCTTTTAACAGCACGGCCCGGCAGCCCAGCGCGGCCAGGTCGCGGGCCGCGGCGCGCATGTCCTCCAGGCCGCGGATCTCGCGCCCCAGCAGCACGGCGGCCTCGGGCAGGTTGGGCGTCACCACGTCGGCCAGGGGCAACAGGCGGGCCTTGAGGGCCTGCACGGCGTCGTCTTCCAGCAGGCGGTCGCCGCTCTGGGCCACCATGACCGGGTCCAGCACGATGTTGGCGGCGCGGTGGGCTTCCAGGCCGCGGGCCACGGTCTCGATGAGCGGCGCGGAAAACAGCATGCCGATCTTGACGGCGTCCGCGCCGATGTCGCTGAACACGGCCGCCATCTGCTGCGCCACGAAGTCCTCGGGAACCGGGTGGATGGCGCTGACCCCGGTGGTGTTCTGGGCCGTGAGGGCCGTGATGACGGTCGTGCCGTAGCAGCCCAGGGCCGAAAAGGTCTTCAGGTCGGCCTGGATGCCGGCGCCGCCGCCGCTGTCCGAGCCGGCGATGGTCAGCGCCCGGCGGTAGGTGCGTTCAGGCTTGCCGCGTGTCTCCATGATCTGCTCCTGTCTTGAAGTGGTCCCAGCCCCGCGCTTCGGCCGTGCGGCGGCGGCCGTCGGGGGTGACGACCTCCAGCCGCCCCGTGCCGGTGATCTCGCCGATGACATGCAGCGGCCGGCCCAAGGCCTGCCGGAAACGGTCGGCCGCCTCCCGGGCGCGCTCCGCGCAAAGGGTGGCCAGCAGCACGTAGTCCTCGCCGCCGGAAAGGGCCATGTCCACGGGGTCTTTGCCGAAGCGGCGGCAGAAATCGTGCAGGTTTTCCGAAAGCGGCAGCGCGCCGGCGTCAATCACGGCCCCGGCGCCGCTGGTTTCCAGGATGTGCCCCAGGTCGGCCGCCAGCCCGTCGCTGACGTCGATGGCGGCCGTGGCCGCGCCGCAGGCGGCCAGCCAGCGGCCCTCGGCCAGGTGGGGCCGCGGCAGCAGGTGCGCCTTTACCAGGGCCGCCAGTTCGGGCGTGTCGGCGGGGATGTTTTCCAAAATGAGGTGCAGCCCGGCGCGGCTGTCGCCCAGGTTCCCGGTGCAGCAGATGACGTCGCCGGGCCGCGCGCCGTCGCGCCGCAGCATCTCTTCTTCCCGCACCGAGCCGGTCACGGCCACGTTGATCACCAGGTCGGTCTTGGAGGCCGTGGTATCGCCGCCCAGGATGTTGACGCCGTGTTCGGCGGCCAGGTGGCGCATGCCGCGGTAGAGCTCCTCGAGGTAGTCCAGGGGGCAGTCGCGGGGCACGCCGATGCTCACGAAGGCGGCCTGCGCCGTGCCGCCCATGGCCGCGATGTCGCTCAGGTTGACGGCCAGGGCCTTTACGCCCAGCGCAAACCCGCCGGCCGCGTCCCGCAGAAAGTGCACGCGCTCCACCAGCAGGTCGGTGGTCACCAGGGTCAGCTCGCCGGCGGGCGACACGAAGGCCGCGGCGTCGTCGCCGATGGCCCGCACCACGCCGTCTTTGCGCACCAGGCAGCCGCGGCGGATGCGCTCGATGAAGCCGAACTCGCCGATGTCCGCCAGTCTGCCCGCCACGTCAGCCCCGCTCCCGCCGGGCCGCCTGGATGATTTCCAGCAGCTCCCGGGCGGCTTTTTCGGGGTCCTCGGCGGCCACGATGGCCGACACCACGGCGATGCCGTCGGCGCCGTTTTGGACCACCTCGGCCACGTTGTCGCGCGTGAGCCCGCCGATGCCCACCAGGGGGATGTCCACCGCCGCCCGGATGTCGCGCAGCCCCTCCAGGCCCAGGGCCGGTGCCGTGTCGGTCTTGGTGGGGGTATCGAAAACGGGGCTCACCCCGATGTAATCGGCCCCGCCGCGCTCGGCCGCCACCGCGTCTTCCACCGATTCCGCCGAGATGCCGATGCACAGGCCGTCGCCGGCGATGCGCCGCGCCATCTCAAGGGGCATGTCCTTCTGGCCCAGGTGCACCCCGTCGGCCTCCACGGCCAGGGCCACGTCCAGGCGGTC
>JAMOVG010000367.1 GCA_027061725.1 Desulfobacteraceae bacterium
TTTGACCCAGCGGCCTTCGAGGTGAAACTCCACGAAGCCGTGGTACGGGAACAGGTCGCAGCCGAGGTATTCCAACAGCTCCCGGGTGGCCAGATGGTTTTTCACCGTGGCGAAACCCAGCCGTGTTGGAATCCGTGCCGCCCGCCCCAGGGCGCACAGCAGGGCCGCCTTGGGAATGCAGAAGGCGCGGCCGCGGCGCAGCACCTCGCTGGCACGGTAGTGCTCCGGGCGGTAAAAAGGCGTGTAGGGGTCGTACCAGATGCGGTCGCGTACGAAATAGTACAGGTCCACGGCCCGGCGGAGCGGGTCGTCCCCCGCGCGGGCGGCTGCCTGCGCGGCGATTTCGGCCACCGAGGGGTGGTCGCAGTCGAGGATGTCGGTGGGGCCAAGGCAGGCCTCGGGCGGCGGGTCGCGGAGCAGTTCGGTTTTCATGGCGTCCTTTCCAGTAGCAGGGTTGGTTTCTTGACACGCCCCGGGGAGCATGTGGTATCTTACAATTCGGAGCCTTTTGACATCATAAGCAGCAGACCCCTCAAACGCAACCTGGAAGCCATGCAGCGTTACGACATCGCCATCGTGGGCGCCGGACCCGGCGGCTTGGCCTGCGCCATCAAGGCGCGGCAGCTTGGCCTGCGCTACGTGCTGCTGGAAAAGGGCGGCCGTGTTTTCCAGGGCATCATCGACTCCTACCCGCGGGGCAAAAAGGTCTATCCCACCATACCCAGGAGCGAGTCGGGCCCCTTTCCCATCCCGGAGCTGGAGCCCAGCGCTGACAACGAGCCGGTGGAGGAGTACATTGCCAAGATAGAGGCCTGCGTTCAGAAGCTGGGCATCGAGATCCGTTTCAACGAGGATTTTCAGGATCTCGTCAAGGAAAAGGGCGGCTTCCAGGTGGTTACGCGCACCGGTCGTTACGCGGCCCGCAACGTGGTGCTGGCTTTCGGCAGCAACATTCCCATCGACCTGGGCGTGTACGGCGAGGCCAAGACCGTGGCCCGCAAACTGGACAACACCGAGGAGCACATCGGAGCCCCCACCCTGGTGCTGGGCGGCGGCAACGCCGCGGCCGACGTGGTCTCCACCCTGTCCAAAGCCAAGCGCGCCGCCGGCGACAGCACGCCCATCTACTGGGGCCACCGCAAGGAGCAGTTCAAGGTCAACAAGGAGGTGGCCCGCGACCTGGGCGAGGAGATCCTGCTGGGCGGCAACATCAAGATCCTGGTAGGCGCGGTGCCCAAGATCGGCGAAGTCGACGAGGAAGGCGTCGAGCGGCTTATCATCCACACCCGCAACATCCACATCGGCAAGGGCGTCGAACTGCAGCAGGGCATGAGCTTTCCCATGAAGCACGTCATCGCCTGCATCGGCACCCAGGGGCCGGCGCCGGTTTTCGAGCGCCTGGGCCTGCAGCAGATCACCTGCACCGAGGGCATCTGCCGCATCGGAAAGGAGGGTGCGCGCCTGATCCTGCTGACCGCCGCCTGCCAGACCACCACGCGCGGCGTCTACACCATCGGCGGCGCCATCAGTCCCGTGCACATCGTAGTGCAGGACGAGGGCAGCTTCCGCGAGACCAAGCACTCCAATCTTATTTTTACGGCCGTCCGCGACGGGGTCACGGCGGTAGAGGACATCGCCCGGCGCCTGGCGGAAGAAAAAGAGACCTGACCGGCGCCTCTCGCCGGATTGGCGCTTGACAATCCCCGTGCCGGTCTAAGTTTAAGGGGAGACCCCTTCACCACCGTGTTCAACCGCATCCACCATTGCTGAGCGCAAGCCGATCCGTCGAGGGGATGCACCGGTGCATGGCCGGAGCTTGTTTTTTCACCCCACACCGCAAGGAGGAAAAAAATGAGCACCCATCCCACCTGTTGCCCCAACCCCGTGGAGTGCATTCTGCCGCCGCACATGATCGACGTCCTCAAGATGCGGGGCAATGCCAAGCAGAGACGCATGGCCCAGCGCCTCGAAAAGGAGGGCCTCAAGTTTCGGACCCAGCGGCAGACGGCCGAGCCGGCGGATGCCTTCATGGCGGCGCCCGCGGTGGCCGCGGACGCCGAGCCGCGCCTGGAGCGCGAGGTCTACGACTGCCAGAAGAAAGCCACCCTGCCCGGCGTGCTGGTGCGCGCCGAGGGCGACCCGCCCAGCGGTGACCCCCAGGTGGACCAGGCCTATGACGGTGCCGGCGACACCTACCGGCTCTACTTCGAGGCCTACCAGCGCGACTCGCTGGACGGACACGGCCTGAAGCTGATCTCCAGCGTGCACTTCCGCCGCGACTACAACAACGCCTTCTGGAACGGCTCCCAGATGGCTTACGGCGACGGCGACGGCACCATTTTCCAGCCGCTCACCGGAGATCTGGCGGTCATCGGCCACGAACTGTCCCACGGCGTCGTGCAGTTTTCCGGCGGCCTCATGTACCGCGACCAGTCCGGGGCCCTCAACGAGCACTTCGCCGACGTCTTCGGCGTGCTCACCAAGCAGTACAAACTCGGCCAGGAGGCCGCCGAGGCGGACTGGCTGATCGGTGCCGGCCTCTTCGGGCCCGACATCAACGGCCGGGCCCTGCGTTCCATGGCAGCCCCGGGAACCGCCTACAACGACGACCTGCTGGGACGCGATCCCCAGCCCTTCCACATGGACGACTACGTTATCACCCAGTCGGACTACGGCGGCGTGCACATCAATTCGGGCATCCCCAACCACGCGTTCTACCTGGCGTCCATGATGCTGGGCGGCAATGCCTGGGAGAAGGCCGGCCAGATTTGGTACCACACCCTGCAGAACATCAACAATCCCGACGCCAGCTTCGTCAACTGGGCCGAGGAGACCGTGGGCCAGGCCCGGGCGTTTTTTGGAGTTGGCAGCCGGGAGGCCATCCTCACCCAGCGCGCCTGGAAACTGGTGGGGGTTTTCTGACATGAAGCTTTACCTGAAGACCGCCGGTGGCATCGGCAACATCCGTATCCGGGGCGGGTTGGACACCGATGACCTGCCCCCTTCCCTGGCCGAACGCGTGCGCAGCGTCCTCGCCCCCCGGCGGCTGGACGCCCTGCCGCGCACCGGTGACCCCGGGCAGATGGCGGACGGGATGCAGTACGAACTGGAGGTGACCACCGGTGGAGAGACCCGCCGCCTGCTCATTGACGAGTCTGTTGCCCCCGACGATCTGGTCGACACCCTGCAGGACCTGGTGCGCGAAATCGTGCGCCGCAAGAAAGGCCGGTAGGGGCGCCGCGGGAAAGGTTTTCAGGACTTCGGGCGCAGGTCGAGCGGCGGCTCCAGTCGGCCTCCGAGACCCCCGGCGCCGGGCGCCCCCAGGTGTTGCGGTATTTGCCGTGCCGGCAGGTGAAGAAGCGCACGATCAGGCGGTGGAGCATGTTCCTGTTGGGCAGCATGCCGTGAAAGCCCGGCGTCTGGTTTAAAAGCCGGTCGCACACTTTCCAGTAGCCGAAGTCGTCGTGCGTCACCAGCACCAGGCTCTTCTCCGGGAAAAAAGTCGTCGCGGACCGCTCGTAGGGCACGGTGCCGTCGCCGCTCGTAAATGAAAAGGGACACTGGCACCAGCCGATCAGCCCGCAGCGAATGGTTGTAGCACCGCTTTTCGATCAGATCCTCGCAAATGATTGCAAAGACTTCCCGGGGCCGCTCCAGCTCCTCGTAGCGTAAGTCGTTTAGTACATGGCGAAGCGCTCGTAGCCCCGTAAGGCGACTTTCCGGATGTCCTCGGGATCTCATCCCACAGACAAGTGGTAGTAATCCCCTATCTCCAGGGCCGGGAAGCCGAACTGCTCTTGATGTGCAACATGTTTTATTAAATGTTTTTATAGCTTCATAAACCTCCCCTTCGGACAAAAATAAAATCGCCACCCTCATGACCGGCTTTTCGGATATCTGAATACTCGGGAGTCTGGGAGGCCCTCAACATGACCGGTCGACGTATTTGGGTAAACAGCATGGTCCCATCAATTATTCCACGGTTGCTTTGCAGAGCATTTAAAAATGCCGATGCAAAAACAGAATGACCATCAGATCCGCCACTGTCGAGGACAGGCTCCAGCCCCCCTGATGTAAGCACTACTCTGGTTCGTTTCTTGACCATACGTTCGAAATAGTTTGCGGATTTGCGCCGGATATGTATACTTCTGGTAAGCTTCCCAGAGTAGCAGCTGTCAGCAACAATCATGACATGCTTAGATTGGATCGCCCTTATGGATGCCGTAATAGTATTTAAAGAAACCCAATCGACATCATTATCCGGAGCAGCATTCACAGGCAGCCAGTATCCGGTATCAGCTTCCTCATCGAGCCATCCATGGCCGGCATAATAAATAAGCAGGTTGTCCTTAACGGTCAAACGCTTGCGATAATCAGACAGGGCAAGCAGGATTTGCCGTCTAGTAGAATCGAACAATCGCTTAACTTTGAAATCATATTTATTTTCAATGACCTGAGCGACCACAGCGGCATCCTTTTTTGCGGTTTGAAGTTTAGGCAGAAACTTATAATCCTGGATGCCGATAACCAAGGCGTAATATTTTCCAAAATCCATATCTGCTGTGGCACGCATTTGAGCATGGTTGCCGGCTTGGTGTTTAGCGATCCTGAATGCTGAATTCAATAATTGTTTTTTTCGCTGATTATACTCTTTTTTGCTGATAAGGGATTTGTCAAGCAGGGCCTTCAGCAATGCCAAAGCAGCAATTATTTTTTGCTGGGAAAAGTTGTGGTTTTTGGCTGATGCCAAGGTGCTATCCGATGGTAACGACTCTTTTTTCGTGAAATGGTTTTTTTTTGAGTCAGGCATTAGCCACATTTGAGCTTTTTTTTGATACTGGGCGTTGCCGGGGTCTAAGCTGAAGGCGGTGGTATAGGATTCCCCTGCTTTGTGGTAATAACCCATTTTCATGAGGATGTCGCCTCTGGCATGGTAAAGTTCAGCATCTTTGGGCGCCTTTTTAATTGCTTCATCACAGGAAGCTAATCCCTTTTTGCCCTTGAGGTTTAGGCATCTAATTCGGCTTAATCGCAGCTGAACTTCTCCGGATATACGACTATTTCGCAATTTTTTCTGTTCACGTCTCCGAGACCATTGTTGTTCCTTTTGCAGGCTTGCTATCTCTTCATGAATATACTTCGCTTTTGGGTTGTTCGGAAAAAGTGAGAGCGCTTTCTTTGAAATAGCCAGAGCATCTTCGTATTTTTGCGTATCTTTAAGATGTTCAGCGA
>JAMOVG010000368.1 GCA_027061725.1 Desulfobacteraceae bacterium
TTTCCTGTTCACGTCTCCGAGACCATTGTTGTTCCCTTTGCAGGCTTGCTATCTCTTCATGAATATACTTCGCTTTTGGGTTGTTCGGAAAAAGTGAGAGCGCTTTCTTTGAAATAGCCAGAGCATCTTCGTATTTTTGCGTATCTTTAAGATGTTCAGCGAGCTTTAGCAGAAGCACCAGTTTTTTCGGTGAGATTCTAAGTTCTCTCTTACAGGCCTCAATGGCTTCTTCCCCGGAACCATAACGGCAAATGTCAATATTATCATACCTATTTTTTGGAGCCAGAGGGGAAGAATTTGCCTGGGCCTGGTTAGACCCAGTAACAAGAAGAATACCGATGGATATTTGTATGGCAATGTAAAAATAGTATTTCAACATGCTTAATAGCTTCCCCCACTCCATCCACCGCCGCCACTGCTTGACCCGCTGGACGGAGTATCGTAAAAGGAGTCAATTAATTTTGAAAAAGCCCATTTGCCGTTTGGGAGCCTTATAATGCCAAGAAGGTACCGCTGGGCAACCGGTCGGTAGGGTGGGTCCTCATTCTTGAGCGTGGCAGCGAGTTGTTCCCTGAGGTTTTTAATGCCGTACTCATCTACCCTTTTAGAATTCTTCCCATGATTTCCATCAACGATGGTGTGCAGAAGATTCACTATTTCTGAAGAGAGAGCGACAGCCTCGGTGATTGACGGTGTATCCAGAACCTCCTTTCCGAGACTAAGAACCAGGTCACAGCGACTAATAATGTCCTCAGTCGCCGCCGCATATTGAGGAGCGAAATTTTTAATATTCTGACTGGCATCCTCAGATTCGGCAGCGAAAGAGATATGATTCGCAGATTCAGACAAGGCCCTCTTAAGGCCGTATCCAAGGCTCGGGCCCTTTTTATAATTATATGGATCGATGGCATTCATCGCGTATCTGATGTGTTCTTTGATAAACATAAGCTCTCCTGTTTTTACGGAAGCCTTTTTGGATTCCTTCAGGGCGATTTCTGCTTCTTCTTGGGCAACAATCAAAAGACCTTTTTTATCAGGCGTGGTTTTCCAACTGGTAATGGTGTGCCCGACATGAACATGGGCTATGGTTGGCAGTTTCTCCTGAAATATTGCAGATTTCAGACTGTAACAGCCATAAGAGTTTGTGAGGAAAAGAAAAAAGATGCCTGTGAGTAACAATTTCGTTTTCATTTTTGTTTCCCATTTAATCTATTGATTCGTTCTTCCTCAACGAAAGATGCCGTATTTGACAAGAAGTGATTTGAATTCGGGGCGTTGTCGAACATTATAAAGATCAGCATCTTTTTCCAGCGTTTCTTTATTTTTAAAACCCAATTCTAATGTTGTGTTTAATTCTTCAAGAGAACGATCCGTATGTCCAGTAAGGGAATAAATAGCTGCAAGATTGTAGTGTGCAAGAGGTGGAATTCTGATCATTTCTTTCATGTGGGCTTGCTTCTCTTTCTGAATTCTTGCTAGTTGGTCATTAATTTTTGCCAGTTGCCTTTCCATTTTTGTGAGTTTGATTTCGATTTGGACCTTTTCTTCAGGACTAAATACGATATTTGTTGAATTGGTTTTTATTTCAGCAAGCTGGTTTATTGCTTCATTAATTTTTCTAGAGGCCAATAAAAAATGATTGAATGAATCTGAGGAAAAACCACCACCTTGAGAATATTCAGCTATCTTTTTAGATATTATTAAGAGATGCTGCAGACTGAATCCTGCTGGTTTTCCCGAGCGGACGAGCGCAGTTAACCTTCTTAATTTCCGGTACGATTCTTCCGCTCTTGATTTTTCTTTCTGTATTGTTTGGATGTTAGCGCGGATGGTTGCGGCGTTTTTGTTGCAGGAGCTGATGGCCATGCGCAGATTATTTTCAGCCATTGAATACTTTTTTTGCTGTATATATATTACTCCTAAATTCAGATACGCTTTGGCATTGGTCCTGCATAGTTGCAGGGCTTTTTTAAATTCAAGCTCGCTATCTTTTAAGTTGTTAAGTCTTGCGAATATCATTCCCTGTCGGACAAAATCTTCGGACTTTTCGCAAGCGGTTTTTTCGGGGGCAGGCGCGTAAACAATCTCAGTTTTTGACGGGCCATTTGCCATATAAGTTTTCGAGCCTTGCGTACCAGCGCAGCCGGTAAGCAAGATAAACGATATAGTAATATAGGATTGTATCTTCATTCTGGCCTCCTGATGCAATATGATGGGAATAAGGATTGCTAAAGATATTTCCACAGGTTCAGCCCTTGTCATGGTTGAGGATTATTTGGAAAACAACAGGTTGAGCAAATTTTCCTTTTGAGGAGTTGACTACATAAGCAGCGGGCGGTAAAGTTTCACCCGAAATTTTTCCTGAAAACGAAAATTTTTCTGAAACAGGGGCCCCTGGGGAATCCGTGTTTTCGGTAAAGTAACTGTCGTCTATTTCTATCACCAAGTCTCTGCTGCCGTTGTATCTGGCTATAAGGCGCTGAACCTCAACCTTTACCTTTTTGCCATTAGGTCTGGAAGCAGTTAATTTTTTCAAGACGGCAGGTTCCCCTAAAACTGGATAGAAAAGTACGCTGATCTGCTCATGGCCCGGTTGATTATCAAATTTAAACCATCTCGGTTCAGGTGTGACCAGTTCTGCTCCAGCTTTGATAAAATTTTTCGCCTGTCCAGGAGGAGATGGAAATAAAAGGGTAGTCTTTCCACTGGAGCCTTTCTGAAGAATAAACAAATAGCCATCTTGGTTGGATGTAAAATGAATTCGAACACGATCCCCAGACCTGAAAGTGCTTCTGGGGTCAACTATATATCGATATTTATTGCCCCTGGGTTGCAATTCAAACCAGTATCTCACGCCACTATAAATCGTCTCCTTATCTCTCATACGGCCCAGCTTGCTATCTATTGTTGCAGCTGGCTTATCTGTTGGATGATTTGTTCTTGGATGATTTTTCTTGGCGATTGGGTTCTTGTATCCATTTTTATTTCCGGCGCTATTTTCCTTTGACATCCTTTGATGCTTTTTGGTTTCCTGTGAAAGGATTTGTAGATCTAAAGAAGGTTCATAAAACAGAGCTTTGGCACTGGCGGCCAGCATATTTGATGATGTGAGTATGCCGATAGCCGCAATAATGAAAAATTGAATTGCCAATTCGCTGAATTTTTTAGCACTCATTTGAGACTCCTTTCTGTCGTTTAATCAAGTGTCGACGAGGAAAAATGGTACAAAGGCAATTGGTTTTTTATATCCATGATAAGAAAGTTTACCGTCATTGAAGGAAGTATAACATTACAAACGTATGCCTGAGCGAATTGTTGCAAAAGTAAATTAGGCCAATACAATTCTAACAGCGATGCAACATTAATAAAAAAGGGATCTCTATTCGATGATTTCAATCTGTACCTTTCCCAGGGCCCATAATAAATCCTTTGACGCCTCCACTGGATTGGATTTCGGTCTGACTTTAATCCCACGAAATGCGCTGCGAGTTAAAACAGCGGAAACTACATTTTTCATCTGAAGCTTGTTCAAGGCTACCATCAACTGGGAGGAGTCGGCCTTAATGGTCTCTAATTCTGGCCACCGCCGGCTGGAAACTACTGCGATAACGGTGTCAATTCCGGTTGGGTCGGTGACATAGAGTTCAGACTGGAATTTTTTCCCAGGCACGGTTATTCTTTTGTTTGCCTGGATAAAATTATCACGATCCCAGTAATTGGGAAAAAGCATCATTGCATCATTGTCGGCATTAATGTCGATCAGATAGAGATACCCGCTTTTTTCGCTTTTCACATAAAAGGCTATTTTTTCACCGAGACGAAATGTCTTTTTCCCCTTTGAAGTCACCCATGTTTCTACCTTGAACGGAGGTTGAGGGTCCGATAAGTTCGTCAATTTTGATTCGGTTGAACTGATGAACATGTCACGAAGGCCCCGTTTTGATAGGAATGATTTGCTCTTTAATGCGGGGTGTTGAGGAAGATCTTGTTGTTTGACAATGCTGGCGGCAGTTTTCAAAAGCGTATCAGCATTGGCGTTTCCGCCGTGTGCCTTCAAAGCCTTTAAAAGTCCATAAGTAAACACTCCTCTGGTTCTTCCTGCGATAGGAAGCTCCCAAGCCTTTTCTGAAGGTGCGCAAGCAGCCATAAAAATCTTATCTAGGTAGACATTTTCAAGGATATTCAGGTCTCTTGTTTTTCCAGATGACGGGTATTTTTGATCTGCCGGGAATTGACGGGCCGTTGGTAGCGTTTTATCACTTTGAATAAACTCGCCTCCCCTAATAGCTGACGCAGAATGACAGGAGTCGATCACCGCAACAAGGGTTCTGCCCTTTAAACCGCTAAAAAGATGCCCCAATTGTTTGGCACTTAGCATTTGAGTTAGATTAAAGGGATTAGCATCATGGGGGCATAGCAATGTTCTGTCGCCAGTGGGGTGGTTCATGCGAAACCCATGGCCGCTGAAATAAAAAAATACTGTATCACCAGGTTTGGAGCCTTTAATTAGCCATTCCCGAATACCTTTTTTGATGGCATCTAGTGTGGCATAGCTGTCAAGAAAGAGCCTGATTTCTCTCTCTGAAAAGCCAAGGTAGTCGATGAGGGCCCTGCGAATATCCCTTGCATCATCAGTACATCCTTCGAGATTTAGCGGCCGTCTTTTTTTTGCCAGGAATTCATCGTTGTATTGGTATTCATTTATTCCGATCACCAATGCCCTTTTGCCGGCAAAAGATGGAATAGGGACTAGAAGAAATACGATAACAACTAGTGAATAGATCGTTTTGATTGACATGGCGCCCTCATTTTAAAAACGAAATATTAGCGGCGGAATGCCCCGAAGGGAATACTTTCCTCATTGGAAAGCAAATTCGGCGGATAACCACGGACATTTGATTATAAATTTGTACTAATTGCCGCTTTCGTCAATGCTGCATTTATGCGGCATTTTTACTTATTGAAAATAGGTAGAAAGTGGCGGCAGGGCATTGTTGTTGCATGTCTCGAGGCTATGGGTAGCCCTGCGAACTGCCACTATGCGGAAATTCGGGAAAATAGCATTCGCTGTAGAATGGATTATTCAGGGTCGTTTAGAAGCCACTCCAAAGCAGCCTGGCGGAAGGTGAAGGTGGCGAAGGGAATGCCTTGGTTAAGGGCTACGGTTTCGGCGAAGCGGGCGTCGGCGGGGCGGGTGGTGGCCGGGGAGTAGACCAGGGCCGTGTGAAAGCCCGGAGGGAAGAAGCTGTCGTGGGAGGTGTGAAAGTCGAACATGTTGGCGGTGGTGCCGGGAAAGGATTCGACTTCGCTCTGGTCCACCAGCAGGCCGCGCACGTTGCGGCCACGGGCCAGTCGGGAGGCGTCCTGCCGGGCGGAAAGGGCGTCCTGGTAGCGGAAGGCACCGGTGAAGCGGATCTCTATCAGTTGGTGTTTGCGCTGTAAGCGGACGGCGTAGGGCATGGTCGACTCCTTTGTTGCGTTCAGAGACGCTTTTCATCGGACATGGACTGCAGGTAGGTCTGCAGGTGCACGCGCTTTTTGTTGATGCCCAGCTTGCGGCGAATGCTGTTGCGGTGGGCGTCCACGGTGCGCGGCGAAAGGTTGAGGCTGTCGGCGATCTCCTTGGTGGTGCGGCCCTGGCGGATGTAGTTGGCGATGCGGATCTCCTGGGGTGTCAGCCGCAGGTAGCCGTTGGTCAGGTTGCGGACGAAAGGCGAGACGATCTCCTCGAGGTTGGCCGCCAGGGTGTCCAGGTGCGCCTGCTGGTTGGCGTTCAGGCGGGACCGGCGCAGCTTGTCGATGTAGGGGTGCACCAGTTCCTTGACGTTCTGCAGTACGTCGTTCTTGAGCTCGTCCTCGTCTTCGAGCTTTCTCTTGAGAAGGACCTTAAGGGCGATGTTGGACTCTTCCAGGTGGCGGGACTTGTTCTCCAGTTCGTCTTCGCGTTTTTGCAGGCGCCGGGTGGTGCGCACCAGGTCGGTGATGTCCGAGAAGACCGACAGGCTGCCGCGCAGGTTGCCGGCGTCGTCGTAAAGGGGCCGGGGCGACACCAGGGCGTGCCGGCGGCGGCCGCGATTGGTCGTGAAGGACACCCGGAAGGGGTGCGTTGCCGGGGCGGCGGGGTTGCGGATGGCGCGCATGTAGCGGTGGCGGCTCTCGGCGGGCAGCAGGTCCTGAACGGCGCTGCCCAGCAGTTCGGTGCGCCGGCGGCCCGAGAGGGCCGAAAAAGCCGGGTTGACGAAGGTGATGCGTCCCTCAGGGTTCAGGGCCACAAGCCCCTCGTTCATGGTCTCCACCAGCAGGCGGTAGCGCTCTTCGCCCACGCGCAGGGCGGTTTCGACCTTGCGGCGTTCGGTGATGTCCCGGATGATGACCATCACCTGCCGCTCGTCCATGGCCACCAGCCGGAATTCGCAGTGGCGCTGGCGGTAGTGCAGCAGGCTGCAACGGTTTTCGAAAACCTGCAGGGTGTCGCTCTCCAGAGCGCGGCGGACGTGGTCCAGGAGCCGGGCGGCGGTTTGGCCGGGCAGCAGGTCCTCGACGGTGCGGCCGAGGCACTCGTCGATGTCCAGCTCAAAAAGGTCCTGGTTGTGGTTGCAGTCCAGGATGCGGCCGCGGCGGTCCAGCACCAGGATGAGGTCCGGGATGGCCCTGAGGACGGCGGCGTTGTGCTTGCGAAGGGCCAGAAGGTCGCGGGTGTGGGCGCCCCGGCAGGCGGTGCGGCCGGCGGGCTTTTCATCGGTATGTCGAGGGGCGGCGGCAGCCATTGCGGTTCCCCCTTTTTCGATCGGAAGCGGCCGAGGGCTCCGGGGTGTGCAGACGATTGACGGTGGCGGATCCAGGGGAAGGCGGTGCGCGCTCGGCCTTGGGGAAAATGAAAGAACGATAGTCCACAATAATACCACAATGTGGTTATGTCAAGAAAAATTTATCGGTGTTTTCTAGGTAGGCGCGGCGGCGGGAAAAAAGGGCTGCATTGGCGCTCGAACACGCTGGCCCGGCGTCGTGGGCCGAGCCGGCCTCAGGGGGTGAAGCGTTTCAGCGCCGGAATCGAGCGGCAGGACTTTTTATTCTTTTGTGCAGTTTTTCAGCCGTCCTGGTCCAGCTTTTCCCGGGGCGTCGTGATGCCGCCGCGAAAGGAGAGTTCGGCGGCGGCAAAGACGCGGGAGACGGGGATTTCGCGCATGCAGTCGCCGGTGCCCAGGGGGCAGGTACGCTTGAAGCAGGGGCTGCAGGCGATGCCGGTGCGCACGACGCGGTGACGCTGGCCGTAAGGGCCGGTGCGCCAGGGCGCGGTGGGGCCGAAGAGGGCCACCACCGGCGTGCCCACCGCGCAGGCCAGGTGCATGGGGCCGGTGTCGGTGGAGACCAGCAGGCGGCAGCACCGGTAGAGGGCCGCCAGGGTCTTGAGAGAGGTTTCGCCGGCCAGATTGGCGGCGGCAAAGGCCATGCGCGAACGGATGTCGGCGATCACGGGGCGGTCCTGGGCGCTGCCGGTGAACACCACCCGCGCGCCGCAGCGGTCCACCAGGCGGTCGGCCAGGCGGGCGAAGGACGCCGGCGACCAGAGCTTGGTTTCCCACTTGGCCACGGGGTTGACGGCCACCAGGGGTTTGGAGGCGTCGATGCCGCGGCGCCGGAGCAGCTCGTCCACGGCCCGTTGTTCGCTTTTGCCCACCGGCAGGTCGTAGGTCACCGGGCCGCGGGGGATGCCCAGGGCTTCGAGCAGCATCAGGCCGCGGTCCAGGGCGTGGATCTCCATGTCCACGGCCGGGACGCGCTCGTTTAAAAACAGATAGCTGTGCTCCATGTGCTCCAGGCCCGGGCCGAAGCCCACCTTGCGCCGGCCGCGCGCCAGGGCGATGAGCACGGCGCTCTTGAGCAGGGCCTGGAAGTCGAGGATCAGGTCGTAGCGCGTGTCGCGCAGGGCGCGCAGGAAGGCGCGCATTTCCCGCAGGCTTTCCTTCCGCCCGGCCCCCCTGAGCCTGCGCAGCCAGCGCTTGCGGCGCGAGACCAGCACGCGGTCCACGGCGCGGTGGCCGATGACCAGGTCGGCGGCGGCCTCCTCCACCAGCCAGGCGATGTGCGCGTCGGGGTAGCGGCGCCGCAGGGCGGTCAGGGCCGGCAGGGTGTGGATGACGTCGCCGATGGCGCTCAGTTTGACGATCAGGATGTTCACAGCATCTCCTCGGCAGCCGCGAACACCGTGTCCACGGTGATGTCGCGCATGCAGTTCATGTGCCCCAGGGGGCAGCGCGGCTGGAGGCAGGGCGCACAGTCCACCGTGCTCTTGACCACCCGGCTGCGGGCGCTGAAGGGGCCCGTGGTGACGGGGTTGGTGGAGCCGAAGATGGCGATCAGAGGAACATCCAGGGCCGCGGCCACGTGCATGAGCCCAGAGTCGTTGGTGATAAACAGGTCGCAGGCCGCGATGAGGGCCATGGCCTCGCCCAGATCGGTGCGGCCGCACAGGTCCACGGGCGGGCGGGGCATGGCGCCGGCGATGCGGTCGCCCAGCACGCGGTCGCCGGGGCCGCCGAAGAGCACGATGACGGCGTCGTGGGCGGCCTGCAGGCGATTGGCCAGGGCCGCGAAGCGCTCCGGGAACCACTGCTTGGTGGGCCCGAAGGTGGCGCTGGGGTTGATGCCGATCAACTTTCGCCCGGCGCTGAGGCCCCACCCGGAAAGGCGCCTTGCGGCCCGCCGGCGGTCGTCGTCGCCCAACTGCAGGAAGAGTTCCGGTCGACCGGTGAGCAGGCCGGCGCCGGCCAGCATGGCCAGGTAGTAGCCGGTCTGGTGGACGTTCTTCACCTGCCGCGTGCGGTGGACGGGGTGGGTCAGCAGTAGGCGCCGGCCGTCGGTGTCGAAGCCCACGCGCACCGGGATGCCCGCCATCCAGGTGAGCAGGGCGGCCTCGATGGCGTTCTGCAGCAAAATGGCGGCTTCGAAGCGGTGGCGCCGCAGGTCCCTGGCCAGGCGCAGCTTGCCGGCGGTGCCGCGGTGGCGGCCGTTGGCGTCGTAGACCACGATGCGGTCCACGTGCGGGCTGTGGGCGAAGACCGGCGCCACCCAGGGCTTGGCCAGCAGGCTGATCTCGGCACGGGGGAAGTTTTCGCGGATGGCGCGCACGGCCGGCGTGGTCATGACGGCGTCGCCGATCCAGTTGGTGGAGCGGACCAGCAGGCGTTTCACACGGCCGGTGTCGATGGGTGCGGGTGACATATCAGGACAGCAGACCTCTGATGACGGTAACGGTTTTTTCCAGAGCGCCGGTCGAGGCATCGAACACGGCGCGGGCGGCCCGCCCGGCCGAGGCGGCGCGGTCGGGGGCCTCCAGCAGGGCGGCGGCGGCCCGCTGCAGCTCCTGGGCGTCGCGCACGACGCGGCCGCCGCCGGCGGCCTGGAGCTGGTCGGCGATGGCTGCGAAATCGCTCATGTCCGGCCCGAAAAGCAGCGGCCGGCCGTGGGCGGCCGGCTCCAACGGGTTGTGGCCGCCCAGCGGGGCCAGACTGCCGCCCACGAAGGCCACGTCGCCCAAGGCGTAGAGATCCCGCAGCACGCCCATGCGGTCGACCACCAGCACGTCGGCGTCCAGGCGATCGTCGGCCATTTCGCTCAGCAGACGACAAGTCAGCCCGGCCTTTTCCAGCCGGTGGCAAAAAGTCGCAGCGCGGCGCGGGTCGCGGGGAGCCACGATGAAGAGGATATTTCCCGGGCGCTTTTGCAACCCGGCGAAGGCGCGGGCCAGCACCGGGGCCTCGGCGCGGTGGACGCTGCCGGCCACCAGCACGTGGCGGGTGTCGCGGCCCCGGACGCGTTCACGTATGCGGTTCAGCAGCGGGCCGGGGTCACGTGGCGACGCTGCGTGGGACTTGAGGTTGCCGGTGCAGACAATGCGCTCCGGGGCAACGCCCAGCGCGGCGAAGCGCTCACTGTCGCGCGGTGACTGGGTGCACAGGGCCGCAAAAGACGAGAACAGAGGCCCGGCCAGGGATGGCACCCGGCGGTAGCCGGCCAGGGAGCGGGCGCTCAGGCGCGCGTTGACCAGCACGGCAGGAATGCTGCTGCGGTGCAGCTCCCACAGAAAATTGGGCCAGATGTCGGACTCCACCAGCACGAACAGTGCGGGCCTGACGCGTGCCACGGCGGCGCGCACGCAGGGCAACAGATCGTAAGGGGAATAGAAGACGGCGTCGGCCGTGGTCCCCAGGCGATCTGCGGCCATCTGGAAGCCGGTGTAGGTGGCGGCCGAGAAAAAAAGCGGCCGTGGCGCAAGGGTCCTCCGCAGGAGCTCTGCAAGGGGCACGGCCGAGAGTACCTCGCCCACCGACAGGGCGTGCATCCACAACGGGCGCGGGCCGCCGGCGTACGCCGGCGGCCGCCCTCTCAGGCCCAGGCGCGGCAGCAGTGGGCGGCGGCGTTTTTCGCCGGCCGCGGCCGCCGGCAGCATCAGGGGCCACAGCAGGGTGGTGCCAGCGGCCAGCAGCAGGTTGTAGCGGTGCATGGCGCGGCGCCAGCGGCGTTCTTGCACGGGATCCATGGCCGGCAGGGTAGTATAAAAGACGGTTGAATGCAACTTGTCCGGCGGGTGCGGCGAGGGGAAAAATTTGTTTTGACTTTTGGCGTGATTGAGACTAACTTTTAAAAGTTACGGGCAGATAGATCGTCAACAATATCGGGAGCTAAATATGGCCAAAGCGCTTACCTACAAAGACGCCGGTGTGGACATCGACAAGGCCGATCGGTTTGTGGGGGAGATCAAGGACATCGCCCGCGAAACGTTCATCCCCGGAGTGATGGGAGAGTTGGGCGGCTTCGGGGGGCTTTTTTCGTTGAATACCGAGGGTATGGACACCCCCGTGCTGGTCAGCTCCACCGACGGCGTGGGTACCAAGCTCAAGATCGCTTTCGCCATGGACCGGCATGACACGGTGGGGATCGACCTGGTCGGCATGTGCGTCAACGACATCGCCGTACAGGGCGCGCGGCCGCTGTTTTTCCTGGACTACCTGGCCATGGGCAAGCTGGACACGCGCGTGGCCAAGGAAGTGCTCAAGGGCGTCGCGGAAGGCTGCCGCCAGGCGCGCTGCGCGCTCATCGGCGGCGAGACGGCCGAGATGCCCGGCATTTACACCCCCGGTGAGTACGACCTGGCCGGGTTTGCCGTGGGCGTGGTGGACAACGCCGACATCGTCGACGGTTCGGAGATCGGCGTGGGCCACAAACTGGTGGGCGTGGCCTCCAACGGGCTGCACAGCAACGGCTACTCGCTGGTGCGCAAGATCTGTTTCGACATTCTCAAGCTCAGCCTGGACATGCAGGTGCCCGAGCTGGGCTGCACCCTGGGCGAGGAGCTGCTTAAGCCCACGCGCATATACACCCAGACCATCCAGCGCCTGATGCGCGACTTCCCCATTCATGGCCTGGCGCACATCACCGGCGGCGGCATCGCCGACAACGTGGTGCGCATTCTGCCCAAGGCCTGCGGCGTGGTGCTGCGCCGGGGCAGCTGGGATGTGCCGCCCGTTTTCTCCTTTCTGCAGCAGGCCGGGCGGGTGTCCGACGTCGAGATGATGCGCACCTTCAACAACGGCCTGGGGCTCATTGTGGTGGCGCCGGACCGCGCCGTGCAGGAGATCCTGGAACGCCTGGCCGCCATGGGTGAGCGGGCCTTCGTCATCGGCGAGGTCGTCGAGCGCCGGGGCGACGAGCGCATCGAGTGGGAGGACGCATGAAAAAGAACCAGACCGCGTCGCCCGACGACAGCCGCGGGCGCGCATCCCTGTTTTCCCGTTTCATGAAGTGGATCGAAAAGGGGCGCCGCGAAGCCCCCCTGTGCTCCAGCTGAGCGGTGCGCAGCAGCGGCACAGGTTGGGTGCCGCCGGAAAACCGCGACAGCGGACACAGAAAGTAGCCCGGGAAAGACATGTCCTTTGTTCCCGCCCTGCTCTCTTTCGTGCTGTGCCTGGCCCTGACGCCGGTGGTCAAGTTCGCGGCCGTGCGCCGCGGGTGGATGGCCTATCCGCGCAAGGACCGCTGGCACCAGACGCCCACCGCCCTGCTGGGGGGCATCGCCATCTACAGCGGCATGTCCGCCGCGCTGCTGCTGATCACTGACTTCGGCGCCCTGCCGCGCTCTCTGGGCGGCGGCGCCTTCCTGCACCCCTCCCTGCTGGCGGCCGTGCTGTGGGCCGGGATGACCTTCCTGTTCGTGCTGGGGCTGCTGGACGATTTTGTCAACTTCAAACCGCACACCAAGCTGGTGGGCCAGATCCTGACGGCTTCGCTGGTGTCGCTGGTGGGCTTCCGGCTGCACTGGTTCACTTCGCTGACCCTGGATACCATGTTCACCATCGTGTGGATCGTGGGCATCACCAACGCCTTCAACCTGCTCGACAACATGGACGGCCTGTGCGCCGGTATCGGGTGCGTGGCGGCCGTGTCCTTGGCGGCCGTGTTTTGGCCGGCGCAGCCCCAGGCGGCCGTCATGTGCCTGTCGCTGGCGGGCGCCCTGCTGGCTTTCCTGGTTTACAACTTCAACCCGGCCTCCATTTTCATGGGGGACTGCGGCAGCATGCCCATCGGCTTTTGCCTGGCGGTGCTGAGCCTCTATTACTCCGAGACGGCCTCGCGCAACCTGATGGCCTCGCTGGCGGTGCCCATCCTGGTGATGCTGGTGCCGGTGCTCGACACCAGCCTGGTGACCTTCATCCGCCTGCTCAGCGGCCGGGGGGCCTTTGCCGGCGGGCGCGATCACACTTCCCACCGCCTGGTGCTAATGGGCCTCAGTGAGCGCAGCGCTGTGCTGTTCCTCTATCTTATCGGGGCGGTCTCGGGTTTGGCGGCGCGTTTTGTGAGCACCAGCGACACCCTGACTTCGCCCACCGTGATCATCCCCATCCTGGCGGCCGTGATCCTGATGGCCATCTACCTGGCCCAGCTGCGGGTCTACCCGGAAAAGGAGTTCTCGGTGCTGCGCGACCGCACCTTCACGCCGGTGCTCATCGAGCTGACCTACAAGCGCCAGCTGGTGATGGTCATCCTGGACCTGGGGCTGGTGGCCTTCGCCTACTACCTGTCCTACCGCCTGCGCTTCGCGGGCGGCGAGTTCGTGATCTTCTTCAAGGTCTTCCTGCGTTCGCTGCCGGCGGTGATCGCCTGCAAGCTGGCGGCCTTTTTCGTCATCGGCGCCTACCGCGGCATATGGGGCTACATGAGCTCCAACGACGTCATGGTCTACATCAAGGCCTCCACCGTGGGGTCGCTCCTGTCCATCGTCACGGTGACCTACCTGTTCCGCTTCGAACACTTTTCCAAGGGCATCTTCGTCATCGACTGGCTGCTGACCACGGCCGCCCTGCTGGGATCGCGCGGTTTTTTCCGGCTGACGTCGGACTTCATGAAGCGCAAGACCCTGGGCGGCGAGCGCGTGCTGATTTACGGTGCCGGCCGTGGCGGTGAGATCCTGCTGCGCGAGGTGCTCAACAACCGCCGCCTGGCGGTGGAGCCGGTGGGCTTCATCGACGACGACCCCGTCAAGACGGGCAAGAAACTGCAGGGTTTCCCGGTGCTGGGCACCTCCGGCGACCTTGAGGCCCTGGTGGAAAAGCACCGTGTGAGCGGGCTGGTGATCTCGGTTGCCGACATGCCGGCCGAGCGTCTGGAAAAGCTGCGCCGCTTCTGCCGCCGCAGGGAGATTCACCTCAAACGCTTCCGCATCACGCTGGAGGACCTGGACACCATCGCATGAACATCCTGGCTGTTGAAACCTCCTGCGACGAAACCGCGGCCGCCGTGGTGGCCGACGGCCGACGCATGCTCTCATCGGTGGTGGCCTCCCAGGTCGACGTGCACCACCGTTACGGTGGTGTGGTGCCGGAGCTGGCCTCGCGCAAGCACATCGAGGCCATCGTGCCGGTGGTGGGCGAGGCCCTGGACCGCAGCGGCGTGGGGCCGGAGGGGCTGGACGCCGTGGCCGCCACCCGCGGACCGGGCCTGGTGGGTGCGCTGCTGGTGGGCTTCTCCTTTGGCAAAGCTTACGCCTACGGACGGGGGCTGCCCTTTGTGGGGGTCAACCACCTGGCCGGGCACATCAACGCTGTCTTTCTCACCGAAGACCCGCCGGCTTTTCCCTTCGTGGCCCTGCTGGCCTCGGGCGGCCACACCGCCCTGTACCACGTGACCTCCCACACGCGCATGCGGCTCATGGGGCAGACCCGCGACGACGCCGCCGGAGAGGCCTTTGACAAGGTGGCCAAGATGATGGGGCTGGGCTACCCGGGCGGACGCGTCATCGGCGAGATGGCCGAGCGCGGCGATCCGCAGGTTATTTCCTTCCCGCGTTCCTACCTGGACAAGAAGGGCTTCGACTTTAGCTTCAGCGGCCTCAAGACCGCGGTGCGGCGCTACCTTCAGCTGCACGCCGACACCTTTCGCGACCACATGGATGACATCGCCGCCGGCTTCCAGGAGGCCGTGGTGGACGTGCTCAGCTTCAAACTCATGCAGGCCGCGCGGCAAACCGGGTGCCCGCGCGTGGTGCTTTCGGGGGGCGTGGCCGCCAACCGGCGGCTGCGCGAGCGGGTGGTGGCCGAGGCGTCCCGGGAGGGTTTCGAGGCCTGCCTGCCGCCCGTTTCCCTTTGCGGCGACAACGCCGCCATGATCGGTGCGGCGGCCTTCCACGAGCTGCAGCGGGGCACTGTCAGCCCCCTGGACGCTGACGTTTACTCTCGTGCGCGGCTGGCATGATCCGCCTGCAGCGGACGTGCGATGTACTTCTCCTTGGCCGCCAGGATGCGTCCGGCGGACTCCCGCGCGCGCCGACGCATCTGCGATGACTTCCGCAGTTCGTCCAACAGTACTTCGTAAGCCCTTGCGATGTCTGGGCCCCGATGGCAGATGAGTGCAAGGTCGATGTCGGCCGCCAGCACGCGTTGCATGGCGGTTTCGATGTCGTAGTACTTCTGGATGGCGCCCATGTCCAGGTCGTCGGTCATCACCAGCCCATTGTATCCCATCCGGCCGCGCAGTACCTCGCGGGCGATTTTCTCCGACAGGCTGGCCGGCCACCGGGGGTCATAGTCGCGGTAAACGATGTGCGACAGCATGACGCCGCTGACCCCGCAGCGCACGGCGGCTATAAAGGGCAGCAGGTCGCTGGCGGCCAGCTCCTGCCAGGGGGTGTCCAGCACCGGCCGGTCCAGGTGGGAGTCCAGGGTGGTGCGCCCGATGCCCGGGAAGTGCTTGGCCACGGCCATGACGCCGTTGCCCTGCAGGGCGTCGATGACGGCCGCGCCCATCTCGGCCACCCGCGCGGGGTCGCCGGCGAAGGCGCGCCGGTCCATGATGCTGTCGGCCGCAAAGGCCACGTCCACCACCGGCGCCATGTCCATGTTGATGCCCAGGTCCGAGAGTTCCGCGGCCGTCACGCGGCCGAAGTGCGTGGCGTCGGCCACGTCGCGCATGGCGGGGTTGCCCTCGAAGACGGTGAAAGGCTCCCGCAGGCGCGCCACCTGCCCCCCCTCCTGGTCAATGGCGATGAACAGCGGCGGCAGGCCGCAGGCCGCGGCCTGCTCCTGGGCCTGGCGGCACAGGCGTGCGATTTGTTCGGGGGTGTCCAGGTTCTGCGAGAAGAGGATGATGCCGCCGATGTGCAGTTCGGCGATCAGATCCCGGGTCTCGGCACCCAGTTCGGTGCCGTCGAAGCCGATCATCAGCCGTTGTCCGGCCAGTTGTCCGATGGAGAGTTGCGCAGGCGTCAAGGGTCTGCTCCCGGCTGCGCCCGAGGCGCGGGTTGAGGGGTTTGCGTCGATGCCGCAGGGTAGTATCAAAGCCCGCCGCAATCAAGCCATTATTTCAGGTTGTTTCTGCTCGGCAAGGCTTGGAGCCCCCGGGCAATCGCAACAACCCTTTTGGAAGGAGTGTCGCCTGTGCGGGCCGATTCCCCCGGGGCGGGCAGGCATCGCCTGCGCTCCGTGAGTCCCGGCGGGGATTCTCCGGCCGTCGGCGCTGAAAGGCGCTGAACGCGCTCGCGCTCAAACAGCTCACCTTTCTTGACGCACCGTCGGCCTGCGCATCTTTTTCCCGCCGGTTCTCCAACTACGCACAGCCGATACCTGCTCGCCCCTCCCGCGCATGGATGGCCCCGGATACGGCTACTTGCGATTGTCCTGGCCACGGTACGGGCTTGCAAACCCCACACCGGGCGGCTATACAGGGGAGGCACGGACCTTTTGCGCCAAAGGAGGAAATCCATGAGCCGACTCTCGATCCTGTGCATCTGTTTTGCCGTTCTGGCGGCCGGCCCCGGTCGCGTGCAGGCGGCGGCGCCGCTGAGCGACGCCACCCAGGAGTGCCTGGACTGCCACGCTTCGGTCACTCTCGGCATCGTGGCCGACTGGCGCTCGGGCCGCCACGCCGCCATGAGCGTGGCGCAGTCCCTGGGCGGCGACAATGCCGTGCGCCGCATCACCGCCGGCGAGGTGCCCGAAAAACTGCGGGGCGTGGCCGTGGGCTGCGCCGAGTGCCATACCCTGCGGCCGGACCGCCACGCCGACACCTTCGAGCACAACGGCCACCGGGTGCACGTGGTGGTCAGCCCCCGGGACTGTGCCGTCTGCCACACCGAGGAAGCCTCCCAGTACGCTGAAAATCTCATGTCGCGGGCGTACGGTAACCTGAAGGACAATCCCCTCTACGCAAAGCTGCAGGTGTCCATTATCGGCGACACGGGTGAAAAGGACGGCCGCATCACCTTCGCACCGGCCGACGCCAGGACGCGCGCGGTGGGCTGCTACTACTGCCACGGCACGCGCCTGGCCTTCAAGGGGCTCGAGACCCGCGAGACCGACGTGGGCGATTTGGCGTTTCCGGTGATCGACGGCTGGCCCAGCCAGGGCGTGGGGCGCGTCAACCTGGACGGAAGCCTGGGGGCCTGCACCGCCTGCCACGGCCGCCACAGCTTCTCCATCGAGATGGCCCGCAAGCCGGGCACCTGCAAGCAGTGCCACGTGGGGCCCGACGTGCCGGCCTACCGGGTGTACGCCGCCAGCAAGCACGCCGGCATTTACGAGTCCCTCGGCGCCCATTGGAATTTTCAGGCGGTGCCCTGGACCGTGGGCAGGGACTTCAAGGCGCCCACCTGCGCCGTGTGCCACGCCAGCCAGTTGGTGGGTGAAGACGGCGAGCTGCTGGTCGAGCGCACCCACCGCATGAACGACCGGCTGCCCAAGCGGCTCTACGGACTGATCTACACCCACGCGCACCCCAGGTCGCCGGATACCAGCATCATCCGCAACGCCGACGGCCAGCCCCTGCCCACCACCCTGGACGGACGTCCGGCCGAGGCTTTCCTGATCGACCAAAAGGAACAGGGCCGGCGGCTGAAAAACATGCAGGCCGTCTGCCGGGGCTGCCACAGCACCACCTGGGTCCGAGGGCACTGGGCGCGCCTGGACCGCACCGTGGCGGTCACCGACGCCGCCGTTAAGCAGGCCACCGGCATCATGCAGCGCATCTGGCGGGCCGGCTACGCCCGGGGCCCGGCAGAGGGAGGAAACCCCTTCGACGAGAACATCGAGCGGACATGGACCGAGCTGTGGCTGTTCTACGCCAACTCCACGCGTTTTGCTGCCGCCATGGCCGGGGGTGGTGACTACGGCGTGTTCGCCGAGGGCCGCTTCAACCTCTCGCAGAACATGGTCGAACTGGCCGAGTGGCTGCAGCAGCAGGAGAAACTGGAGGGAAAGGCATCGAAGGAGAAATCGGCGGAATAAATTGCCGCCGACGGGAAAGGATCTCGCGTGAACCGCAAAGAAGAAACAACGCTGCCGTGGCACCGGCTGGGCGATGAACGCCTGGCGGCGCAGATCGACTTCATCGTGCGCATCGACCGGCTCAAGAGCGTCGCCCGCCAGACGCTGCTGACGGACCGTTCTCGGCGGGAGAACTCGGCTGAGCACTCCTGGCACCTGGCGCTGATGGCGCTGCTGCTGACCGAGTATGCCCGGGAACCGGTGGACGGCGTGCGCGTCATGAAGATGGTCCTGGCCCACGACCTGGTGGAAATCGACGCCGGCGACACCTTCTGCTACGACGAAAATGCCAAGCAGGGGCAGCACGCGCGCGAACTGGCGGCCGCCGAACGCATCTTCGCGCTGCTGCCCGACGACCAGGCCGCGGAACTGCGCGCCCTATGGGACGAATTCGAGGCGCGGTGCACGCCCGAGGCCCGCTTCGCGGCCGCCCTGGACCGCCTGCAGCCCCTGTTCAACAACTACCTCACCCGTGGCGGCACCTGGCAGGAGCACGACGTGGTGTGCGCCCAGGTGCGCCGCCGCATTGCGCCCATCGCCGATGGTTCCCCCCGGCTGGCCGAGGTGGCTGCGGCCGTTATCTCCGCCGCCGTGGAGGAGGGCTATCTCAAAGACTGACCGCCGGTTGCGGCGACATGCTCAGGGCAGCCGCCGCACCACCCGGTTGTTGCCTTCGTCGCTTTCGGCCACGGCGTTTTCGGTGTCCAGGTCCAGGATCAGGTATTCCCCCGCGGGGTCGTGGTCGACCTTGGCCTTGAACCCGCCCTTGACCGTTTTGCCGCCAGGCACTTTCCTGACCCGCCGGGGTTTTTTCAGCAGGGGCGTGTCCGCACCGTCCAGAATCTCGTCGGACGAGAGATAGACCTGCACGAGGAACGTGCCCGCGGGCATGTCGGATACGATGCCGTATTTGCCCTTGACCGTGTAGCGTCCCTTCTTGGGCCCCTTGACCGAGGCCTGCAGCCACAGTCCGGTGAGGTCCACCCCCTGGATCTGCCGCTCGGCGGTGTTGTTGTCTTCGTCGATTTCGGCTATCCGGTCATCAAGGTCAACCACCGCGCCGAGCGTGCTGGCTGTATCGGTGGCCAGGTCCACGCCCCTGGCCTTGAAGCCCACCCTGACGCGCTGGCTGGGCTTGAGGGCCTTTACCTTGCGGGCTTTGGTGAGCACCATGGGCCCGCCTGCCGGGTAGGTGACGCCCAGGCCGCACGGTTCGGAGCGGCGGTTGCCGGTGTTGGTGACCACCACCCTGCCCTTGAGGTTGTATCGGCCGTTCTTGTCCGGCCCGGTGATGGACAGCCGGTCCCAGGCCACCGTCAGGTCGGGGCCGATGTCGATGGGCGCCAGGTCGCCGGGCGAGCCGTCACGCCGGTAGGATCCGCGGCCGGTTCCCCACAGGATGCGGGCGTTGGCGGTTCCCGGCAGGTCGTAGGCCGCAAAACCCGCGTGGGCGGTGTTGACGACCACCTCGAGGTCCGCATCGCCGTC
This sequence comes from Desulfobacteraceae bacterium, assembly GCA_027061725.1. Classification (GTDB taxonomy): domain Bacteria; phylum Desulfobacterota; class Desulfobacteria; order Desulfobacterales; family JALSRD01; genus JALSRD01. Next base: position 19,302 of record JAMOVG010000368.1, read on the forward strand.
GATGTCGGCCAGCGTGGGCGCGGGCAGGGCGCCGTTCCAGTCGGGGCTGCCGTAGGCCGGCGGCAGGTCGACGGACTGCAGCACCTCGCCCTGGTAGCTGAGGATGTAGAGCCTGCCGGTGCGGTTCGAGCCCTTCTGCACCCAGGTAGTGAAGATGACCTCGGCGTAGCCGTCGCCGTCCAGGTCGGCCACCGCCGGTTCCGAGGCGAAACGGTAGACCTTGTCCGTGGATTTGTGCACGGCGAAAGGCCAGCTGTAGTGCTCGGTCTTGTCCAGCCAGAAGGCGTGCAGGCGCCCGTCGTAGGAGGGGTAGAGGATCTCCAGGCGGCCGTCGCCGTCCAGGTCGGCGGTCACCGTGTTGGGTTGGCAGCTCTCGATGACGCTGTAGTCCTGGATGAGGGGCTCCCCGGTGTCCTGCGGGACCGTCCGCCAGTCGAACCCGCCGCGGTTGAAGCGGCTGCGGTCGGCGTTGAAGATATAGGGGCCGTTGTAGTGGTCGGTGTAGGGGCTGGTATGGCAGTCGTGCACGTCCCCCACCACCACTACCTCGTTGACGCCGTCGCCGTCAACGTCTGCTACGTTGGCCGGGCCGTTGGCGAAGTTGGCCCGCAGGGTGTACTGGTCGTAGCAGGGCCCCCAGCCGCGGGTTTCATAAGCCAGATCCACGTAGGCCGGCACTTCCCCCCAATGGTCCATGTCGTGGCCCGAGTGGCCGTGGTACATAGGGTTGGTTTGCAGGTGGCTCCCGTCCGCCCCGTAGGCGCAGATGGTGATGGTGTCCGAGGGCACGATTACCTCGGGCAGCCCGTCGCCGTCCAGGTCCCCGACACCGATGTTGTCGTTGTAGAGGCCGGCGGCCGAACCTTCGCCGCCCGCCAGACGCGGCCAGCCCTTGCGCACCTTGCCGGTGTGCTCCAGCACCCACACGTTGGTGTCGTCCAGCTGGGCGCGGCCCACGATGATCTCCAGGTCCCCGTTGCCGTCCAGGTCGGCCACGGCCAGGCTGCGGAATTCCCGGCCGCTGGGGTTTCGCCAGGGCCAGCCGCCGTTGTCGAAGTAGCCGTCGGCGTCGTAGACCGACACCCACCCGCCGCCGTGGGCCGTGACGATCTCGAGCTCCCCGTCGTTGTCCACGTCGGCCACCACCACGCCCGGCCAGGTGCGGCCTACGTTGCCGGCGCCGTCGGAGTCTGCCCGGTCGTGGCCGGACTTGACGCGCCACAGCAGGTCGCCCGTGGCGCCGTCCAGGACCACGACAGAGTAGGCCGAGGCGATCACTTCGGGTCGGCCGTCGCCGTCCAGGTCGGCCACCGCCGGCGAGGAGTACCAGCCGGTTTCGCACCACGAGCTGTAACAGCCGGCATTCTGCCACTTGAGCTGCGGTGCGGCGATGTCGCCTGCCAGGACCGTTGATGCTCCTGTCGGCAGCAGGCCGGCTGCAAGCCCGGCCGTGATGCCCAAAAACAGGCTGTAGACAAGTGCCCGGCGCAGTTTCCGGACCGGTCGTTGATGTTTCATGGAACCTCCCGCTGTTTCGTGTGCGCCGTTTTTGCGAAAACGCCGGATGCAGTGTCTGCCGTCCTCTGCAGCAGGCGGGGGGCGGTCGGACCCGCCGCCCGGCGGGGACGTGGCCGGTGGATTACGGCTCGCATGCGCTTCCGGCATTCCTAAAAAAAGATGCAAGAATTATTCCGGGCGTGACGGCGGAAGGGGGGCAGCGGTCGCTGCAGCGCCGCCGTGGAATCCGGCGCAGATGCGCGGTTCACAGGCCCGCTGGAGACGGCTACCCGCAAGTGCAATTCTGGTACGTCGATGAAGGTTTTCGAACTTGCATGCGGGCGGCGGGGGCTAGAAATTGCAGATGCCGGTGTAGTTTTCCGGAGTGATGCGCAGCAGTTCCTCTTTCACCCGGGTCGGGACATCCAGCGAGTCAATGAATTCCGCAATCTCCTCCCGGCCGATGGGGCGGTTGGTGCGCGTGAGGCGCTTCAGGGCCTCGTAAGGCTGCTCGTAGCCCTCGCGGCGCAGTACGGTCTGGATGGCCTCGGCCACCACGGCCCAGTTGCGCGTCAGGTCGGCCCGGATGGCATCGGTGTTGAGAATCAGCTTGTCCAGGCCGCGCAGCAGGGACTTGATGCCGATCAGGGTGTGGGCCACGGGCACGCCCAGGTTG
>JAMOVG010000369.1 GCA_027061725.1 Desulfobacteraceae bacterium
CATTCCCAATGAGAAGATCTGGGTGGACGGCATTGTCACGCCGGTCAACATTCAGCAGCCCCAGGCCATCAGCCTGATGGAGTTCCAGGGCATGCTGCAGGACATCGCCCCGGGCGCCCGCAGCACTTGCGGCCTGTCCAACATCTCCAACGGACCCCCGGACCACCTGCGGCCCATTCTCAACCAGACCTACATGGTGATGCTGCAGAAGTACGGCATGGAGTCGGTTATCGCCGACCCGCGCGACGATCAGCTGATTGCCATCGCCAAGGGCCAGCGCCAGGACATCGTGGACCTGATCTACAACATCATGGACGGCAATGAGCCGGACCGCAGCTCGCTTTCCAAGGAGATGCTCGACTACGCCAAGACCGTGGACGTCATCCTGGGAAAAACTCTGTACTCCGACTCCTGGCTGGAAATCTGATCGCCTTTTCAATCAAACGCGCGCAGAGCCCCGTCACGATGGACAGGCGGGGCTCTTTCGCCTTTTGCCCCGAGGATCCCGTATTTCATGCCCCGTATCGACGACTACAAGGCGGCCAGGGCGCTGTCGGCCGAAAAGCTCGCCGCTGTTGAATTCCCGACGCTGGTGCAGCGCACCGGTTTCGAGCCGGCGGGAGAAGCGGCCTTCGACGTGCCTTTTCTGGACCGGCGCTACCACGTCGGCTATCCGGCCTTCGATTTCACCGACGCCGACGACAGCGGCAGCGAGGTTCCCATCCAGGAACAGGTGCTGATCCTGCACTACTTCGAGGCGCCTGCCGTCGAGGCGCCCGCAGGACAGTGGGTGGCCTACCGGGAGATTCGGGACGCCTCCTTTTACTTCAGCGCCTTTGTCAAGCGCGCCATCGATCCGCTCAAAAAAGTGTTCGGCGAGCGTCCCGAGGCGCTGGAGAAGCCGGCCCGACGGCTGGGCGGCCGTTTTCTGGAAGGCCTCGGGGACAGCGCCTGGGAATTCCGGCTCTTTCCCCGCGTTCCCCTGCAGCTGATCGTCTATGCCGGCGACGAGGAATTTCCGCCCGAGGCCAATATCCTCTTCGACCGCACGATCGGGGACATCCTCTCGGCCGAGGACATCGCCTGGCTGGCCGGAATGCTTGTGTACCGCCTGATGGCGCTGTCGCGCTGATCGGCACATGGGGGCTTTTCGCCGGGGCCGCCGGAACAATCATGTGGCTGCTGCGCTTCCCCGCCGTCCGCTCCGCCACCGCCCACCACGGCAATCGCACGTGACCACCCTTTTCGGCTGGCAGACACGGCCGTCGCCCCACCGGGGGCAGGCGGACATCGTCTGTGCTCCGTGAGCCCCGGCATCCACCATGCCCATCCCCGCTTACGGTTGCCCTGGATCGTCCCGCCTGTTTCTTGAAAAAGCATCGCCATTCTGTTAGGTTACAGCATACATTGCCATCCATCCCCGGCCGCACCGGCACCGGTGCGCGTTTCCCCGGGCACGGAGCCGCACAGAGACGATGCCGCGTTCGGACACGGGGCCCAGCGCAATGGGGACTGCGGCCGGGGGGCGGCTGGCGGAGATGAATTCTCAGGAGGCCCATTGGTGTCGTTTAAATCCAAAGCGCTGGAAGTCAACCTGGCCAGCTATCACGTCGATGTCACCATCGATGAAAAGTACGCCGTTTTGCAGGAGATCCTGCTGCGCTACTACGGCCTGCGGGAGAGCCTGAACACGTTCCTCAAAGAACTCAGCCACCCCTATCGCAACTGGGCGTACATCGTCCAGGAGGGCAGGGGATTTGCGCTGGACTATTTCCACCTGCTCAACAAGCACCCGCGCGGCCCCGAGGGTGCGGCGCTTTTCATCGGTATTTTCTGCGACGCCTTCGAGGCCAGCGTGGACAACAACGTGCGCATCGACGCGGTGGACAACCTGCTGCTGTTCCTGCAGCGCATCATGCGCGACAGCGGGGAGAACTTTGAACGCTTCGCGACGGTGCTCAACGAGGCTTTCGACAGGATCGCGGCTTACGGGGATCCGGATTTCTTCTTTTTCATCAAGAGTTACTACCAGATCAAGAAACTGGCCCAGAACTACCTGGCCGCCGCCGGCCAAGACGCCGACTACGAACCCGTCACCCGCCTGGTGGTGCGTTACCTCGAGCACACCTACGCGTACTGGCTGGAAGAAGTCCAGGACCCCGGGCAGTGGTTTCTGCACGAGGCCAGCGACGACAATCCCCCCCAGATTCCCGAAGACCTCTTCGATCCCATCTCCCACGCGCGCATTGAAAAGTACCGGCAGCGCCTGGCGGAGATCGTTCGGGAGCAGCCCTCCGGGCGCCGGACACTGCAGCGGCTGCTGGAGCTTCCCGGCTACCGGCAGATCGTGGACGTCTACCGCCAGATTCCCCAGAAACTGCAGCGGCTTGACCCCGGCGCCGGGCGCGGTGACCACTGGAAGGTCATCTTCCTGTTTCACATTATGAACATCGCCGGCCTTTCGGCCATGCACGAGGAGTGCCTGCGGGACATCAACCGCACCATGGAGCGCCTCATCGGGCATGAGAACTATCGCGATGTCATGTACCTGATCCGCAAGACCTTCTCCATCCTGAACAACAGCATGCGCCGCTACCCCTCGGCGGCCCTCAACTGTGTGCTCAACATGGGCAGGGGCATCTACCGCACCGACGACAGTGACCTGGTGAAATACTTCATCGACGCCGTCATCGGGCTGGGGTTCCAGATGCCCATGATCGGCGGCGTGGGCGACGACTGGCAGGTGCGCGCCAACAACGCCCACCTGCAGAACATCCGCGTCTGGATGCAGCTTATCGGGCTGCGGCCGCGGTGGTCCATGCGGCTCATGTCGGCCCTGATCATCTACCTGGCGCTGGGCGGCGTGTTCATCAAGGACACCGACCTGTTCCCGCGGGATGTGACCGAGTTTCTCAACTGCAACATCGAGGGCGTCTACAACCTGGCCAAGCAGCTCTTCCGGCTGCTGCCGGTGTTTTTCAACGACATCGGGGCCGAGGGGGAACTGCGCGATATCTCCACGGAGCTCGACGAGATCACGCGCCGCAGGGACGTGCTGATCCACTTCCTGCGCAAGCAGAGCCACGTGGAGAGCAGCAACCGCATCCTGTCCTTCATGGAGGGAGTGCTGGAGTTCTGGTGCCTGCGGGACAAGCGCCGGCTGAAGCCCTTTGTGCCGCCCACGATTTTCGAGGAGATCGCGCTGGAGGGCGAGTACATCGACGGGGTGAACCGGCTCATGTGCCACCTGCGTGAACAGGGCATCCAAGCGCCTTCGGATCTGCTGACCATTTCCGCCGAGCGGCTGGACGAAATGCTGGCGGGCGATATCGCCTCCGATACCGACCGCCGGCGGGTGCAACTGATCGTGGCCTTTTACAAGCTGCTGCACCAGAAATACCATTTCGACACCGTGGAACTCAACCACTACCTGGAGCAGCTGCAGTCCGAGGCCTTCCCCAACCTGAAGATGCTCAAGAACGCCCTGGCCCTGGAGGATCCCAAGAAAAAGGTCGCCGGGCTGATCAACTACCTCGAGCTCCTCAAGGCACTCATCCTGTCGAACAAGGTCTACGAGATCCGGGAGGACATCTACAAGAAGCGGCACTTCACCGTGGACATCCCCTCCATGTACGGCAGCTACCATGAAACCAAGTTCGACGCCATGGGGCTGACGTTCCGCATCGAGGCCCTGGTAAACGTACTGCTGGAAGAGCTGGTGGAGACCATCGACCTGAGCCTGATCACCAAGGCCACTTTCTTCCAGGTCCACGACCTGCTCAATCTCTTCAACCGCGCCCTCAAGGTGGACGGCATGCGCACCACCGAGCTGGAACGGCAGCTCGAACCGCTTTCCCACTCCCTGGAAGTCCGGGGATTCACCTTCACGCAGTACCTGGACATCTTCAAGAACCTGGCCCTGGCGGTCAAGAACATCGTCCACGATCATTTCAACAACATCCACGAACAGAACCTGGACCACATCCTGTCCTCTTTTCCGACCGAACAACTGCTGCCCAAGTTCTCATCTTCGGGCGGGGGCGACGACCCCGAGGGGCTGTCGCACCGCGTCTCGGAGATGTTTTTCCGCGACCGCATCGCCACTTCCCTGGGCCTGCAGCAGCTGGACCGCTTTCTGACGCGCATCCTGAGCACCCTCTTTCACCAGGCCGAAAAACTGCCCAAAAAACGCCTGCACATGCTGCTGCTCTACGACCCCCAGCGGGCCATGACCTCGATCTACGAGCCGTCCCCCCACATGAGCGGGCTGATTCACCTGGGCAACAAGGGCTACAACCTGGTGCGCCTGAAAAAGCTTGGGCTGCCCGTACCGCCGGGCTTTGTCATCACCACCGAGGTATTCCGCTGCCGGGAAGTGATCAACAGCTACCGGCCGGCCGAGCGTAATTTCCGGGAACAGGTCGATGCCCACATCCGCGCCGTGGAGCGCCTGACCGGCAAGCGTTTCGGGGATCCCGGCAACCCCCTGCTGCTGTCCGTGCGGAGCGGTTCGGCCATCTCGCAGCCCGGCATGATGGACACCTTCCTCAACGTGGGCATCACCGAGAAGATCACCGAGGGGGTCGCCGCGCGCACCGGCAATCCGTGGTTCGCCTGGGACAACTACCGGCGCTTCCTGCAGTGCTACGGCATGGCCATGGGCCTGGACCGCGACCACTTTGACGCCATCATCCGCCTATCCAAGGACCGCGCCGGCATCGCCTACAAGCGGGCCTTCTCCGGGGAACAGATGAAAACCGTGGCCCTGGCGTACAAGCAGAGCCTGATGGACCACGGCATCGACGTTCCCGAGGATCCGCTGGAGCAGCTGCACACGGTGGTGCGGCTGGTGCTCAGTTCCTGGGACTCGGAAAAGGCCAAGGCCTACCGGCGCATCATCGGCATTTCCGACGACTGGGGAACGGCTGTCACCGTGCAGGCCATGGTGTACGGCAACCGCTCGCGTCGCTCCGGCTCGGGCGTCATTTTCACCCACAACCCGCGCTGGTCGGGAGACAGCCTGCGCCTGTGGGGGGACTTCACCATCGGCAACCAGGGCGAGGACGTGGTGGCCGGCCTGGTCAACACCCTGCCCATCTCCATCCGCCAGCAGGAATCCGAGATGCGCGACACCGACATCACCCTGGAGACGCATTTCCCGCTTATTTACGGCGCCCT
>JAMOVG010000370.1 GCA_027061725.1 Desulfobacteraceae bacterium
CAGGGCAATCACAAGTAACCTTGGAATGGTTGAATCCTTGGCTTTTAATGGATTGCCCGCCCCGGCGCGTCAAGCTACTTGCGATTCCCCTGACCAGGGGAAGCCCCGCCCAAATCGCAGTTGCCGCCGCGGCGTCCGTCGGGCACTTAAGTCTTGACAGGAAATTCCGAAAAATATAGTTAGTGTCACTAATAATTTGCACATTGAATAATTAGACTCATTTTGTAAACAGGGAGCCTTTTTCCATGCCCAACCAGGACGTCATCGAGCAGGCGCGCTACATTTTCAGGACCGGCAAGCTGATCCGCGACCGCATCTTCCGCATCCACACCCGCCTGCTGGCCCAGGACGCCAGCCGCGGAAAGTACCGCGAACTCTCCATGCCCCAGGTGCACGCCATCATGGTGGCCCGCGACCGCGGCCAGGCCACCATCACCGAGATCGCCGGCGTGCTGGGCGTTTCGCTGCCCTCGGCGTCGGCCATGGTGGACCGCCTGGTGGAAAAGGGAATCCTGGTGCGCCGCCATGACCGCCGCGACCGGCGCCGCGTGCTGGTGTCGGTCGCGCCCCAGGCGGTGCGCGAGATCGAGAAGATCAACGACACCATCCTGCAGTCTTTTGTCGACCTGGTGGAGAAGATCGGTCCGGAAACCACGGCCCAGTGGTGCGAGGTGCTGCGCCGCGTCAACCAGGTGCTGGAACAGGAGCCGCCCCACCCCCAGACGTCCACAGCTGCCGGAGGAACGAGCCGTGAGTGACCGCAAACCCGCCGTTAACCTGCTGATTCGCATCGTCATCTGCGCCGCCGTGCTGCTGGTCGGGATCGTGGGCATGAAGGTGCTCACCAGTTTCAAGAAACCGCCCGCCGAGAGCCGCAAGACCGAGCCCGCCCTGCGGGTCACGGTGACCACCGTGCAGCCCATGGACTTCGCGGTCAGCATCACAGGATACGGCGACGTGCGCACTGTCGAGTTTGCGCCGCTTTCGGCCGAGGTGGCCGGCAGGATCGAGGCGGTCCACCGGCGGCTGCACGTGGGCGCGACCATCGCCAGGGGAGAGGCGCTGATTCGCATTGACCCCGCCAACTACGAGGCGGCGCTGCGCCAGGCCCAGGCCAGCGCCGACCAGCTGCGCCAGCGCATCCGGCGGCTCCGGGAGCAGTCGCTCATCGACGCCCGACGGCTCAAGACCCTGCAGCGCAGCGTCGAACTGGCCCGCGGCGAGTTCGAACGCCGCCGACGGCTCTACGAGCGCGACAAGGTCGGCAGCCGCAGCGCGGTGGACACCGCCGAGCAGAGCTACAACACGGCCCGTGACCGGGCCGACCAGGTGGCCGAAAACGTGAAGCTCTATCCGCTGCAGATCGCCGAGACCGAAGGCGCCCTGCGGGCGGCCGAGGCGGCCCTTTCCCTGGCGCAAAAAAACCTGAAGCGCTGCGTGGTGCGGGCACCCTTCAACGGGCGCATCAAGAAAAAATCTGTCGAACCGGGGCAGTATGTCACCCCCGGAAAACCCTTGGTGACCCTGGCCAACGACGCGCTGCTGGAGATCCAGGTGCCGCTCAACAGCCGTGACGCCCGCCGGTTCCTGCGCTTCGAATCCCGGCCGAGCGACGACCCGGGCGCCTGGTTCAACCGGCTGCAGCCCGTGGACTGCCGCATCCGCTGGACCGAAGACCCCGGCGAACACGTCTGGCGAGGGCGCCTGGACCGCGTGGTGCGCTTCGACGACAAGACCCGCACGCTGGTGGTGGCGGTGCGCATCAGCGGGCGCGACGCCCGCGGCAGCCTGCCGCGGGGGTTGCCGCTGGTGGAGGGCATGTTCTGCTCGGTGGAGATTCCAGGCAGGGTCCTGCCGGGCGTTTTTTCGCTGCCGCGCTGGGCGGTGACCTTCCAGAACACGGTCTACGTCGCCGAGAAGGGGCGACTGAAAACGGTGCCGGTCAAGGTGGCGCGCATCCAGGGGGACCGGGCCTACGTCTCCGATGGCCTGTCTCCCGGGCAGCAGGTCATCACCACGCGCCTGATCAACCCCCTGGAGAACAGCCTGCTGCAGGTCGTCGCGGAAAAGGCCGGCGGAGAGGCTTCATGAAGCGCATCATCGCCGCCTTCACGCGCAACACGGTGTTCGCCAACATCGTACTGGTGCTGTTTTTCCTGGCCGGGTACATGGGCGTGCGCAACATCATCAAGGAGACCTTCCCCGAGTTCTCCCTGGACATGATCGCCATCACCGTGCCGTACCCCGGCGCCGACCCCGAGGAGGTCGAGGAGAGCATCAGCCGCAAGATCGAGGACGTGCTCGAGGGTCTCGAGGGCGTCAAGCAGTACACCACGCGCTCCATGGAAAACGAGGGCACGGCCAACGTCGAGGTCAAGAAGGGCTATGACGTGCAGGACGTGCTGGAGCGCATCCGCAGCAAGGTCAACGCCATCTCGACTTTCCCGGTGGACGCCGAGCGGCCCATCATCACCGAGGTCATCCTGCGCGACACCGTCATGGTCGTGGACCTGTCGGCCGACATGGACGAGCGCCGTCTCAAGGAGTGGGTGGAAAGGGTCAAAGAGCGCGTGCAGGACCTGCCCGGCATCTCGCGGGTGTCGGTCTTCGGCGCCCGTGACTACGAGATCTCCATCGAGCTTTCCGAAGAGCGGCTGCTGCAGTACGGGTTGACCATCGGAAAGGTGGCCGAGGCCATCCGCCGCAGCAACCTCAACCTGGCCGGCGGCACCCTGCGCACACGCGGCGAGGAGATCCGCGTGCGCACCGTGGGGCGCCGCTACACGGGCAAACAGTTCGCCGGCATCGTGGTGCTGGCCGGCCCCGGCGGGGATCTGGTAACCCTGGACCAGCTGGCCACCATCCGCGACGGCTTCACCGAAGATCCCATCCGGGCCACGGTGGACGGCAAGCGTTCCATGCTGCTGCTGGTGACCAAGACCCACGAAGAAGACGCCCTGGCCATTTCGCGCACCGTCACCGGCTTCATCCGCGACCTGCAGGCGCGGCTGCCCGCCGGCGCCGTGGCCCGCATCCTGTATGACAGCACCGACATGCTGCGCGCGCGCATCAACCTGCTGGTCAAGAACGGGGCCATCGGCATCGCCCTGGTGTTCCTGCTGTTGTGGATTTTTCTGGACCTGCGCCTGAGCTTCTGGGTGGGACTGGGCGTGCCGGTGTCCCTGGCCGGCGCCATGGGCATCCTGTGGGGCATGGGCGGCACCATCAACATGATCTCGCTTTTCGGCATGATCATGGTGCTGGGCATCCTGGTGGACGACGCCATCGTGGTGGGCGAGAGCATTTACGTACACCGCAAGCGGGGGGAGCCGCCCTTTGCGGCCGCCGTGGAGGGCACCGCCGAGGTGGCCATGCCGGTGGTGGCGGCGGTGACCACCACCATCGTGGCCTTCCTGCCGCTGTACTTCATCGGCGGCATCATGGGAAAGTTTATCGCCATCCTGCCCATAGTGGTGATCGGCGCCCTGGTGATCTCTTTGGTGGAGTCGCTGGTGCTGCTGCCGGCGCACCTGAGCCACCTGCCGGATCTCAACCACCGCGGCGAGCGGCACCGTTCGGCCTGGCGGCGGGGCGTGGACCGCTTCCACCACATGACCAGCAGCGGACTGGAGTGGATTGTCAACCGCATCTACGAGCCGTTCCTGCGAAAGGCCCTGTTCTGGCGCTATATCTCTTTTTTCACGGCCATGGCCGTGCTGATGCTGACGTTGGGACTGGTGCGCGGCGGGTTTTCCAAGTTCGAGGTCTTTCCCGAGATGGACGGCTTCGTGGTCACGGCGCACGTGGAGTTTCCCAACGGCACCCCGCCGCGGGTCACGCAACGGGCCGTCGAGCAGGTAGAGGCCGCCCTGGTGCGCCTGAACGGGCGCCTGAGGACCCTCAGCGGCGACCCCATGCTGCGCCACCGCCTGACGCTGGTGGGCCAGACCCTGGAGCAGATGCCCCGCACGGGCCCCAACGTGGGCAGTGTGCAGGCCTTTCTGCTGCCTTCAGAAAAGCGCGGCATCCACTCCAAGGACATCCTGGTGGCCTGGGAAAAGGAGGTCGGTCCCATTGCCGGGATCAAGTCCCTGACCTTTGAGGAAATGGAGGCCGGGCCTCCCGGCGCCCCCATCGAGATCTGGCTGCAGGGCCACGAGATGCCCGAGATCCTTTCGGCCGCCGACGAGCTGATGAAGAAACTGGCCCAGTTCGACGGCGTCTACCAGATCCGCTCGGACTTCTCGCCGGGAAAGAACGAGCTGCGCCTGCGCCTCAAGCCCGAGGCGCGCACCCTGGGGCTGACGGTCAGCGACCTGGCCCGCCAGATCCACTCCGGCTATTACGGCAACGAGGCCCTGCGCCTGCAGCGCGGTCGCGACGACATCCGCGTCAAGGTGCGCTACACCGAAGCCGAGCGGCGCCAGCTCTCGGAGCTCGAGCAGGTGCGCATCCGCACCCCCGACGGCCGCGAGGTGCCGCTCATATCGGTGGCGGACTTCTCCTTCGGACCCGGCTACGCCACCATCACGCGCACCGACGGCATGCGCCGCGTGGCCGTCAGCGCCGACGTGGACACCAACCGGGCCAACGCCAACGAAATATTCGCCGAGCTGTCGGCCCACTACTTTCCCGAGATGCGTCGGCGGTACCCCGGCCTGAAGGTTTCCACCCAGGGCGAGAAAAAAAAGATGCGCGAGTCCTTTGACAGCCTGTACATCGGCTACCCGATGGCGCTGCTGGGAATCTTCATTATCATGGCCACCATGTTCCGGTCCTACGCGCAGCCTTTCATCATCATGTTCACCATCCCCTTCGGCATCATCGGCGCCATTTTCGGGCACCTGCTGCTGGGCTACGACCTGTCGCTGATGAGCGTCTTCGGCATCGTGGCGCTCACCGGGGTGGTGGTCAACGACGCCATCGTGCTCATCGAGCGCATCAACGAGAACCTGGCCGAGGGCATTCCCTTTTTCTACGCCATCCGCCAGGGCGGGGCGCGCCGCTTTCGGGCCATCATCCTGACCACCATCACCACCGTGGGCGGACTGGCCCCGCTGATCATGGAAACCGACATGCAGGCGCGCTTCCTGATCCCCATGGCCATCTCCATGGCCGCCGGGGTGGCCTTCGCCACCGTCCTGACGCTGGTGCTGATTCCCAGCCTGCTGGTGATATTAAACGATTTGCGCTGCGTCTTTTTCCGGGTTAAAAGGGGGCACTGGCCCGAAAGCCGCGAGCAGGTGGAGCCGGCCAGCCGCCGGCGCGACGCGGCCCGGACCATGGCGCCGCCGACGCAAGGGGCCCCGGACCCGCACGGACAGCCACAGGCCGCCCCCTGAGTGCCGGCGGGTGACGGGGGCAGACGACGGACGGGATGTTTTTCGATACCTCAAGGAGTGTTCCATGCGAAGATGGTTTTCAAGAGCCGGTTTGATCCCGGGCCTGCTGCTGCTGAGCGCCGTGACGGTTGGCGCCGGCCAGGCGCAGCCCGCGGCCTCCTCTCCATCGTCCCAGGCAACGCACGCGCTGCAGAAGCTGCGCCAAGTCAAAACGCTGGACCTCCAGACGGCCGAGCGGATCGCGGCCGCGGGCAACCCCTCCATCGCCGCTGCAGAGGCGCGGGTGATGCAGGCCCGTGCCCGTGTGAAAGAGGCCCGGGCCGCCTACTGGCCGCGACTGGACCTTTCGGCCTCCGCCACGCGCACCGACCTGGCCGACAATCTCCTCAGCCAGCCGCTGCACCCCGGCAGCGGTTTGATCTCTTTTGAGGATCCCCAAACCACCTACCTCGCGTCCCTGGCGGCCACCTGGCGGGTTTTCGACGGCTTTGCGCGCAAGTTTTCCAACGCCGCCGCGCGCTATGCCGAGCAGGGCAGCGTCGAGGCGCTCAACGACGCCCGGCGTCTGCTGATGTCGGCCGTGGGCCTGAGCTACTACAGCGCGCTGCTGGCCCGCGCCAACATCTCCATCGCCCTGGCCGACGAGGCCTTCAACCGGCGGCAGGTGGAAGACTCCCAGGCGCGCTTCAAGGCCGGCACCGGCACGTTGAGCGATGTGCTCAACTTCAAGGTGCAGATCAACGCCACGCGCAATATCCGCCTGCGGGAGGAAAAGTCGTACAAGGCGGCCCTGTACGGCCTGGCGGCCCTGATGGGAATCCCGGAAGCCAATTTCCCCCGGCAAGTCAAGCTGGCGCGCCTGAAGGATGAAACGCCGCGGGAAATGGCCACGCCCGAGGAGGAGGCGCTGATCGCCTACGCTTACGCGCACCGGCCCGATATCCTGCGCACCGAGTTCGCCGTGAAGGAGGCCGAGTCGTCGCAGAAGGTCGCCCGGGCGGAGTACTTTCCCTGGTTGGACGTGCGCGGCTCACTGGACGGGCAGCGTTACGACAGCGCCTGGTTCGAGAGCAACGATTTCGGCAACAGCATCGGCGTCCAGATGACCTACAACCTCTTCGCCGGCGGGGCGACGCGCGCCAGGGTGTGGAAGGCCCGTAGCCGCCAGCTGGAATCCGAGAAACAACTGGAGGATTTGAAAAACCGCGTGGCCGGCGATATCCGCAAAGCCGTGGCCGAGCTGAGAATGGCGCAGGAGCAGCTGAGCCTGCAGCGCTCCAACACGGCCCTGGTGGAGCAGAACCGCAACCTCACCGAAAAGGAATACCAGGCCGGCCAGGTGTCGCTGGTGCGCCTCAACGAAGCCCAGCGCAATCTTTCCGCCGCCCGGGCGCGCCTGGCCCTGGCGCTGGTTTCCATGCGCCTGGCCTGGCACAACCTGGAGGTGGAAACCGGCCGCGTACTGGTCACTTACCAGACCGGGAAAACGCCCTGAGAAGAGGCCGTTGCGCCGATCAGCGTGCCAGTTCAAACAGGGGCATCTCACGGCAGCGCTGGTATCCGGCGTCGAGCACTACTTGATCACCCGGATCTTGTGGGTGTCGCGCAGCTTGAGCCACAGCTGGCGCAGAATGAAGTCCACAGCCATGTCCGGGCTCAGGCGGGGGTTTTTGGACAGGAAACGGCAGGAAGCCATCAGGCGCGGGTTGCCGTACCATAAGCCGAAGTGGTTGGTGATGTACTCGCCCAATGGAACCCGCAGCGTGCCCAGCTCGGTCTCGGCCATGTTGGCGATGCGCGTGCGCTCCTGCAGGGAGAGTTTTTCGGCCAGGCAGTTGACCGCCTGCTGAACGTTCTGGGGGGCTTCTTCCCCGGCCGGTTCACTCGGCAGGTTGAGTCCCTTGTCGGCGGCCAGGTTAAGGAAGTAGACGCTTTCGATGACCTGCAGCGTGTCCTCGTAGATGGCGGCGTCGCTGCTGGCGCGCGGGCCGGCTACGTTGAGTACGCGGATATCGTTTTCACTCAGCCACTGGCTGATCTTCAGGGCCGCCTGGAACTTGGGGGTCATGGACAGGTCCATGTGAAGACAGGGGCGCCCGTGCTTGGCGGCCAGCCGCAGGGTCAGGGCCGATCCGCCCCTGAGTCGTCCGTGGGAGAGGATCAGGGTGCCGTCCGAGTCGATGACATTGCGCTCGGTGCGCGCCGCATAGCTGACGGTCTTCATCTCGGTCAGCCGGTACTCTTCGGGCAGCGGCCCGGATTCGGTCTTGCGCCCCTTGGGGATCCACCCGCCGTGGGGGATGCCGAGCTTGATGGCCGCATCCAGGGCGCCGCGGTCGGCGCCGGTCTGTCCGCCTGAAATGATCTTGGTGAGCATTTTCTACTAGTTGTCTCTCCCCATTATCGGCTGCCGGCGGGTGCTCATCGAACCCAGGAAAGCAGCGCCGTTCCCAGGATCAGCGAAACGATGCCCAGCAGGCGGTGCGCCTGGTCGGTCAGTTCGTCGAGGTACCAGCGCCGGCTCTTTTCGAACACGCCGGCCGGATTGAGGTACAGCAGCACGGCCTTGGCGATGGCCAGCACCCCGATCACGGCCACCACCGCCGGCACGCGACTGGCGGAAGCCGCAAGTAGCAGCAGCAGTCCCCCGACACCGGTGGCCGCTTCCAGGAGCCGGCGGTCAGTGTTTTCCAGCAGCCTGCGCATCAGCGCTCTCCAGCGCTCCGTGTACAGGATGCCATAGGCACCGGCGGCGATCCAGAGGACGCTGGCGGCGTAGAGAATCCATGTCATGTCCCGATCTCTCCCCCGAATGAGGTAACCCGGAAATGCCACTCACCAGAATGGCATGGGATGCATTTAAAATCAAGGGTTTTGGTTGTTTCGCCGGCAATGCGGTTGCATTTGGCGTCGAAGTGGGGTATGTTGATAGAAAACCACGAGCGGTAAACTGCGGCAGGCCGGGAGGGCGGCCTTTCCGCGGGCGTGCCCCAAAAGAGACGGGCGCGCTTTTTTTTATTTTTCAACCCCTTCCATTATCGTTACCTTTCAACCAGGGAGAACGTCATGAACATTGATCTGAAAATGGACGAAAAAACCATGTACCGCGAGGAAAACTACACCGACATGAAAGTCGGCGCCATCCGCAGGCTCGTGCCGGTTACCGCTGACGGCGAGGACGACGACAGCCGCACCCCCATCTTCATGGGGCAGACCCAGCTGATGTCGCCGGAAGGTCCCCTGCCGGTCAACTGCATGATCGAGGCCGCGACACTGGCCGAGGCCATCGCCAAGTTTCCCGAGGCCGTCAACCAGGAAGTGGAGAACATCGTCGCCGCGGCCCAGAAGTCCCAGCAGCAGGATTCCTCGCGCATCATCGTCCCCGGACAGGAACTGCAGTAAGCTTGTCCCCATCCGCAGCACCTGCACCACGGGAAGCCGCCACTGTCATCCTGGTGCGCCAGGGTGACGGTGCGCCGCAGGTCTACCTTCTCCGCAGAAGTGCCCGCAGCGCATACATGGCCGGGTTCTACGTCTTTCCCGGCGGTGTGCTAGACGACCGCGACCGGGAAGCCTTCTGGCTGCGGCATCTGGATGCCGACCCCGCTGCACTGGCAGAGCGCTTCGGCGCCGAGCTGTCGCCCCGGCAGCTCGCCGGCTACTGCGTGGCCGCCATTCGTGAAACTTTCGAGGAAGCCGGCGTCCTGCTGGCATCCTGCCCTGCTGGTGGCGCGGACGTTCTGCCGGCGGTTTACGACCATCGCCTGGCGGGCGGCCTGCCAGACGACTGGCTGAAGCGCCGGGTCGTTGACGAGGGCTGTGTGCTTCGGTCTTCGGCGCTCTTTGCCTGGTCCCACTGGGTCACTCCCGAAGGCCTGCCGCGCCGATACGACACCCGCTTTTTCCTGGCCGAACGGCCTCCCGGCCAGGACTGCCGGCCGGACGGGCGTGAAACCACCCGCGGCCTCTGGATGACGCCGGCCGAGGCGCTGTCCGCCAACCAGAGCGGGGAGATCCCCCTGAGCCCGCCCAACCTGGTCACCCTGCAGCAGATGCTGCCTTTCCGGTCCGTGGAGAGCCTCCAGGAAGAAGCACTCCGCCGGCAATGGGGCCCGACCCTGATGCCGCGCATGCTCTTTCTGGAAGAAGGCACCGTCATCCTGGAGCCCTGGGACCCGCAGTTTCACGAAAAAGCGCTTCGCCTCGATCCCGATATCCTCAAGGCGTCTTTCCTGCCCGCGGGACGGCCCTTTTCACGCCTGTTTTTTTACGAGGGACGCTGGCGGCCGGTGGCCGCCGGGTAGCCTCAGCCTCTGGAGGCTTCCCGCTTGGGGGAATCCGGCTCATGGCCCGTTCGGAGAGCGCCAGGATGGTCAGCGAGGGGTTGACCCCGGGGTTGGCCGAGATCATGGACCCGTCGCAGACATACATGTTGCGGTAGCCGAAGACGCGGTTTTGGGCGTCGATGACGCCCTCGTCGGCATTTTCCCCCATCACCGCGCCGCCCAGCAGGTGCGCCGTGGTGGGGATGCCCGCCAGGGTTTCGGTCAGCAGTACCATGGGCGTGCCGTCCACGATAGCGGCGTAGCGCCGGGCCAGGTCCAGTGCTTCGGGAATAAAGGGCGTGGGGGCGCCGCCGCTCTGCAGGCGTGAAGAAAGGCCAAGGCGGCCCAGAGACAATTTCAGCCGGCTGTCGATGGCCCGCATGAACAGCAATATCTGGGTTCTTTCGGCGAAGTTTTTCACCGTGAAGGCCCTGAGATTGCGGGCCGGCCGGCGCGCCAGGTCGGCTGCGATGGCGCGCAGCCGCTGCGCCGTGGTCTGGCCGGCCGCCATGGGCACCATCAGGGTGCGCCAGAACCCTGATCCCGAACCGTAGCGGACGGGCTCCAGGTGGGTGTGCGCGTCGGTGTTCAGGATGGAGCCGATGGCCACGCCTTCGGAAAAATCCACCTTGCTGCGCGGCGTGACCACGCCGATGAGGCACTCGGAATTGGTGCGAATGTCGGCGCCTACCCGGTCCGAAAGCGCCGGCAGCGAGCTTTTTTTCAGTTTCAGCAGCAGTTCCACCGTGCCCAGCACCCCGCCGGAAAACACTACGCCCCGGCACGTGAGCCGCGATTCCTTCTTTTTCCCCGACAGGCTGCGCCGCCAGGTGATCCGGTAGCCGTCTGCGCCGTCCGGCCGCCCCAGGGGTGCCACGTCGACCACCTCGGCCTGCGCCTGGATGCGCGCACCCCGCCGGCGGGCCAGATAGAGGTAGTTCTTGTCCAGGCTGTTCTTGGCGTTGTAGCGGCAGCCGGTCATGCAGGCGCCGCAGAAGTTGCAGCCGCTGCGGGGCGGCCCCTGTCCGCCGAAATAGGGGTCGGGCACCTCCACCTCCGGCGCTCCGAAGTAAACCGCCACGTCGGTGGGCCGAAAGTGCTCTTCCCGGCCCAGTTGCCGTGCCAGGGTTTTGAGCGCCAGGTCGCCGGCCGCCAGGTGCGGGTTGGCCACCGTGCCCATCATGCGCCGGGCCCGACCGTAGAAGGGCACCAGCTCTTTTTGCCAGTCGGCCAGGTGGGCCCAGGAGGGAGCCTGGAAGAACGGGCTGTTCGGCACCGGCAGGGTGTTGGCATAGACCAGGGAGCCGCCGCCCACGCCCACGCCGGTCAGCGCCGTGATGTGGCGAAAAAAAGACAGCTGAAAAAAACCGGAAAAGTGCAGCGCCGGCAGCCACAGCCATTTCTTCAGGTTCCAGTTGGTGCGCGGAAAATCCGCTGCGCTTTTCCACAGGCCCTTTTCCAGCACCAGCACGCGGTAGCCCTTTTCGGCCAGCCGCAGGGCGGCCGCCGACCCGCCGAAGCCGGAGCCGATGATCACGAAATCATGGTCCCACCGACTGCCGTCAAAAGACGGCGTGTGGTTGCCCGCCGGTTGTTCCGATCCCATGGACGCTCCTGTCCGGAAAGGTTCCTGATTTGCCATGGTCTCATCAGACAACAAGGCATTCGACAAGTCAACCGGTTCAAAAAACGACCCGGATAATCGCAGGTAGCTGGCGGCATGCCTGCAGCAATGATCCGATATTCGAACTCATCCATGTGGGAGGGAAGGGCAGGTATCGGCTGCGTGTAGTTGGAGAGCCGGCGGGAAAAAGATGCACAGGCCGGCGGCGCGCAAAGAAAGGCGAGCTGTCTGAGCGCAGCGAGTTCTCGCCTTTGAGCGCCGGCGTCCGGAGCATCCCCGCCGGGGCTCACGAAGCGTAGCCGATACCTGCCTTCCCTGCGGTCTAGCTGCGGGCATAGCTTTTGCTCAAAAAGGGTTGTTGTCTGCAATTGTCCTTGAAGATGTCAAAAGTATGCCGTGCGTCAGGGATGGATGAAAGTGGACTGAACAGCGTTCAAATACCGCCCGGCATTTTTTTTCTTGACAAAGTTTTTCTCGTGGGATTATTAACTGAATGTTCAATTAATAACGGCGTGTCGGCGTTTGTCATCCACTGAACCTTTTTCCCCGGACGGGACCCTTCATGCGCAAGAACCAGAACGCCAAACTGCGAAAGCCCGAGATCCTGGAAAACTACTACCAGGTCATGATCGAAGAGGGCATCGAGGGCGCCTCCATCGGCAAGATCGCCGGCCGCATGAACATCCACCCCAGCCTCATCATCCACTACTTCAAGAACAAGGAGAACATGACGCTGGAGCTGGTCGATTTTCTCATCGACAAGTACGAGGCGCCGGAGTTTCTCGACTTCGGGCACATCGACGACCCCCGTGAGCGTCTCGAGGCCCTGATGGAAACCATCTTCTCGCTGGCCTGGTCGCGCACCGTGGATCCTGGGCTGCACTTCGGGTTCTACTACCTGAGCATGCGCAAGCCCGAGATCCGGCAGCGCTTTGAGAAAATGATCCGGCGGTTCCGAGACTATCTGGCCGGCGAACTGGCGTACTACCGATCTGCCGGCATTATCGGGGTTCAGGATGTGAAAACGGCGGCCGACACCATCGTGGTGCTCATGGAAGGACTGGAATTTCACGCCCATTTCCTGGCCGAAGGCCGGCCCTTCGAGGTTTTCGCCGAAGCGGCCCGCAAGGTGGCCCTGGAGATGCTCCAGCCGCGGGATAGCGAGCGCCTGGAGGCCCCCCAAGGGGAGCGGCGCTAACATAACAGACGGGAGAGACCATCATGCGCGACTTTGACGACGAGTACCGAACCGACTACCGGGGCCGTGACGTGGGAACCGCCCTGGCCGAGGCCCGCCAGATGGTGGATGTCATCCTCACACCCCCCGACCAGACGCCTATCGAGGCCCGCCGGGAGATTGCCGTCAACACGGTGCGCAACTTTCGCGATCACATCAACCGCGGGTTCCTGGAGTACCGCAAGTCGGTCACCGAGGCTACCAATTTCGCGCTCACCGAATGGACCGGGCAGGGATCCGTACTGGTCGACGCCCTGGACCGCGAGTTTTTAGATCTGCTGGGCGGCTTCGGACTCTATTCCTACGGCATTCGCCACCCGCGCATCATCGCGGCTGTAAAAGCCCAGCTGGACCGCTCGCCCCAGTACAGCCAGGAGCTGCTTGATCCCCTGCGTGCCCAGCTGGCGCGGGTGCTGGCGCTGCTGACGCCCGGCAAGATCCAGTACGGCTTTTTCGCCAATTCGGGCACCGAGGCCGTGGAGGGCGCCATGAAGCTGGCAAAACTCTACACCGGCCGCAAGGGCTTCGTGGCCATGCTCAAGGGCTTCCACGGCAAGACCCTGGGAGCGCTCTCGCTGATGGGCAAGAAGGTCTACCGCCAGCCGCTGCTGCCGCTCTTGGACGGTGTGCGCCACGTACCCTTCGGCGACGCCGACGCCGTGGAGCAGGTGCTGGCCGCGGCGCGCGCCGTGGGCGACGACATCGCCGCCGTGGTGGCCGAACCGGTGCAGGGCGAGGCCGGCGCCGTGGTGCCGCCCGACGAGTACTGGCCGCGGCTGCGCGAGGTCTGCAACCATTACGGCGTGCTGCTCATCGCCGACGAAGTGCAGACCGGCATGGGCCGCACCGGCGAGATATTCGGGGTGGACAACTGGAACGTGGCGCCGGACATCCTGTGCCTGGGAAAGGCCCTGGGCGGCGGCGTAGTGCCCATGTCGGCCTTTCTGTCCACGGCCGAAATCTGGTCGTGCATGGAGCCCAACCCCTTTATGCACACCACCACCACCGGCGGAAACCCCCTGGCCTGCGCAGCCGCCCTGAGCGCCATCACGGTCCTGCTGGAAGAGGACCTGGCCGGTCAGGCCAGGGAAAAGGGGGCGTACGTGCGAAAACAGCTGCGCGGCCTGCAGCAGCGCTACCCCGGTGTGCTGGCCCACGTGCGCGGCCTGGGCCTGCTCATCGGCATGGAGTTCGTCACCGACGGCATCGGCTACAAGGTGGCCGCGGGCCTGTTTTCGCGCGGCGTGCTGACCGCCGGCACCCTGACCAACGCCAAGAACATCCGCTTCGAGCCGGCGCTCAACATCCCACGCGAACTGCTCGACGAGGCCCTGAACCGCATCGAGGACGTCTTCAAGACCATCGAGGTGCCGCAGCGCACGGCGTCTTCCAGTTACCTCTACGCCGGGCGCATGCTGCACGTGGACCTCACCGCGGGCACCGTCACCACCAAGCCTACGCGTCCGGAGTGGATGGAGAAGTACATCGGCGGCTGGGGCCTGGCGACGCGCTACTTCTGCGACCGGGTGGACCCGAAGGTAGATCCGCTGTCGCCGGAAAACGCCCTGGTCATCATGACCGGCCCCCTGTGCGGCACGCTGGCGCCCACCTCCTCGCGCACCTGCCTGGTGTCCAAGTCGCCCCATACCGGCACCATCTTCGAGTCCAACATCGGCGGCGCCTTCGGCCCGGAGCTCAAGTTCGCGGGCTACGACGGCATCGTCATCACCGGCCGCGCCGAGCGCCCGGTGTACCTGCGCATCGAAGACGACCGCGTGCGCATCGAGGACGCCAAACCCGTCTGGGGCAGGGGCAATTTCGAAACCGAAAAATGGCTGGAGCAGAAGGTGGGCCGCGGCGCCAAGAGCTTGACCATCGGACCGGCCGGCGAAAACCAGGTGCCCTACGCCTGCGTGGGCTCCGAGTCCTACCGCCAGATGGGTCGCGGCGGCGCCGGTGCGCTTTTCGGCAGCAAGAACCTCAAGGCCGTCTGCTGCCGGGGCACCGGCGGCATCCAGGTGGCCGACATGGGCGTGTACTGGGAGAAGATCACCGCCGCCAAGGAAAACAGCCTGCTCACCGAGGACAACCTGTGGGCCCAGAGCGACGGCACGCCGGTGCTGGTGGACCTGACCAACGAGCTGGGCATCCATCCCACGCGCAACTTCACCGGCGGCGTCAACCCGGGCCGGCGGGCGCTGGATGCCGAGTCCGTCAAGTCCGTCAAGATCGGCGACCGCGCCTGTGCCTCCTGCCCGCTGGGATGCGGCAATTTTACGTCGCTCAACGGCGTGCAGGTCGAGGGGCCGGAGTACGAAACCCTGTGCCTGGGCGGGTCCAACTGCGAGGTCAACGACCTGGAGCAGGTCATGCGCTTCAACCGCCAGTGCGATGACCTGGGCCTCGACACCATGAGCACCGGCGGCACCATTGCCCTGGCCATGGAACTGACCGAAGAGGGCGTGCACGACTTCGGGCTGCGCTTCGGCCAGGCCGCGGCCTACCTGGAGGTGCTGCCCGAGATCGCCGGACGCTCCACCGAGCGCGGCCGCGACCTGGCACTGGGCGCCGCACGGCTATCGCAAAAGTACGGCCGGCCCCAGGCCGCGGCCCACGCCAAGGGCCTGGAGATGCCGGCCTACGACCCGCGCGGCAACTACGGCATGGGCCTGGCCTACGCCACCAGCGAGCGCGGCGCCTGCCACCTGCGGGCCTTCACCATCGACGCCGAGGACCCCTTCAAGATCACGGATCTGGCGCGCGCGGTGATCGAAGGCCAGAACCGCAACGCCGCCAAGTGGAGCCTGTGCCTGTGCGACTTCTGGGGGTCGGCCGACCCGACCGTGATGGCCGAGATGCTTACCGCCGGCCTGGGCCGTCAGATCTCGGCGCGGGACCTGGAAAAAGCCGGCGAGCGCATCTGGAACCTGGTGCGCCTGTTCAACCTGCGCGCCGGATTCACGGCGGCCGACGACGTGCTGTCGGAGAAAATCACCCGCCAGGCCCTGAAAAGCGGCCCCCACGAGGGCCGCCGCCTGGACGGCGAAAAACTCGAAGAGATGAAGGCGCTCTACTACCACCTGCGCGGCTGGGACGCGGACGGTCGCCCGCAGGAGGCCAAGCTGGCGGAACTGGGCCTTCAGAACCTGTAGCCCAACCAGATACGGACGAGGAATCGAACCCATGGAAAAGCATCTGCTCGTGTTTCCCAACCGCTGCACCGGGTGCAACCGCTGCGTGTACGCCTGCAGCGCGGTCAAAGAGGGCCTGTTCATGCCCTCCAAGGCGCGGCTGCGCATCAACAATTTCCCCCAGCAGGGCTACTCGGTGCCCAGCGTGTGCTTCCACTGCCCCAAACCGGACTGCCTGGAGGCCTGCAAGGAGGGCGCCATCTTCAAAAACGAGCGCGGCGTGGTGGTCATCGACGCCGCCCGCTGCACCGGCTGCGGCGACTGCGTGGCGGGCTGCCCCTACGGCATGATCGAGCAGTACGGGTCGGGCACGGCCTACAAGTGCGACCTGTGCGGCGGCAACCCGGCCTGCGTGGCCGAGTGCCACTTCGGCGCCCTGGTCTTTAAAGAACCCGATGCCGTGCTGCGGCGTCTGCGCGGCCAGCAGATGAAGCAGCGCAGCAGGAACGGCGGCGCCGACGACAAGCGCCACGCGCTGGCCGTTGCCATACTGGAAAAGGCCGTGCGGGTGCCCCGCACCACCGGATACATGGGCTGACCGCAGACCGACGCCCGACGGAAAGCAAAAGTACAGGATTGAAAATGGATTCAGAGAGCGGTGGAGGTCTGGTCCTCCAGGGCATGAACAAGCATTTCGGCAGGGTACACGCCGTCAGGGACGTGAGCCTGGAGGTGCCGGCTGGCGAGTTTTTCACCCTGCTGGGGCCCTCGGGGTGCGGCAAAACCACGCTGCTGCGGATCATCGCCGGGCTGGAGATGCCCGACGAGGGCAGGGTGCTGCTGGGCGGAAAGGACATCACCGATCTGCCGGCCACGCGCCGGCAGGTCAACACGGTTTTTCAGAGCTATGCCCTGTTTCCGCACCTGACGGTTTTCGAAAACGTGGCCTTCGGCCTGCGATCGCGCAAGTTCCCCCAGGACGAAATCAACGAGCGCGTCGGCAAACGCCTGGAGATGCTGGGCCTTGAGGAGATGGCCCAGCGCCGGCCGGACCAGCTCTCCGGCGGCCAGAAGCAGCGCGTGGCCCTGGCCCGCGCCTTGGTCAACGAGCCCGAGGTGCTGCTGCTCGACGAACCCATGAGCGCCTTGGACGCCAAGCTGCGCGCCCAGGTGCAGGTGGAGCTGCGGCGCCTGCAGCAGAAGCTGGGGCGCACCTTCATCCTGGTGACCCACGACCAGGACGAGGCCATGGTGGTCTCGGACCGCATCGCCGTCATGCGCGACGGTGCCGTCATCCAGTCCGGCACGCCCGAGGAAGTCTACGACGCGCCGCGTACGCGCTTCGTGGCCGAGTTTCTGGGGGCCGCCAACCTGATCAGCGGCAAGGTCGTCGACGGCGGCCTGCAGACCGAACTGGGGTTTCTGCACCTGGAGGAAACCCCGCCCTGGTCCCAGGGCACGGTGGCCATCCGGCCCGAGTGGATCCGGCTGCACGAAAGCCCGCCGGCCCAGAACGGCATCCGCGGCCGCGTGCGCGAGGTGATCTTTCGCGGCACGGACTACGACCTGTGGATGGAGCCGGGGCCGCTGCGGGTGCGCAGCCACACTTACAAGCACTTCAAACCGGGAGACGAGATCTGGCTGGAACTCGCCCCCGACGAACTGGTGGTCCTGCATGAAGCGTAAGATGCTGGTCTGGTACGGGGAACTGACCACCACGCGCAGCCTGATCAAGCGCGGCCTGCTCTTCCTGTCGCCGGGCATGCTGTGGCTGCTGGCCTTCCTGGTGCTGCCGGGGCTGGTGCTGGTGGTCGTCAGCTTCGCCTCGCGCGGCGCTTACGGCGAACTGGTGTGGGAGTTCAACCTGGAGAACTACAAGCGCCTTGCGGGCTTTGGCATCTTCGGCTGGTCGGCCGACTACCTGGTGATCGTGTGGCGCTCGGTGTGGGTGGCGCTGGTGACCACCGTGCTTTCGGTGGTGCTGTCCTATCCCCTATGTTTTTTTATCGCCCGGCGGCCGGAGCGCACGCGCTACCTGTGGCTGACCATGGTCATCATCCCTTTCTGGACCAACATGGTCATCCGCACCTACGCCTGGTTCCTGATCCTGGCGCCGGAGCTGCCCTTCGCGCGCCTGGCGGCCATGCTGGGTTTGGTGTCGCCGGGGTCACCGCTGTACCCCAGCGCCTTTGCCGTGTACCTGGGGATGGTCTCCATGTTCCTGCCCTTCGTGGCGCTGCCGCTGTACTCCTCGGTCGAACGGTTGGACTGGGAACTGGTGGAGGCCGCCCAGGACCTGTACGCCTCGCGCCTGCGCGTTTTCACACAGGCGATTTTGCCCCAGACCCTGCCGGGCCTGTCGGTGGGGGTCATTCTGACCTTCGTGCCGGCCATGGGCATGTTCGTGGTGCCGGACCTGCTGGGCGGCGCCAAGTACATGCTGGTGGGCAACCTCATCCAGCAGCAGTTCGGCGCCAGCCGCGACTGGGCCTTCGGTGCGGCCATCAGCATGGGGCTCATGGTGCTGACCATGTTCAGCCTGTACCTTTACCGGCGCAAGAGCAAGGGCGCGGAGGTGCTGGTATGAGGCGCACCCATCCCCTGGTCACGATCCTGGCCATGTTCACCATGGCGTTTCTGTACCTGCCGCTCATGGCGGTGGCCGTCTTTTCGGTCAACGCCACCAAGTACGGCCTGGTGTGGCGCGGCTTCACCCTGGACTGGTACCTCAAGCTGTTCCACAACGAGGTCATTTTAAACGCCGCCTGGAATACCCTGGTGCTGGCCGTGGTATCGACCATCGTCTCCACGATCCTGGGGACGGTGCTGGCCATCGGCATGGACCGCTTCCCGTGGTCCAAGCGCGTCAACACCTTCCTGGACATGGTGCTGCACCTGCCCGTGGTGATCCCGGACATCATCCTGGCCGCCGCCCTGGTGGTGGCTTTCGGTCTGCTGCGCATGGTGTCGTCGATGTTCGAGCCGGGGCTGCTGAACATGATCATCGGCCATATCACCTTCCAGATCGCCTTCGTGGCGCTGGTGGTCCGCAGCCGGCTGGTCAGCCTGGGCCAGGAGATCGAGGAGGCGGCCCGGGACCTGTTTGCAAGCACCGGTTACCTGCTGCGGCGCGTCACCCTGCCGCTGCTGCTGCCGGGCATCGTGGCCGGCGGCATGCTGGCTTTTACCCTGTCGCTGGACGATTTCGTGATCAGCTTCTTTACGGCCGGGCCCGAATCGGTTACCCTGCCGTTGTACATTTTCGCGGCCGTACGCCGGGGGGTGACCCCCCAGATCCACGCCCTGTCCACCCTGGTGCTGTTGATCACCGTGATCCTGGTGGTGGGCACCGAGCGCTTTTCACGCAGGAGGTGAGAAGGGCGTGCCGGCGGATTTCACGAAACGCGGCCCATCGCCTGTTACCCAAGAGAGGAACCATCATGGCCCGAACCCTTGACAGCACACCGGCAGCGGACGGTTTTCGAATGCCGGCCGAGTTCCAGCCCCATGCCGGGTGCTGGATGCTGTGGCCTTTCCGCCTGGACACCTGGCCGGCCGGCGGGGTTCCGGCCCAGGAGGCCTTTGCCGAGGTGGCGGCGGCCATCGCGCGTTTCGAGCCCGTGACGGTGGGGGCGCTGGCGGCTCACTTCGAGAGCGCCCGGCGTATGCTGCCCGGGGACGTTCGCGTGGTGGAGATCTCCTCCAACGATTCGTGGATGCGGGACGTGGGACCCACCTTCGTGGTCAACGACGCGGGCGCCGTGCGCGGCGTCGACTGGCGCTTCAACGCCTACGGCGGCCTAACGGAAGGCCTGTATTTTCCCTGGGACCTGGACGACCTGGTGGCCCGCAAGGTGCTGGAGATCGAGCGGCTGGACCGCTACCGCGCCCCCCTGGTGACCGAGGGCGGCGCGCTGCACGTGGACGGGCAGGGCACCCTGCTGGCCGTGGAGAGCTGCCTGGTGAACCCCAACCGCAACCCGGGTCTGACGCGGGAAGAGGTGGCCGCACACCTGAGGGCCTATCTCGGGGTGGAAACCGTTATCTGGCTGCCGCGCGGGGTCTTCGACGACGAAACCGGTGGCCACGTGGACAACCTGTGCTGCTTTATCCGGCCGGGTGAGGTCCTGCTCACCTGGACCGACGATCCCGAAGACCCGCAGTACGAAATTTCGCGCGAGGCCCTGGCCGTCCTGGAAGCCGCACGGGATGCCCGCGGCAGAAAGCTTGCCGTGCACAAGATTCAACAGCCGGGGCCGCTTTTCCTGACGAAGGAGGAGTGCCGCTACCTGCAGAGCGGCGAACAGGGCTACTGCCGCAGAGCCGGCAAGCGCATGGCGGCTTCCTACGTGAACTTCTACTTCGCCAACGGCGCCGTTGTGGTGCCGCGGTTCGATGACCCCCGTGACGATGCAGCCCTGGAGACCCTGCATCGGCTGCTTCCCGAAAGGCAGATCGTCACCGTCCCGGGCCGCCGGATTCTCATCGGCGGCGGTAACATCCACTGCATCACCCAGCAGCAGCCGGCCCGGGGGAGCGCATGAAACACGCGACCGAGATCACCGTGGCCGCCACCCAGATGGCCTGCACGCCTGACCGCGCGGAAAACCTCTCCCGCGCCGAGGAGACCGTGCGCCGGGCCGCGGGCCAGGGAGCCGACATCATCCTGCTCCAGGAGCTCTTCGAGAGCCAGTACTTCTGCCAGGTGGAGGACCCGCGGTTTTTCGACCTGGCGCGGGAAGCGGAAAACCACCCGGCCGTGGCGCGCATGTCACATCTGGCGCGCGAACTCGGCGTGGTTATTCCGGTGAGCTTTTTCGAGCGGCGCAACCAGGTGTTTTACAACTCCGTGGCGGTCATCGACGCCGACGGTCGCAACCTGGGCCTCTACCGCAAGATCCACATTCCAGACGGGCCGGGTTACGAAGAGAAGTTCTACTTTTCGCCCGGCGACACCGGTTTTCGCGCCTGGCGAACAAGACACGGCGTCATCGGCGTCGGCATCTGCTGGGACCAGTGGTTCCCGGAGACGGCGCGTGCCATGGCGCTCATGGGTGCCGAGATCCTCTTTTTTCCCACTGCCATCGGCTCCGAACCACAGGACCCCGAACTGGACTCCAGCGGCCACTGGCGGCGCTGCATGCAGGGGCACGCCGCCGCCAACATGGTGCCTGTGGTGGCCGCCAACCGCGTGGGTACCGAAACCTTCGACCAGTCGTCCATCACCTTCTACGGCTCGTCGTTCATCACTGAAAACCACGGGGAGGTCCTGGTGCAGGCCGGCCGCACGGACCCGGAAATTGTCACCGCGCGGCTGGACCTGGCGGCCATGGCCGAAGAGCGCCGTGCCTGGGGGCTGTTTCGGGACCGGCGGCCGTCATCCTACGGTGTATTGATGACCAAGGACGGTCATCTGGGTAAAGAGGAAAATTAAAACCGGCCCGGCAGCAACGATCCCGTTGCCGGGCAGCCAAACCCCAAAGGAGGAGAGAACATGCGCAAACTGACCTTTATCCTACTGGCTCTTTCGGTGTTCTGGGCGGGCGTGGTGTTCGCCGCCGGCCAGGAACTCAAGATTTTCATCTGGTCGGAATACATGGACGAGGAGAACATGCCCAAGGCATTCGAGAAGGCCACGGGCATCAAGGTCCGTCTGGACCTGTACGAGTCCAACGAGGAGATGATGGCCAAACTG
>JAMOVG010000371.1 GCA_027061725.1 Desulfobacteraceae bacterium
GCACGGCAAGGACCTGGACAACACCGCCATGCTCAAGCGCCTCAAGAAAAAGGGCGTGCAGTACGTCATCTGCCAGACCGTGCAGTCGCCTGTAGCCACGCTGCTCAAGGATGCCCAGCGCCTCAACCTGGCCGCCAAGAGCTTCGGTGAAAAAGGCAAGATGACCTTTATGGGATGCCACTACACCGGCGGCAACGACCTGATTGCCCTGGCCGGTTCGGCGGCGGAGAACTTCTACTGGACCACCGGCTACACGCTGACCTCGGTCCCCAGCAAGGGCACCGACTTCCAGCTGGCCCTGGCCAAACGGTACGGCCGTGACGACAAGACCGCCAACTCGCACAACTACACCAACGGCATGATGGTGGCCGAACTGGCCGTGGAGACCATCAAGCGCGCCAAGGCCGACGGCAAGAAGGTGACCCGCCAGTCGCTGTACGAGGAACTGCTGGCCATGAACGGTGACCGGGCTTTTTCGCCGCTGACCACCGTGGCGCCGGTGACCTACTCCAAGACCGACAAGGAAGGCGTCGACAAGCTGCAGATCTACAGCGTGCAGGGCGGTGTCTTCAAGACCGTGGGCGAACCTTTCATGCCCAAGTATTACAAGAGAAAATAAACGGCAGATGATCCGGATGCGGGTCGTGCCCGGTTGACGGTGCACGGCCCGGACACCTGATTGTGTGTGCTTCCTCCGCCGGGGGGATCGCGCGCGCGTGCGACCGCCCCGGCAAAGAAAAAGATCGATGACCCAAGAAAATACCGAAAACATCCTGCTGGAAGTCAACAACATCGAGGTCGTCTACAACGACATCATCCAGGTGCTGCGCGGCGTCAGCCTGCAGGTGCCCGAGGGCGGCATCGTTTCGCTGCTCGGAACCAACGGCGCCGGCAAGACCACCACGCTGCGGGCCATCAGCGGCCTGCTCAAGCCCGAGAACGGATTCATCAAGGACGGCTACATCAAGTTCCGGGGCCGCGACCTGACCAACAAGCTGGGCACTCAGGTGGTGCGTGAGGGGGCCGTCATGGTGCCCGAGGGGCG
Source organism: Desulfobacteraceae bacterium (assembly GCA_027061725.1). Lineage (GTDB taxonomy): Bacteria > Desulfobacterota > Desulfobacteria > Desulfobacterales > JALSRD01 > JALSRD01. The sequence goes on from JAMOVG010000371.1 coordinate 1,046, forward strand.
CCGCGTCTTCAAGCACCTGACCGTGGACGAAAACATTCGCGTGGGATCCATCACCCGCAAGGACGGCGCCAGGGCCATCAACCGCGACCACAAGCTCATGTACGAGCATTTTCCGCGGCTGTCGCGCATCACCAACCGCCTGGCGGGGTACTGCTCGGGCGGCGAGCAGCAGATGATCGCCATCGCGCGGGCGCTGATGGCGGCGCCCAAGATGCTGATGCTCGATGAGCCCTCCCTGGGACTTGCGCCGCTGCTGGTCAAGGAGATCTTCCAGGACGTCCAGCGCATCAACCGGGAGCTCAAGACCACCATCCTGGTGATCGAACAGAACGCGCGGGTGGCGCTGGACATCTCCGATTACGCCTACATCATGGAGTCCGGCAAGATCGTGCTGGAGGGCCCCTCCAAGGAACTGCAGGAAAACCCCGACGTCAAGGAGTTCTATATGGGCATGACCCAGGGCGGGGGTCGCAAGTCCTACAAGGAAGTCAAGTCCTACAAGCGGCGCAAACGATGGATGTAACGGGCAGTTTCGTTGCCCGCTCATGAAAAGAGGCAAAGATGATGAAGATACTGGTGGGGTACAATGGATCCGAGGTGGCTGTAAAGGCGGTGGACTATGCCACGGACATGGCCCGCAAGCTCGACGGCCAGGTGTATGTCGTGGCGTCCATGGAGGGCGGTATGGGCGAGAAGATCGAAGAGATCCGCCGGGTCAAGGAGGACCTCGAAAAGGTCCGGCAGAAAGTGGAGCAGGACGGTGTGGCCTGCGAAACCGAGCAGTTGGCGCGGGGCCTGACGCCGGGGGAGGACCTGGTGCGCTTTGCAGCCGAAAACGAGATTGATCACATCGTGGTGGGGATCGAGAAGAAATCCCGCACCCGCAAGCTGCTGCTGGGCTCCACGGCCCAGTTCGTGATCCTGAAAGCCTCCTGCCCGGTGACGTCCGTCAAGTAACGCCCCGTTTGCGCCCCTGCGAGACAGGGGCCCTTCCGAGCAGCACCCGCGACGGGCGCCCGTCGGCCGGCGCCTGCCTGCCGCTTGACTTCACGCCTGCGCTTTTCTATAAGCGTTCACGTACCCCGATTTTTGAAGACCGACGGCGCTCGGCCGCCGTGCAACACGGAGGGAAATCATGGTTCGAACCGAAATCAGCCTGTTCATGAAAAACGCACCCGGCGAGCTGGGAAAATTCGCCGAACTGCTGTCGGACGGCGGCATCAACATCGACGCGATGACCATCCAGGACGCATCGGCCTACGTCAAAGAGCTTTTCCAGGCGCGGGGCAAGTCGCTCAAGCGCGTCGCCTCGGTGGCCAGCTACAACTCCATGCGCAAGGACTCGGCCGATTTCGCGCTTATCCGCGTACTGGTGGACAACACTGACAAGGCCATCGATTTGCTCTCCAAGCACGACTATGTCTTCGACATCATGCCGGTGGTGGTGCTCAAACTGGAGAATCGCCCCGGAGAGCTGGCGCGTATCGCGGCCAAGTTCGGGGAAGAGGGGATCAATATTAACTACGTTTACGGCTCGGTGTCTTCGCCCGACGAAACCTGCCTCTTCGTCTTCTGCCCGGAAGACATCGATCTGGCGGCCAAGATCTTTTCGGACTGATCCGGCCCGCCGCCGCCCATCACCGCCCGCGCCGGGGTTACCCGCTGGCGGGATTCTGCGCCGGGGCCGTGCTGCGGGCCAGCCTGCCGCCGGCCGGTGCGGGATTCCCGGTCGGCGTGCCCGCATCGTGCGTTCCTGCCTGATTTTCCGCCCGCCACCGCCTCAGGGCCGTCTGCCGGCGCACCTCGGCTTCCAGGGCTTCTTCCAGGTGCGACAGCTTCTTCTTCAGCCCCTGATTGCTGGTCTTCTTGATGGTCTCATCGACGATGGCCACCGGTTCCAGATACGTGTAGCCGACGCTGAAGATCGCGCCGGGAAAGCTGGCCAGAACGGCGCTGATCAGCAGCACGGCCAGCACTATTTTGGGGGTCTGTTTCATGTTTTCCAGGGATTCGGTATATGCAGAACCAAAAAAAGCTTATTTAGGCACCAATATAGGCACGTTTACAGGAAAAAGCAATTTTTTTGCCAGAGCGACAAAAAATGTAGGTATGTATATTTAAATAAATAAGTTACGATTCAAAGGGTGAAGAGCTGGAAGAGGGTTGGATAAGAAAAGGCTTGCCCATAATTTAGGGAAAGCCGGTTCATAAAGTGTGAAATGCAGTTACCAATTGCCCCGGGGGTGGGCGCATTCAGGGGGTGGTGCTGTTGAGCCCCACGAAGGTACCGCCGTTGCGGGCGCACAGGATGCGCATGAGAGTGGCGAAACGCTCGCCGGTGTTGCCCCGCTGGCGGGTTTTCTCGATGACCACCGGAAAGCCCACGGCGTGGATGCGCACCCGGCGGGCGCCATCGGCCCCGGCGCGGTTGAGGCGGTCGACCTGGTCCACCACCGAGGCGATGTCGCCGCCGGCGAACTCGTCGCCGAAGACGTAGATGCTGATTTTCTTGTCCGGGGCGTAAAACCGGTTGATGGCCGCCGTGATGCCCTCCACCGGGCTGGAGTTGCTGAAGACCCGCCAGGTGGCCAGCCTGAGCAGGATGGCCCGCCGCCGGGCCGGCGAATCCGGTATCCAGCGGCCACGGTACTGGGAAAACAGGTAGTTGCCCATGTCGTTCATCACCTGGATGCCCTTGACGTGCGGATAGATTTTCAGGACCTGGCGCATCTTCTCGCGCATCAGCGGCCAGGCGTTGCGCTGCATGCTGCCGGAGGTGTCGATGATGAAGATGATGTACTCGCTGTCCACCGGGATGCCGCCCACCGAGCGGTCCACGCGCCGGGGACGGTTTTTGGAGAGGCGTTTCATCTCCTCGGTCAGCGCCTGGCGCGCGCGGGCCAGGCGCTGCTCGATGAGGTTCTGCACGCGGGCGTCGCTTTTGGAGGCCTTGTATTTTCCCCGGATGGCGGACAGGTCGCCCTGCAGGCGCGCCAGGCGCGTTTTTTCCTGCGACAGCTGCTCCCGGACGGCGGTCAGCTCGCGGTTGAGCACCGTGGTGCTGCCGCGGATCTCGACGAGTTCCTTTTCGAGGCGTTGGATCTGGCCGCTGAGGTCTTTTTTCAGGTTTTCGATGACCATGGGGGCGGCGAACTTCGACAGCACGAAGAGCAGGATGATGGCCCCGAAGGCGCAGCAGATGCAGTCCAGGAAGGAGAGGCTGAAGACTTCGGTGTCGCGGCGGGAGCGTCTCATTTCACGGCCAGTCCTTCGATGGGCAGAGCAGGGACCCATGGGTGCGCCAGGCCAGGCGCCAGAAGGCGCCGGCGGCGTCCGGGTCTCCCTCCAGGGGAAACAGGATCACGTTGACCGGCACCTGGCGGGGCATGAAAGCCATGGCGGTGTAGAAGTGCTTCAGCCGCGTGGCGGCCGACACCCGCTTGCGCCAGGGCTTGGATGATCCCATGGTGGGCAGCCCGTCGGTCAGCAGGAAAATATTGTCCGGGCGGGGGGTGAGCGCCATGGCGGCCTTGAAGGCGTTCATCAGGCTGGTGCCTTTTTCCGGCACCAGGTTGCGCACCGCCTTGACGGCCCGCTCCAGTTGGTCCACGCTGCCGGCGTCGAGCCAGTCCCCGCTTTGCGCCTTTGCCGGCAGGAAGGCCTTCTCGTTGAAGGCCATGACCTGGAAACGACTCTTGGGCGGCAGCTGGGTGGTCAGCCAGTCTACGGTGGCCACCACCCGCTGCCACTTGGCCGACCGGACCTTGCGGCCGGGGGACATGAAGCTGCGCCGGACGATCTGCACGATGGTTTCGTCGAGCATGCTGGCCGAGGCGTCCACCAGGATGAGCAGGTGGCGGCCGCCCACCTTGAGATCCGTCAGGTACTGCCGGTCCCCGGTTCCGGGAAAGGGGCGCAGCCGCTCGCCCTGTTCGGCCTGCCGGCGCGCCCCGGCGCGCAGTCGTTTGACCTCCTCTTCCAGCGATTTGAGGTCCGCCTTGAGGCGGTTGACGTGGGCCGTGGTGGCCAGGGTTTCCTTGTCGTATTCGGCCAGCTCGGTTTTTCGCTT
>JAMOVG010000372.1 GCA_027061725.1 Desulfobacteraceae bacterium
CCCGCCAAATGAAGGGCATGCGTCTGCTCAAAAACCTGGTGCCGGTGCTGCTGGTGCTGCTGGCGGCGCCACCGGCGGGCGCCGGCCCGGCGGCCGTCATCCCGGCGGACTTCATCCGCTCCGCGGTGGGGCCTTCGGATGCCGCCCTGGTGGTGTCGCCCACCGGGCGGGTACTGGTTTCAAAAAATGCGAACCGTCTGCTGGTGCCGGCCTCGACCCTCAAGCTGCTCACCTCCCTGGCGGCTTTTCACTACCTGGGCGCGGATTTCCGCTTCTTCACCGATTTTCTCCTGGACGACCGCCGCAACCTGGTCATCAAGGGTTACGGAGACCCCCTGCTGATCTCCGAGGTGCTGGCCGAGGCCGCCCCTCGACTGGCCGCCCTTCTGCGTGCGCAGGGCGCCGTTTTCAACGATGTCGTGGTGGACGACGCCTATTTCGCCCAGCCGCTGACCATTCCGGGCGTCACAGCTTCGCGCCAACCGTACGATGCGCCCAACGGCGCGCTTTGCGTCAACTTCAACACCGTCGCCTTCCGCCGCGGCGCCGGGGGGAAAATCGTCAGCGCCGAGCCGCAGACGCCCCTGGTGCCGCCGGCGCCGGCACGCATCCGGGCCTCCGGACTGTCCAGCGGGCGCATCATCCTCTCGCACCACAGAAACGACATCGCCATTTACGCCGGGAGCCTGGTGCGCGCCTTCCTGGAGCGCCTGGGAGTGTCCTTCGCGGGCCGCGTTCGCCTTCGGCCCGGGGCGGCACAGAACGCCCGCCGGATTTACCGGCTGGTCTCGCCTTTCTCGCTGACGGAAGTCGTCGCCCGCCTGCTGGCCTTTTCCAACAATTTCATCGCCAACCAGCTGCTGATCCGCTGCGGCATCGCGGCCTTCGGGCCGCCGGGGACCCTCACCAAAGGAGTCGACGCCGTAAGCGCCTTTGCCCGTGAGAATCTGGGCATCAGGGATCTGGTGCTCGCCGAAGGCTCCGGCATCTCCCGGCGCAACCGCATCACGGCCGACGGCATGATGACGGTGCTGGCGCACTTCGCGCCCCACCGCCTGCTGCTGCGCCGCCAGTGGTGCGAGTGGTACAAGACCGGAACGCTCAAGGGCATCCGCACGCGCGCCGGCTACCTGCTGGACGGCCGCGGGCGAACCTACCGCTACGTGCTGATGTTCAACACGGCCGGCAAGTCCCCGGAGCGCCTCATGCGCAGGCTGCGGCGCGCCGTCTGCGGACGAAACGCGCACCAATCGCCCTGATGTCCGGTCACGGGGTGCCGCTGAACGGCGCCTGACCCGCAATGCCGCGGGGCCTCCTTGAGCGCACAGCGGACGGATGGTCGTCGCCCCAGAGGGGGGATTTACCTGGGCAGGGTGCCGTCGGTGATGTAGGCGTAGGCGCTGTGGTTATGGATGGACTCGAAGTTTTCGGCGCTGACCGCAAACCAGGTGATGTTGCTGTCGGCCTTGAGTTTCTGGGCCACGTCGCGCACCACGTCCTCGACGAACTTGGGGTTGTTGTAGCCGCACTCGGTGACGTGCTTTTCGTCCACCCGTTTGAGCACCGAGTAGACTTCACACGAGGAGCACGACTCCACCAGCGCGATCATGTCCTCGATCCAGATGAATTTCTTGAAGCGCGTGCTCAGTCGCACCTCACCGCGCTGGTTGTGGGCGCCCACGTCGCTGATCTCCCGGGAACAGGGGCAGACCGAGGAGATCGGCACGATCACCTCGGAAACCAGATCCACGTAACCCTCGGGATCGCTGGAGCCGATGAAGCGGCAGGTGTAGTCCAGCAACCCCACGGAACCGCTCACCGGGGCCTTCTTGGCGATGAAATAGGGAAAGGTCACCTCGATGTGGGCCGAGGCGGCGTTGAGGTGCCGCTTCATCTGCTCGAGCACGTCGCCGATGCCCTTGAGCGAGATTTCGGGCGAGGCCAGGTGGTGCAGGATCTCCACGAAACGGCTCATGTGGGTGCCCTTGTTCTTGTGGGGCAGATCGACGTACATGTTGATGGAGGCCACCGTGTGCTGAAAACCGTTCTGCCGGTCGAGTACGCGGATGGGGTAGCGCAGGTTCTTGATGCCCACCTTGTCGATGGGGATGTTGCGGTAGTCAGGCTGGTTCTGAATGTCTTTCATGGTCCTGTCCTGCGGGAAATCGCAGCACCGGCCTACTTCAGCAGGTAATCCTGTCTGACGTTGTGCAGCGCCCGGAAAATATTGCCCCTGATTTTGCGGTTGGTACGGTACTGCCGGTCTAGCCATTCCCTGATTTGCTGGCGCTTGGAGTGCCCCGCGCTGGGACAGGGATTTTCGAAGTGCGGAAACCCGCGCTCCCGGGCGAAACGCCGGATCATCCGGGATTCGGTGTATGCCAGCGGCCGGATGACGGTGAAGCGCCCGCCGAAGAAATCCTGGGCGGGCTGCATGGTGCTGATTTCTCCGGCGTAGCACATGTTCATGAAGAACGTTTCCACGATGTCGTCGCGGTTGTGCCCCAGGGCGATCTTGGTGCATCCCAGGCGGTCGGCCGTCTCGAAAAGGCGCCTTCTGCGCCGCATGCTGCACAGGAAACAGGGGTTTTCCCGGTTTTCCGCGCTGTGGGCCACCACACCGTCATCGGTGTGCGCCACGTGCACCGTCAGCCCGGCCTGCCGCCAGTACTGCGCCAGCCGGTCCGCGAAACCGCCCTCGAACCCCGGGTCGACATACAGGGCGTGCAGCTCGTAGTCGATGGGCACGCGCCGCAGCCGCTCCCGCAGGACCCACAGCAGGGTCATGCTGTCCGCCCCGCCGGAGAGCCCCACCAGGATGCGGTCGCCGTCGGCGATCATGGCGTAGCGGTGCAGGGCCTTGCCCACTGTCCGGTTGACCGACTTGTATGTGTAGCTGGTTTTCGGCAATCGGTTCGCCCAACCCGGTGCGGCCACTGCCCGGCTGTGCATGAAATCGCTCAGGCCGAAGAGGTCTCTTCCCCGGGGTTTTTCTCCTTGATGGTGATCTTCCCGGCGGCTACCTCCCGCAGAGACACCACCACGTCCTCGTTCTTGGGTGAACTGACCAGGTAATCGGAGCCCTCCCGGATCTGCCGTACCCGCTTGGCCACCATGTTGACCAGCAGAAAACGGTTGGGCACCCTCTTCAGACAATCTTCTACCGTGATGCGCGCCAAGGCTTCCTCCTCACGCCGTTGCCCAGGCCTGCGTGGCAGACGCCCGCGGGCCTTGAACGGCGGTCTCGATTATCGTATTTCCAGAATTTCGTAGCAGCGTTTCCCGCCCGGAGCCTCCATGACCACCTCCTGGCCCGGCGGCTGCCCGATAAGCGCACGGCCCAGGGGCGAGGAAACGGAAATCTTGCCCTTTTCGATATCGGACTCGTCCGGCCCCACCAGCTGGTACTCCACGTTCTCGCCCGTGTCCAGGTTCTCCAGCACCACGCGGCTTCCGAAAACGGCCCGGTCGCGGGGCAGCTTGTCCGGGTCGATAATATCGGCATTGCCGAGCTTCATCTGCAGTTCGTTGATGCGCGCCTCGATGAAGGCCTGCCGTTCCTTGGCGGCCTCGAACTCGGCGTTTTCAGACAGGTCGCCGTGGGCACGGGCCTCTTCGATGGCCTTGATGTTGAGCGGCCTTTCGACGCGCTTGAGGTTTTCCAGTTCTTTCTTGAGGGCCTCGTATCCCTCGCGCGTGATGGGTATGCGTTCCACCGTTGTTCTCCTGCAAAAAACATTCGGGGGCGACGCCACGCCGCCCCGTTCACTTAACTTTTAAATATTATTATTCTTTGACCGGTTCGTCAAGTCCGCATTTTGCGGTGCGCCATCTCAGAGATATTTTTCCACCAGCACTTCGGCGATCTGCACCGTGTTGGTGGCGGCCCCCTTGCGGATGTTGTCGGCGACCACCCACATGTTGATGCCGTTGGCGATGGATTCGTCCTGGCGGATGCGTCCCACCAGGGTAAGGTCCTGCCCTTCGGCATCCAGGGCCAGCGGATAGCGGTTCTCCTGCGGATCGTCCACCACGGCCACGCCGGGCGCCTTTTCCAGCAGCGACCGTACCTCGTCGGCGCCGATGTGCGTGCGCGTCTCGATATTGATGGATTCCGAGTGTCCGTAGAAAACGGGCACCCGCACGGTAGTGGCCGTTACGGCGATGGCGTCGTCCTCCATGATCTTGTGGGTCTCGTTGACCATCTTCATCTCTTCCCTGGTGTAGCCGTTGTCCAGGAAGACGTCGATATGCGGCAGACAGTTGAAGGCGATCTGGTGGGGGTAGACTTCCCGCGGGCACGCCTTCTTTTCCATGACGGCTTTCGTCTGGCGGGTCAGTTCTTCAATGGCCCGCATGCCGGTGCCCGAAACGGCCTGGTAGGTCGACACCACGATACGCCGGATGCCGGCTTTCTGGTGGATGGGGTTCAGCGCCACCACCATCTGAATGGTGGAACAGTTGGGATTGGCGATGATGCCCTTGGTGGTATAGCCGGCAATGGCGTGCGGATTGACCTCCGGGACCACCAGCGGCACATCCGGGTCCATGCGCCAGGCGCTGGAGTTGTCCACCACCACGCACCCGCTGCGGGCGGCCGCCGGCGCGAACCGCTGGCTGGTGCCGCCCCCGGCCGAGAACAGGGCGATGTCCACGTCGCCGAAGGAGTCCTCGGTCAGCTCCTCGACCGTGATCTGCTCTCCGCGGAAAGGCAGCCGACGCCCCGCCGAACGGCTGGAGGCCATCAGGCGCAGGGATTTCAAGGGGAAGTTGCGCTCCTCAAGGCAGGCGATCATCTGGTTGCCGACGGCACCCGTGGCACCCACAACGGCTACATTCGGTTTCTTGTCGCTCATGACACGCTTTCCTTTTTGCTGACAGTCATTCGGTAACGGGCATGGCGATACCCGCTGGTGAAAAGGCCCGTCCCGACACGGGAAGGGCCACGGTCAAACCGCTATCTTTACGGAATTATCCGGATCGGCTACCGACGCCGCAACCGCCGGCTCAGATGGAAAATGAACTGTGGTTTTCGGTCTCGGGCGATTTGGCGTCCTCCTCAGCGGCCGTCCGGTGATGCCGCACGTAGTTGATGGGCCCGGACAGGATGAAGCCGATCCAGAACAGCAGCAGCGCCAGCGAGGGCTGGGCCGCCACGAAGATGAGCACCAGGATGGTGGCGACCAGCACGTTAAAATTAATGCGCTTGAAAAGTTCGAGATCCTTGAAGCTGAAGTACTTGATGGTGCTGACCATCAGAAAAGACAGCACGTAGAGCAGGATCAGCATGACGATGGGGTAGTCGGTTCCCTGGAAGCCGATACGATGGCTAAACAGCACCACCGTGGCCGCCGTGCTGGCGCCGGCCGGAATAGGCAGCCCGGTGAAATACTTTCCCGAGGAACTGCCCGCCTGGGTGTTGAAGCGCGCCAGGCGCAGGGCGCCGCAGGCCATGAAAAGAAACCCGGCCAGCCACCCGATGCGGCCCAGCGGCTGCAGGGCCCAGAGGTAGATCATCAGCCCCGGGGCCAGCCCGAAGGACACCAGGTCGGCCAGGGAGTCGTACTCGATGCCGAACTGGCTGGTGGTGTTGGTGGCCCGTGCGATCTTGCCGTCGAGCAGATCGAAAACCGCCGCCACCAGGATGGCCACCGCCGCGGCGATGAATTTGCCGTCAATGGAGGAGATGACGGCAAAAAAACCGCAGAACAGGTTCAACGACGTGAAAATGTTGGGGAGCACGTAGATGCCGCGCCGTACCCTCCTCCGATCGGATCGTTTTCGTCTTCTCATGAGAGTTTCCCCACTATGGTTGTGCCGGCCTTGACCTTCTGACCGACGGTTGCCTGCAATTCGGCGTTTTCCGGCAGGTACAGATCAAGACGCGAGCCAAAGCAGATCATGCCGAATCTTCTGCCGCGCCGCACTTCATCGCCGGCCTGTACCCTGCATATGATGCGCCGGGCGATGAGCCCGGCGATCTGAACGACGCACACCCGCCGGCCCTCCGGGGTCTCGATGAATACCGCGTTCTTCTCGTTCTCTTCAGCCGCCTTGTCCAGGTTGGCCGAAAAATACTTTCCCGGGTGGTAATCCACCGCGGTCACCGTGCCGTCACAGGGAATACGGTTGACGTGCACATTGAAAACCGACATGAATATGCTGATCCGGCGGCAGGGTCCTTCCGTGTAAGGGCTGTCTTCCTCCCTTCCGCAGAAAATCACCTTTCCGTCGGCCGGCGCCACCACCAACCCCTCCCCGGTGGGTGTCATGCGGTCCGGATCCCTGAAAAACCACACGCAGAATCCGCAAACCGCCAGCGCCAGCAGTGCCGGGAGTTTCAGTCCCAGCACCGCCAGTATGGCGGTCACGAAAGCCGTGGCACCGATGACACCGTATCCCGGGCGTGCGATGGGGAAAGCGGTCTCACGGGGCGGCTCAGACCATATCAGTTTTTCTTTCACGGAATTTTTGCCGTGCTCGCCGTCCATGGAAGTATGCCCTTTCTACCTATCAGCCTGCGGGAAAAATGTCAATATGATGCCGGAATATCGAAAAACGTTCAATTTCAGGCAAATATGGGGTTTCTAGGATTGATTTCGGCGTCGGGTCGGCGGATGTAGCGTGGCACCAGGCGCTCGGGGCGGCAATTTTCCGGGTGCCGCAAGGCCGCCATCGCCAGCTGCGCCACGCTGCCGCCCCGGATGAAGTCGCCCCCCGGCGGTGCGAACAGTGCCCGCTCCCCGAGGCACTCGCGGATCAGGTCCCGGTAGAGCAGCGCCCCGCTGCCGCAGAAAATCGTGGGTTGATCCACGTCTCCCACGGCCTCGGCGGGCGGCAGGACCGCCTCCGGCCCTTCGGCCGCCAGCGCGCCGTCCGCCGGGCGATAGCGGGCGTGGTAGACCTCCCCTTTGCGCCCGTCGATGAGGGCGCACACGGGCATTCGGCCCATGGCGCACTGCAGCGCCAGCGCCTCCAGGCTGGACACGCCGGCCAAGGGTTTATCCAGCGCCATGGCCAGCCCCTTGACGGTGCTGATGCCGATGCGCAACCCGGTGAACGACCCCGGCCCCCGCGTGACGGCCAGCGCATCCAGCTCCCGGGGTTTCCAGGCGGCCAGGCGCAACACCTGGTCGATCATCTCCATCAGGTGCCGGGAGTGGGTCCGCCCGGTGCAGAGCACCAGTTCGGCACGGACCTCGCCGTCTTCCACGGCGGCCGCCGACGCACTCGCGGCGGCGCTATCGACTGCCAGTACGCGCATTTTTGCCCCTGCCCCGCACGGCTTTCTTCCTGGGCGGTTTTTCCAGCACCACGTCCAGCACCTGCTCCATCTGCCGGACCGTGACGAAGCGGATGCGGCGCCGGATGGTCTTGGGAATCTCGGCCAGGTCACGCTTGTTCTTCTCGGGCACCACCACTGTGTGAATGCCCGAGCGCAGGGCGCCCATGGCCTTCTCCTTCAGTCCGCCCACGGGCAGCACGCGGCCGCGCAGTGTGATTTCACCGGTCATGGCCACATCGCTGCGCACCGGCCGGTGCGAGAGAGCCGATATCAGCGCCGTGGCCATGGCCGTGCCGGCCGAGGGCCCGTCCTTGGGGATGGCCCCGGCGGGCACATGGATGTGAACGTCGTACCGGTCGAAGGGATTTCCCCGCACCCCCAGCGACGCCAGGTTGGCCTTGGCGTAGCTCATGGCCGCACGCGCCGACTCCTGCATGACGTCGCCCAGCTGACCGGTGAGAATCAGGTCTCCCTTGCCGCGGATCAGCGAAACTTCCACGTAGAGCACCTCCCCGCCGGCCTGGGTCCAGGCCAGCCCGGCCGACAAGCCCACCTGGTTCTCCTCGCGGTCCATCTCGGGAAAATACCGGGGTACGCCCAGGTAGCGGCCCAGGTTGCGCCGTGTGATGCGAAAGGGCCCCTTGTCGCCCTCGGCCAGACGGCGGGCGACCTTGCGGCAGATGGAGGCCAGTTCGCGCTCCAGGTTCCGCAGGCCGGACTCGAAGGTGTACTCGGAGATAATCTGCTCAAGGGCGCCGTCGCTGATCTCCAGGGCGCCCTTCTTCAGGCCGTTCTCCTTGATCTGGCGCGGCAGCAGGTAGCGCCGGGCGATGATCAGCTTCTCGTCCGACGTGTAGCCCGCCAGGTTGATGACCTCCATGCGATCGAGCAGCGCCGGCGGGATGGTGTCGGTGATGTTGGCCGTCAGGATAAACATGACCCGTGACAGATCGAAAGGCAGGTTGAGATAATGGTCGGAAAAGGCGTTGTTCTGTTCCGGGTCCAGCGCCTCCAGCAGCGCCGACGAGGGGTCGCCGCGAAAATCGGCGCCCAGCTTGTCGATCTCGTCCATCATAAAGACCGGGTTGTTGGTGCCGCACTGCTTGAGCCCCTGCAGAATGCGCCCCGGCATGGCGCCGATGTAGGTGCGCCGGTGTCCCCGGATTTCAGCCTCGTCGCGCACCCCACCCAGCGAAATGCGAACAAACTTTCGCCGCGTGGCGCTGGCGATGGCCTTGCCCAGCGAGGTCTTGCCCACGCCTGGCGGACCCACGAAGCACAGGATGGGGCCCTTCATGGAGGGGTTGAGCTTGCGCACGCTGAGGTATTCCAGGATGCGGTCTTTGACCTTTTCCAGGCCGTAATGCTCTTTGTCGAGTTCCCTCTTGGCGCGCCGGATGTCGAAGACGTCGCGCGACGACTTGCGCCAGGGCATCTCCACCAGCCAGTCGAGATACGTCCGCACCACCGAGGACTCGGCAGCATCGGGGTGCATCATCTCCAGGCGCTTGAGCTGCTTTTCGGCCTCCTCGCGGGCCTCCCTGGGCATGCGCACCTTTTTGATCTTCTTCTGGTATTCTTTGATCTCCTTGGTCTTCTCGTCGCTCTCGCCCAACTCGCGGTTGATGGCCCGCACCTGTTCGCGCAGGAAATAGTCCCGCTGGCTCTTGGAGATCTCATCCTTGACGTCGGACTGGATCTTGGCCTGCATGGAGGACAGCTCGACCTCCCGAAAGAGGATGTCGTTGACCTTGCGCAGCCGCTCCAGCGGGTCAAGAATCTCCAGCAGTCCCTGGGCTTCTTCGATCTTGAGCGTCAGGTTAGACGCCACCAGGTCGGCCAGTTTGCCCGGGTCCTCGATGCTGCCCAGAATGGCGCCGATGTCGGCGGTCAACTCCCCGTGAAGCGCCAGGATCTTTTCGGCGTACTGGCGCACGTTGCGCATGAGGGCCTCGGTCTCCAGGTCGATTTCGGCCACCGGCTCGCTATCAATAACCTCGATGCGGACCCGAAAAAAAGACCGCTTGCGCACGTACCGCTTGATGCGGCCCTTGGCGATACCCTGCACCAGCACCTTGACGCGGCCGTCGGGAAGCTTGAGCATACGAATCACGCGCCCCACCGTGCCGAAGCGATAGATGTCGTCCTCGCTGGGGTTCTCGATGGCCGCCTCGCGCTGCGTGGCCAGGAAGAGAAAGCCATCACGCGCGATGGCAGCCTCCACGGCCCGCACCGACTTGTCACGCCCCACGAACAGCGGCAGCAGCATGTCGGTGAAGATCACCACGTCCCGCACCGGCATAAGCGGCAGCGTGGTGGGAATTTCCAGGTCGTCGTCGTTTTCCTCGATAAGACTGATCAGATCATCGTGATCGGTTTCTGCCATTTTTTCTCCTGCTCAAAGGGCTGTACGGGCGGTCCCGCGGGGGTCTCCGCAGCCCTTCCGATTTATTTTAATAGGCGCCTTGGACGGCGCTTTCACGACTGCCCCCTCGAGGGGGTAGACCGTAATTGACTAAAATAAGACTTTTTTTTGGTTTGACAATGGACCGGCCTCAATTTTAGGTTCACCCGTTGGAGCGCAACGGAAACACCTTGTTATTTCATGTTTTTGACGGCACGCGCCGATAAGGCAGAATTGAGGGAGGCAAACACGGGCGGATCCATGGACAGTATATACCAAATTTTCGCGTTCATCTACGGCCTGTGCGTCGGCAGTTTCATGAATGTCTGCATCTACCGGGTGCCGCTGAACAGATCGCTGATTCGACCGGCTTCGGCCTGCCCGCGCTGCGGCCGGCCGATTCCGTTTTACGACAACATCCCGGTGATCAGTTTCCTGCTGCTGCGCGGCCGCTGCCGCAACTGCGGCGCCGGCATCTCCCCACGCTACCCGCTGGTCGAACTGCTGGGGGGGCTGACCGCCCTGGCAGTGGTGACGCGCTTCGGCCCCAGTTTGCCGGCGCTGGTGTATTTCATTTTCATCTCCGCGCTGATCGTGGTTACCTTCATCGACATCGACCACCGCATCATCCCGGATGTCATCTCCCTGCCCGGCATCGTGCTGGGGCTGGCGGCCTCTTTCCTGCTGCCGCGCACCAGCCTAGTCGACGCCCTGCTGGGAATCCTGCTGGGGGGCGGCAGCCTGCTGGCGGTGGCCGTGGCCTATCGGCTGGTGGCCAAAAAGGAGGGCATGGGCATGGGTGACGTCAAGCTGCTGGCCATGATCGGGGCTTTCATCGGCTGGCAGGGGGTTCTGTTCACCATATTCGTGGGATCCCTGGTCGGCAGCCTGGTCGGTTTCGTCATCGTGCTGGCCCAGCGCCGCAAAGACCTGAAGCTGGCCGTGCCCTTCGGCCCCTTTCTCTCGCTGGGAGCCATCCTCTACGTGTTTGCCGGTCCCGCGCTGATCGACTGGTATTTTCGACTGGCGCGCTGATCGTCCGCCGCGGCCATCAGGGCCGCCACCTCCTTAACCAGTTTGGCCCCCGTCATGGCCGTCATGCCGCCCACATCACGAAGCGGGTTGCACTCCACGATGTCGGCTCCCACCACGTCGGCTTCCAGCCGCTGCAGCAGGCCGATGAGCTGCCGGGTACTCGCCCCCCCGGGTTCGTGGTGGGAGACGCCGGGCGCGAAGGCCGGGTCCAGCACGTCCAGGTCGATGGACAGGTAGAGGGGGCCTTGGAAACGCAGGAAAAGCCGGTCGTGCCAGTCGGCCATGGGCACCACCTCGACCCCGAAGCGCCGGGCCTGTTCGCGCTGGTGGCCGTTGCTGGTGCGGATGCCCACCTGCACCAGCCGGTCGGCAAGCTTCTCCTCCATGATGCGCGCAAAGGGGCAGGCGTGCGAAAAGCGGTTTCCGTCGAGTTCGTCGTACAGGTCCGGGTGGGCGTCCAGGTGCAGAACGCTGATCCGCGGGTAGCGGCCAGCGTAAGCCCTCAGGATCGGGTGGGTGATGGAGTGGTCGCCCCCCAGGCAGAGCACGCGGACACCGCGGGCCAGCAGTTCGGCGACCCGGCCCTCGACCTTTGCGGGCATGACGTCCGCGCCGGCCGGCCGCAGGTCGTCTTCCACGAAACGCACGCCGCCGCCTGCCGCCAGATCGAACCCGTTCTCGGCGCACAGGTTGGCGCTGCCGCTGAAAAGCGCCTGGCGAATGGCGACCGGTCCCCCGGCGGCCCCGCGCGCAAAGGAGGCGTTGGCGTCGAAACAGACGCCCTGTACCGCAACCGTGCCGCCCCCGGCACCCGCATTCCTGGGTAAATCAGCGCTCAACATCCCTCTCCCCGGGTGAGTGTTTCAAATTCTTGCATAGGACATTTTCCCCGTATCCGCGGCAAACGCGAAGATCGCTCGACTCCGCTTCCCCATTGCGCCCGGCCGTTTTTTTTCGTATGAGAGGGAATCATCTCCGTTTTCACAATCCATAGACAAGGCAGCCGCCGGCACCGCGGGACCGGCGAATCCCTTTCCGGGGGGCGATTCAAGTTTGGCCGCCGGGCGGCGATAATAAGGGTGCCCCCCCGCGTCCGGGTAAAGGGCACTGCCGGGCCCGCCTGTCGGGGATACCTTTGGCGCCAACGCATCATCATTGTGGAGGAAGACCATGAGAAAACCGCTGCTTTTCCTGCCCGTCCTGCTGCTCCTGGCGGCCGCTCCGCTGGCCGCGGCCACGGGTCCCCAGTCCCAGCCGGCGGCCCCCGCACCGCAGGCCGCCAACGAGGCCCGCCAGTGGTCCGAAAAAGCCGACATCTGTGCGGCCTACGGAAACCACAAGGCCGCCGTGCGTTACTTCAGCCGCGCCATCACGCTGGCCCCGGACGTGGCCTACTACTATTTTGGAAGGGGCGTTAGCCTCGCTGAACTGGGCCGCTACGCCGACGCCATCAGCGACATCGACCACGCCATCATGCTGGACCCCAACCGTCCGGCCTATTTCTACGCCCGTGGCTGGGTGCACCTCAGGGCCGGTGACCGGCAGAAGGCCATGGCCGACTTTAAAACCGCGGCGGCCGGCGGCAACCAGGATGCCATCGACTACCTGTCCAGCAGGGGTGAGGCGACCCCCTGAGTCCGGCGCCAAACGAAAATCAGGAGTGGACCTCAAGCCCCAGCAGGGCCGCCAGGTCGGCGGGGTTGCGCGTAAACACCAGCTGCAGCAGCGGCACCGGTTTGGCCGGTGACAGGCGCACGGAAATGTGACCCGGTTTCTGAAGAAAGCGGGCCACGGCCCGTGCGGCCTCGGCCAGGCGCGCATCCTGCCGGCCGGACAGCGACGCGGCGACGTCTTGCGACAAGCGCCGGGTATAGTCCGCTTCGCTCACACCCGCACGGCGCGCCCCCTCTTTCAGAATCCGCCGTACCAGTGAGGCGTCCCGGTAGTCAAGCCGCAGGCCGGAAATGGCCGCCGAGGGCAGCAGCACGACCATGCTCAGGGGATTGTCCAGGCCCTGCTTCAGGCGGCCGATATCCAGGTTCTGCAATTCGGCCGTCACATTGAGGGTCCCCATCCGCCCCACGTCCACGCGCAGTTGCTCCACGTCCAGCCGTCCGGCTGATTCATCGAACCGGTAACGGCACTCCAGCAGGACCTTCAGCCGCTGGTATCCCAGCTGCGTCAGCGTGCGGCGGACCGGCTTCATCAGCGGGTCGTCGACGCTCAGCGCCAGGCCCTCGATAAGCAGATGCAGGCGTCCGGGAATGGCGTCGCCCGGCCTGAAGCCGTCCACCGACACCCGCTCGATGTGTAGCCGCTGCCTTGGTGCGGCCAGTGTCACGGTGACGTCTTGCAGACTGACATGCTGACCGATGAGGGCCACGTTGAGCGAACCGTAGTCCAGGGCCTCGATGGCCTCCATTTCGGCCACGTTCTTCCGGATCTGCTCGGCCACCTGCCGGGTGACCACCCATCGGGCCACTCCGTAACCTGCCACCGCAAGCACGCACAGCAGCACCACCGCCCAACCGATTTTTCTTCGCATATCGCCTCTTTCTCAGCTCAGGGCCGCTGCGCCGCCGATGCGCTTCTGGCGCCAAAACGCCGCGGATCGATGCCGTACTTGTTGATGCGCTTCCAGATGGTCACACGGCTGACCCCCAGGAGCCGGGCCGCCTGGGACTGGTTGCCCCCGGTCTGGCGCAGGGCGTCAATCAGCGCCAGGCGTTCGGCGGGATCTCCCACGACGGTGCTGTCGCCGGCGGAGAGGGGCGCCCCGCCGGCGGCGATTTTGGGCGGCAGGTGCTCCACGTCGATAGCGCCGCTGGGACACAGCACAAAAGCGTACTCGATGGCGTTGCGCAGCTCGCGGACGTTGCCCGGCCACTCGTAACCCACCAGCTTCTGCATGGCCTCGGAGGTCAACCCCAGGATCTTCTTGCCGCTCTTGATAGCGTTCTGGCTGATAAAATTCTGGACGATCAGGGGAATGTCGTCGCGCCGCTCACGCAGTGGCGGGCTGGTCAGTGGAAAGACGCTGATGCGAAAATAGAAATCCTGCCGGAATTTCCCGCTTTCGATCAGCGCCTCCAGGTCTTTGTTGGTCGCGCTGACCACCCGCACGTTTACGGGAATCGGCGTGTGATCGCCGACGCGCTCGATGTGCATCTCCTCGATGACCCGCAGCAGCTTGACCTGCGTTGACAACGGGATGTCGCCGATTTCGTCCAGGAAGATGGTTCCCTCGTGGGCGGCCTCAAAGCGGCCCACGCGGGTCTGCTCGGCGCCGGTAAAAGCGCCCTTGATATGTCCAAAGAGTTCGCTCTCCAGCAGGTTTTCATTCAGGGCCGCGCAGTTGACCTTGATGTAGGGTTTGTCCTTGCGCGGTCCGGCGTTGTGGATGGCCCGGGCGATGAGTTCCTTGCCGCTGCCGCTTTCACCCTGGATGAGCACCGGCGCCTCGGACCGCGCCACGTTGTCGATAATTTCAAACAGATTACGCATGACGGCGGTCTTTCCCAGCAGGCCGAAAAATCCGTCGTTGAAGTTACAGGTCTGGCGCAGGGTCTCAATCTCACGCTGCTTGCGGACCACCTCCGACACGTCCCGCAGGGTCTCCACCGCGCCGATCGCCCTTCCCTGTTCGTCGCGCAGCACCGAGGCGCTTTTGACGATGTGCAGCACACGGCGGCTTTTCTGGGTGATGAGGCACTTCTTGTCCAGCATAACCCCAATCGAGAACAGGCCGCACCACTTTTCCCCCGCCCCTTCGCCCCGGATCCTGCAGCCGGTGCAGTTCAGAATGCGACAGGACTTTCCCACCAGCTCGGCCTCCTTGTAGCCGGTCATGCGCTCGGCGGCCGGATTCACGGCGCGGATGTTGCCCCAGGGGTCGACTACAATTAGCCCGTCCTGGAGGGTGTCCACGATGGTTTTCCAGTATTTGCTCAGATCCATGAAACGCTTCCTTTTCTGTAAACTGCTAATTAACAGGTGTTAACTACACCATTTACAACTCCATCGCAAGAGGATATTGAAAACAGGGTATATTCTGTTTTTTCGCGCAATTACCCTTTTTGTTAAAAAAATCGACCCTGGCACAGCATTTGTATAAAGCACTGTGAAGGGTTTCCTCGGAGCGTCCGCCAGGGTTTACCCTTCACCCGCACGGCAGGGGTATGGGGACAATTTTTCAACATTTTATTCTAGGGAGTGGAGGAAAAAAAGATGGCGTTTTTCAACGGCAAGGCCAGAAACCCTGTCTGTTACGGCATTCTGTTTTTGTTTGTGCTGCTTTTATGGCCCGGCGGGCTGTTCGCCGGGGAGGTTGACGACCTCAAACAGCAGCTCAAGGTGCTCAGCGAGCAGATGATGAAACTGCAGCAGAAACTCGAGCAGTTGGAGAAAACCCAGGCCCAGAAAGCCGAAGATGTCAAGGAAATGGATCAGCGCCTCAACAAGGCCGAGATCCACACCGCCACCGACAAAATATCGTTGGGCTTCGAACTCAGGACGCGGGTGGACAGCATCCACTACAAGGATATGCTGACAGCCCCGAACCAGCTCATTCAGGGCTTTTTCACCCCCTACCCCCAGGGCTTCAACGGCGCCACCGCCCAGCAGATCCAGCAGGGCATGGCCGCCCTGGCCGCTGCCGGCATGGTGCCGCCGCCGGATAAACAGGACGTGGACAACGACGCCGTTTGGACCAACCGGTTTCGTCTCAGCATGCATGCCAAGGTCAACAGCCAGCTGACCTTCGACGCCCGCATGGCCGCCTACAAGGTGTTCGGCGACAGCACCGACGTCCGGTATTTCAACGGGTCCATGGACAACGTTACCATGGACGGCAACAGCGTCAGCATGCCTTACGGCGACACCATCCGCTTGGAACGCGCCTACTTTGTGTACAAGGACCAGATCGGAGAGAACCTGCCCGTGGCCGTCTCGTTCGGTCGCCGTCCCTCCACCGAGGGCGCCCCCCTCGAATACCGCAATTACAGCATGGAGGGCGGATCGCCGCTGGCCACGATCATCAACTGGCAGTTCGACGGCGCATCGCTGAACTTCGGCCTCGAGGACTTGATCGGCGTTCCCGGATCGGCCATCAAGTTCTGCTGGGGTATCGGCTATGAAGGCGGCGTCGGAAACGCCTCTTCCCTGGGGCTGTCCCAGCCCGAGGTGGATGATGTCAATATGGGCGGCATCATCGCCACCTTCTACGATGACGACAACACCAGCGTGGTGTTCAACTACGCCCACGCCTGGGACATCACCGACGGGTTCACCGGCCTGACCGTCATGCCGTTCACCGTCATGCCCCAGGACACCAACGGCGACGGCAGTCCCGAGCTGTACTTCCAGCCCAACGGCGGCATGTACGTCACGCGCGTGGAGCCCACCAGCAACATCGGCACCTGGGATGCGGCCACATTGCTGGTGCGCACCAATCTGGCCGAGTGGTTCGACTGGGACATCGACTTCTTCCTGGCCGGCTCCTGGTCGCACACCAGTCCCGACGGCCTCTCGCAGAACCCGTTCTACAACGCCATGGGCCTGGGACTGCTCAGCTCCAACGGCAACCTCGAATCCCAGGACGGCTACAGCGTCTACACCGGCGTCGTGCTGCCCCTGTGGGGAGACGCCCGCTTCGGGTTCGAGTACAACTACGGTTCCAAATACTGGTTCCCCTTCACCGGTGCCGAGGACTCGCTTATCGGAAGCAAGCTGGCGGTCCGCGGCAACGCTTTCGAAGCGTACCTGATCCAGCCGATTTTCAAGCAGAATTTCTTCCTGCAGCTGGGTGTCAAGTACTATGACTACAACTATACCGGAAGCGGCAACCCGCTGGGAGCCCCGGTGAAAATCGACGATGCCAGCGCCTTTGACACCATCTTCCCGGTGGTCGACAAGGTGTGGGACGGTTATCTTTCGGCAACCGTGCGCTTCTAAGCGGAAGCAACGAGTTCAACAACGTTCATGAAAAAGCCCTGGCGGACGGGGTGGTCTTCGGAGGAGAGAGACAGCAATGGCCAGTGACAGTTTCTGGAGCAGCGCCCGTGAGGAAACCCTTAAAAGCTATCACGCGCTTTTTGACAGCGAATGGCCGCCCTGGCTGGCCGGCATCCTGATCGCCATCATCGCGCTGATGATCTTCCTGTGGCAGAGCCCCTGGGGTATCGCCGCCGGTTACGTCAACTGGGGGGACTGGGTGTACCACTTTTTCGGCGCCTCCAAGGGACATCCCCCTCTTTTCCCCTGGCTGCACCCGATATCGCTTTCCAACGTCGGTATCATCATGGGCGCTTTCGCCTCGGCCCTCATGGCCCGGCAGTTCAAGATCCGGAGGGCGCCGCGCCTGGAATACGGCAAGGGCATCGTCGGGGGCATCCTGATGGGGACCGGCGCCGCCATGGCCAAGGGCTGCAACGTGGGCGGTTTCTACACCGCGGTGGCCATGTTTTCAGGCGGCGGCTTCGCGATGATGTTCGGCCTGGCAGCCGGCGCCTGGGTGGGGCTGAAATACCTGCTTTGGGAAATGGAGCACCTGCCCTCCAAGCCCGTGGCGGCCAAACCCAAGAAAGCCAGGAAAGAGGGAGAGGGCGTCGACTGGGAAAAGGTGCAGCCGCGCATCGGGCTTGCGGTCGCCGCGGCAGTAATTATCATCTTCTACCTGTACGGGATTGTCGACAAGACACAGCTTGGCGGATGGCTTTTCTTCGGGTTCCTCATCGGGTTGATTATGCACCGTTCGCGTTTCTGCTTCGTACGCGCTTTCCGCTGCCCTTTCATGACGGGAGAGGCCGACATGGTAAAGGCCGTGTCGCTCAGCCTGATGATCTACATCGCCGGATCCGCGGTAATCAAGTGGGGCTACCTCCAGGAGCCCACCATGGGCATCTACCACTCATTTTTTCTGGGAAGCCTGATCGGGGGATTCATCTTCGGCATCGGCATGCTGCTTTCAGGGGGCTGTGCCAGCAGCACCCTGTGGCGGGTAGGCGAAGGCCAGACCAAGCTCATGTTCACCCTGGTAAGTTTTGCCATGGCAGACGCCACCGCCGGCCGCATCTTCCGGGCCACCGGCATTTCCAAATGGCTGGGCAAGGATATCTTTCTGCCGGATGTTTTCTCCTGGCCGCTCACCATGCCGCTGATAACGGTGTTTTTCCTGATGTGGGTTTTGGCGGCCGTGTGGAATGAAAAAACGGAAAAATTTGTTGTTTTCTAATATATTTCCGACAGCAGTCGCCCGCAGCCGCGGCGACCGATACACGCAACCGATAAAAGGAGAGAGACGACCATGGACCTCAAAGAAATCAAAGCCGATCAGGTACTGGACACGCGGGGGCTGACCTGCCCCATGCCGATGCTCAAGACCAAAAAAACCCTCAAGGGCCTTTCGGCCGGCCAGATCCTCGAGGTAATCGGAGACGACCCCGGTTCCAAGAACGACATTCCTGACTTCGCCAAGAAGAACAACAACGAGTTTTTGGGGTTCTACGACGACGACGGCGGGATGACCCATTACTTCATCAAGAAAGGATAGAACGAGATGAAGAAAATTGCTGTACTCATCAAGGATGTCGACCAGCAGTACGAGGGCCTGCGCACAAGCCTGGGTCTGCTGCTGGAAGCCGCCGAAGTCCAGATGTTCGTCCTCAACCACGAGATCGCCAACATGGACGAGGCTTACCATGACAACATGGAGTTTCTGGACGAAATGGAGGGAGAGCGCTTTTCCAACAATTCTGCAAACGTGGAGAAGTACGGATTTCAGTATGTCACCTTGGCGGATGTGGCCGAAAAGCTCAAAGAGGCCACCGTCATCATACCCTTCTAGGACGGGAGCAGACGCAAAATGAAAATACTTCACATACTTCGTTCGGAACCCGATGAAACCGTCGAGAAGCTCAGTGCCGCCCTGTCCAAGGACAACACCACCACGGTAACGCCCCTGTACCAGGGAGACGTCGACTGGGAAGCGCTGGTGGACGACATTTTTTCCCACGACAAGGTCATCTGCTGGTGGTAGTGTGGCCTGCTTTTCACCCAGGGCTGTGCCTTTTCACAGCCTCCTTTTTAACCGATTTAACCGATGCCACAAAAGAGGTAACTGCTAATGGCTGACACATTAGGAATACTGGTTAGCTCCGAAAAGCACCTCGACTACGTCATCAACCTGACCGAGGCGGCCTACGCCAAGGGCAAGGAGGTGCAGATCTTTTTTACCGGCCGTTCGGTGCTGCTTACCGTGGAGCCGGATTTCAAGAAACTGGTGGGCAAGGCCAAGCTGTGGATTTGCGATGTCAGCTTCCGCGCCAACGGGCTTCACGGACGCGAAGACGAAGTTCCCGGCGTGGGATTCAAGGACTTTGCCACCCAGGCCCGCCACGCCGAAATGGTCGAGAAAGCCGACCGCTACGTGGTTATGTAACCAATACGCAATTTTATTTATCTATTCTTTTTTCTATCCAAGGAGGACCTCCATGAAGAAAAGCATCATCACCCTGATCGCCATCCTTTTCACCTTCACGTCGGTAGGCGTCTGCCTGGCCGGCGGCAAGGCCAATGAGCGCAAGGGCAAGTACACTTACCGCAAGATCTACAAAGCCTGCCACAAGCGCGGCGAAGTGGATTCCGCCAAGCCCATCCTGAGCCCGGATGCCAAGACACAGGCCCAGTGGGACCGCGTGTTCGAGAAAAAGGACTTTGACCAGTTCAAGTGCAAGGAAGAGTGGAGCAAACTCAGCGAACAAGACCTGGCCAACATTCATGCGTACCTGCATGCCCATGCCGCGGACTCACCCTCCCCGGCCAAGTGCAAATAGGGCTTGAAAAGAATACGGGAGGCGAGCGGAACGCCGGGCCGCCCGCGGCCCGGGGGCCGTCGCCTCCACGCCCTTCCTGAGCCAACTACTTAATATTTCATATTATTTTCAGGAGACACCATGCGATTTTCTAAATGCATGTCACGATGGGTGCGTCCTGCGGCCGCGCTGCTGCTGATCCTACTGTTGGCCGCCCCCCCGCTGGCCGCCTCCGGTGATGAAGACAGCGACAGGGCGCCAGGCCGCAAGATGGCCGACCAGGCGACCCGAAAGCGACATTTCTGGGTGACGTCGGATCACTCCAAGATGAAGCAACTGCAGCAGACCTTCCTGTCCGGCGACGACATCACCAAGGCCTGCCTGTCCTGCCACAACAAGGCCGACGAACAGATCCGCAAGACCCTCCACTGGACCTGGACGGACCCCAACTCACCAGCCGACAACCGCATGGGCAAGGCGCAGTACTCGGTCAACAATTTCTGCATTTCCACCAATCTCATGCATGACCAAAAGTGCGAGTCCTGCCACATCGGCTGGAAAGGCAAGAAGGGCCAGATCGACTGTCTGAAGTGCCACGGACAGACGGAGTTCAATTTCAGCGAGGCCTTCGAGGATTACCACGCCTTTCACACTTCCGATGATCCAGAAGAGCGCGAAATGGCCAAGGAAATCCAGGAGTCCATCCAGGAGGCGGTACAGGCCGTGGGCCGCCCCACCCGCCGAAACTGCGGTTCCTGCCATTTCAGGGGCGGGGGCGGCGACGGCGTCAAACACGGCGACCTGGACTCCTCCATGACCAAGCCCAACAAATCGCTGGACGTCCACATGGGCATCGACGGCCAGGATTTCCAGTGCGTGCGTTGCCACACGACCATCTCCCACAACATCGCCGGCCGCATCTACGGCACACCGGCGGCCATGGACCGCAAGAGCCTCATCCAGAACGACCTGGCCTCCAAGATCATGTGCGAGTCCTGCCACGGTGACAAGCCCCACAAGGCGGGCAGCAAGCCCAACGATCACACCGACAAGGTGGCCTGCCAGGCCTGCCACATTCCCACCGTGGCCCGCGTATTGCCCACCAAGGTGTGGTGGGACTGGTCCAAAGCCGGCAAGCTCAAGGACGGCAAGCCGTACAACGAGGAAGGCCCTTTAGGTAAGCACATCTACATGTCCATTAAGGGTGAGATGAAATGGGCCAAGAACCTAGTTCCAGAGTATATGTGGTTCAACGGCTCCATCAAGACCAAGACGGCCAAGGACATGATTGACCCGGGCAATGTCGTCAATGTGGGATGGCCGGTGGGAGACCGAAACGATCCCAACGCACGCATT
>JAMOVG010000373.1 GCA_027061725.1 Desulfobacteraceae bacterium
GGTGTATTCGCTGCGCTCGATCTCCTCGATGAAATGGGCTCCTGCGGCGTAGGCGCGCGTGACCGCCATGATGGCCCAAGCGGCCTCGGGCGAGAATCCCAGGTCCATCATGACCGCCCCGCTGGCCCCCAGCATGTCCACGTCCACAGGGGTGTCCGAGGCCTTCTGGGCAGCCGTGACGATTTCCTTTAAAAATTCGATGTAACGTCCAGCCACACCGAGCTTTTCCGCTCTTGCGATCATGCGCTTGGCCGCCGGATCCCGGAGCATCAGCCCGGAAACGCCCAGGGCTTCGTCGTGCAGGTTGTCGGCCACCAGTTCCTCGGCGGCCTCCCGCAGGGTGACCCCGCCTTCATCGACTTTGCGGATGTATTCTTCCAGGCGATTTCCGAAGGCCGAATATCCCCCGTAGGCGTGCCCGAAGGCCAGCACCGAAGCGCCGCAGGCCTGGGTGAGAAAGGTCTTGGAATGGGCCACGATGCGCGATATGGCCGCCGGCATGGACAGCCCGTCCTCCAGCGCCAGGATCATCACGTAGTTGAGCATCTGCGTCTCTTCAACGGTGGGAATGCGGGCCTGGTAATCTACGAACAGGACGTCCACCACGCCGTAGCCCTCCTCCATCAGCTCGGTGGTGTCGTATCCGCGCGCCACGATGCGATGCACGTTCTTGTAGGCCACCTCGGACACCCACTGAAACGGCGCCCGCGTGGTGTCCCGCGGTACGGTGCCGTATTCCCTGCGGCTGTAGTCGTAGGGCATGTTGGGGTTGTCGAGGTTTCCGATCCTGCGCTCTTTCTTGATGCGATTGAGCTCCTCGGCCTTTTCCTGGTCTATATAACCCATTTCTTGTATTCTCCTTCTTCCTTCTGTTTGCGGGCATATTCCTGCCGCTCTTCCTGCTTGGGCACCACACGGTCTTCGGGCCCCACGTACTTGATCATCGAAAGGTCGATCATCTGCACCATGGGTTCGTTGCGCGAAGCGCCCCACGCGCGGCCCTTCTTCATGTTGAACAGGGCGTGGGCGGCGCAGCTGAAGCCGCGGGTGACGCTGCCGATGCACCAGCCGGCGTTGGGCGAAAAACCGATCTCCATCAGCGCCGTGTTGCCGGAGCCCACCACGTTGACGCCCACGTAGGAGCGCCCCTCGCGTTTGCGCCGCTCGTGGAAGTATTTCTCCACGGCCCGCTGAAACTCCAGGTACACGCCCTTGAGCTCCAGTTCCTCCTGCTTGAGGTGGATGGGTTCGGCGCGCGGGTCGCTGTCGATGTGCTGGGGCTGCCCCATGCCCATCACGGGCCGCTTGTTGTCCATGTATTCGTCTACCAGGGTCTTGGCCATCTCGTCGATGCTCTTGCCCTCTTCAAGGGCGCGTTCGATATACTTGTTGAGCATGTAGCCGTGCGCCGCTCCCGGGCCGTGCACCCCTCCGAAGGTGGTGATGGCGGCCGCCACGGCACAGGGCAGATTGGGACGCCCGGCGCTGACCCCGATGGCGGCCACGGCCGACGGCGACATGGAATGCTCCAGGAAGACGCCCATCTCGTAGTTGAGCATCTTCTCCTCCTCCTCGGTGGGGATGCGGTTCTGGTAGAGCACGAACAGCGCGTCGCAGAACGAGTAGCCCTCCTCGGCCAGATCGCTCAGGTTGTAGCCGCGCATGACCGTCTTTTCCTCGGTCTTGTACGAAATCGATGTCTTTCTGCGGAACATGGGTTTTCGGTCCATAAACGCTCCTCCTGATGTAAGGGTCTCAATCGGCGCCTCTATAGCGGGGCCGCGCATATGAGTCAAAATAAGAATTATAATACATTGAATAACTTGAAGTTATGCTCTGGAAGCGTGCCTTCGCCTTCAGCCAAAAAAAACGGGGACTTTGCGCAAAAGTCCCCGTTTGAAAAGCCGCTCTGACGCCCCAGGCCGGCGTCAGCGCCGGCGCCAGCTCTCGGTCTTCTTGCGGAACAGGTAGTTGACCCCCTCGCTGGCCAGTCGCACGATGATGTTGGCCATCACGATGAGCATGCACATGGCCGCCGCCGGGGCCTGGTCGCCGGCGTCGTCCATGTTGACAACGGCCACCGAGGCCAGCACCGTGTCGGCCGAGTACAGGAAGATGACCGCCGACACCGTGGCCATGGAGCTGACGAAGTAGAACATGAAGACCTCGACCAGCGCCGGCAGGCACACCGGGACGGTCACGCGCGCAAAGGTGGTGTAAAAAGGCACCGACATGGACTCCGACACCGTCTCGAACTCCTTGTCCAGCTGGCGCAGGGCCGAGGTGGAGGTCAGGAAGCTGACGGTGTAAAAGTGGATAATGTTGGCGATCACCATGATCCAGATGGTGCCGTAGAGGGCGTGGAAGGGGTTGGTGAAACTGATGTTGGTGAAAGGAATGTTGAGCTGCGCGTCATTGAAAAAGAAGATGTAGGAAATACCGATGACCATGCCCGGCAGCGCCAGCGGAATGATGGACAGCAGGTAGGACACCTGCCGCAGGATACGCATGCCCCGCGTCTTCTCGATCAGGTAGGCGGCCGTAAACGTCACCATGGTGCCGATGATGGCCGTGTAGGAGGCCATGCGCACGGAGTTCCAGAAGGCGCTGTAGCCGCCCCCGCCGACATCTTCGAAATTGTAGTGCCATAGACCGAGTTCAAAGTTGTAGGGCCACATCTTGACCAGCGAGCCGAAACCCGCGGCAAAGAGCATGGCCAGGATGAAACCGGCGATCATGGCGCACAGCACGAACATGGAGGTGTCCACGAAGAGGTTCTTTTTGGGGGCGTACGGCACGCTGCGGGCCGTCAGCGCCACCACCTGGCGCCGTTGCACGATGCGGTCGGCGATAAAGGAGATCAGCGCCGGAATCAGCAGGATGATGCTGATGGTGGCACCCATGCCGAAGTTCTGCTGTCCGATGACCTGCTTGTAGATGTCCACCGCCAGCACGTTGTAGTTGCCGCCGACCACCTTGGGCGCGCCAAAGTCCGTAAAGCACAGCGTGAAGCACACGAAGATGGCGCTCAGCAGGCCGTACTTGATCCCCGGCAGGGTCACGGTCAAAAAGGTGCGCACCTTGCCGGCCCCGAGGCTGATGGCCGCTTCGTAGAGCCGCGCATCGGTGTTGAGCAGGGTAACCATCAGGATCATGTAAGCCGCCGGGAAGGTGAAGACCACCTCGGAGATGATGATACCCACCGCTCCATAGAGGTGAATGTCCCAGGCCAGCCAGGGCAGGTGCCCGAAAAACCCCGTGGTGATGAACCCCTTGTGCCCGAACAGGTATACCAGCGACAGCCCGTAGAGCATGGTAGGCGCATATAGCGGCAGCATGGCCACCACGCGGAAGAACATCTTGCCGGCGATCTTGGTGCGCGTGATGGCGTAAGCGTATATCAACGAGAGGAGCACGGCGATGATCGTGGTCAGCACGGACACGAACAGGCTGTTGTATACCGAGTAGTACAGGGCGCGGTTGGCGAAATACTTCCTGAAGTTGCTCAGCCCGATCCATCGCTGCACCAACCCCTGGTAATCGTCTTCGGACAGCTTGCGTCCGTCGATATACCAGGCCTCGTCTCCCAACTGCACACGCACCGGTTTGACCATGGTGGGTTCCGCGTACAGCATGATCTTTTTGCATATCACCTCGCGGAACTTGCCGTTCTCGACCACCACGGTCAATCCGTCGTGGGAGATGGTGCCCTCGCGCAGCGGCACCGGCGTGGTGTCGAAGATGACCTGGCCGTCCTTGATGTACACCCGTCGGCCGCCCACGCGCACGTCGTCCTCGCCGAAAATGCTGACGGCCACCTCGGCGTGCATACTGCGCTCCAGCAACTGGTACACCGGCAGCAGCACCGCCACCGTCATCCACAGCACCAGAAGCCAGATCAGGAAGCGCCGCAGCCAGTTTTCGGAACTGGTGTACTGGCGCACCTTCTTGCGTGCGATCTTGTTGAAATCCAGAAAAGTTTCGGCAATCTCAGAGGAAGTCATCATCCACCGGCACCTGTTGTCGTGCAATCCCGCCCTGCGGCAAGCCCCCGCAGCGCCTCAATTCCGGGAAATATCATCCGTCACCGCTCTCCCTGAACCACAGCAAGCGGTCGGGGGGCAGATGGGCCTTGACATGCACCCCTTTTTTGAGCCCCAGCCGATCCACCCGGATGGCGGGCATGTCGGCCTCGAAGTCGTCCGATTTTTTCGAATCCCCCCTGCGCTTGAGCCGCATGCGCAGCCGGTAGGAAGCGCCGCGGAATTCGACGTGCCGGATCTCGGCCTCGAGCATGTTGATGTCGGTCTTGCCCGACTCCATCACACGGATGTCCTCCGGCCGGATGGCCAGGGTCACCTCACGGCCCACCAGGTCGTTGAGCTGTCCGTTGTCGATCTTCAGCCCGTAGCCGTCCAGCACAACGGTGGCGTCCTCGGCCACCTTCCAGCCCCGGAAAAAATTCATGGCGCCGATGAAACCGGCGGCAAAAGGCGTTTTGGGCGCCTGGTAGATCACCTGGGGAGCGTCG
The DNA here is from genome assembly GCA_027061725.1 of Desulfobacteraceae bacterium. Taxonomy (GTDB): domain Bacteria; phylum Desulfobacterota; class Desulfobacteria; order Desulfobacterales; family JALSRD01; genus JALSRD01. Next base: position 4,532 of record JAMOVG010000373.1, read on the forward strand.
CACTGGATCAGCCGGCCGTCTTTCATCAGGATAATGCGGTCGGCCATGGTGAGGCCTTCCTCCTGGTCATGGGTGACCATGATGGTGGTGATGCCCAGGCGCTGCTGCAGCTCACGGATCTCGGTGCGCAGATAGACCCGCACCTGTGCGTCGAGCGCCGAGAGCGGTTCGTCCAGCAGCAGCATGGACGGGTTGGGGGCCAGTGCGCGCGCCAGTGCAATACGCTGCTGCTGCCCACCGGAAAGCTGGGCCGGATACTTGCGACCCTGATCGCCGAGGCCCACCAGGTCCAGCATTTCCTGGGTACGAGCGGCGATCTTGTCGCGGCTCAGGCCGGCGTTTTTCAGGCCATAGGCCACGTTCTGGGCTGCGGTCAGGTTGGGAAAAAGTGCGTAGGACTGAAAAACGATGCCGCACTGCCGTTTGGAGGTCGGGTGGCGTGAGATGTCGGTGCCCTTCAGAAAAATCTGACCGACGTTCTGCTCCTCCAGCCCGGCGATC
>JAMOVG010000374.1 GCA_027061725.1 Desulfobacteraceae bacterium
CTGCCGCGCTCCTTCTATCCTTTTTCCCCGCTGGACGATTACCGCATCACCGACATCATCCATGGGCGTCCCGGCAGCGCCCGGCATGGCCTGTAGACCCTCCCCCCGGATCAAAGCGTCGCCGTGAAAGCCCCGGCAAGCTGCCGGACACGGGCGGCTCGGTCGCAAGCCAGCGCTTCGGACGCAAGCTCCCGGCAGCGTCGGCTGTCGAGCCGCCGCACCAGCGCTTTGACGTCGGACACCGCCGACGGCGCCACGCTCAGCTCGTCGATGCCCAGGCCCAGCAGCACGGGTACGGCCGCGGCGTCGGCGGCCAGTTCGCCGCATACGCTCACCGGCCTGCCGTGGTGGTGGGCGCCTTGGACCGCCTGCCGCATCATCTGCAGTACGGCCGGGTGCAGGGCGTCGGTGTAGGGCGCCAGAGCCGGGTTGCCGCGTTCGGCCGCCAGGGTGTACTGGGTCAGATCATTGGTGCCGATGCTGAAAAAATCCAGGCGGGCGGCCAGTTCGGCGGCCAGCAGGGCGGCGGCCGGAGTTTCGACCATGATGCCCACCGGCAGGGGCCAGCCGTGTTCCCGGCCCTGTTCCGCCAGCTCCCGGTGTGCCGACGCCAGCAGCGAGAGGCAGCGTTCGACTTCTTCCACGGTGGAGACCATGGGAAACATGAGCTTCAGGGTGCCCGTGGCGGCGGCCCTCAGGACGGCCCGCAGCTGGACGCAAAGCCACTCGGGGCGGGCCAGGGAAAAGCGCACGCCGCGCACCCCCAGGAAGGGGTTGGCCTCGGCCGCGACCGCCAGGCCGGCCACGGGCTTGTCGCCGCCGGCGTCCAGGGTGCGCACGCACACCGTCCGTTGGCCCATGACGCCGGTGATCTGCCGCAGCGCTTGCAGTTGCCTGTCTTCGTCGGGCGGTTCTGTGCCGGTCATGAAAATAAACTCGGTGCGCATCAGGCCGATGCCGTCGGCCCCGTTGCGGTCGGCGGCGCGGGCCTCGGCCGCTGTGCCGGCGTTGGCGGTCACCGCCACGCTGCGGCCGTCGATGGTCACGGCCGGCTGCCGGGCATCGCGCCGGTTTTCCCGGCGCTGCGCCTGCCATCGGCGTTGCCGGGACCGCAGTTGTGCCACCACATCCGCCGGCGGGTCGATCCACAGCTGGCCGTCGAAGCCGTCCAGTGCCAGCCGGGTTCCGGGCGCCAGTTGCAGGACGGTTTCGGGGGCCCCGGCCACGGCCGGTATGTCCAGGGCGCGGGCCAGGATGGCGCAGTGGGAGGTGGGGCCGCCGGCCACCGTTACCAGGCCCAGCAGCTGCCCGGCGTCGACGGCCGCCAGGTCCGCCGGTGAAAGATCGCGGGCTGCCAGCACGGACGCTGTGGAAAGGACGGTGCCGCCCCTGGCGGATCGTCCCGCCAGGGCCAGCAGCACCCGGCGTCCGATGTCCAGCAGGTCGTCGGCACGCCGGCGCAGGTAATCGTCGCAGAGCTTTCCGTAGTCCGCGGCCACCGCCGCTACGCTCCGGTGCCAGGCCAGGGCGGCGTTGGCCATTTCTCCGAAAATGACGTCGCGGGCACGCTGCAGCAATGTCGGATCCTGCAGCATCAGGCGGTGGGCTTCGAAAATGGCGGCCTCCTCGGCCCCCAGGCGCTGCAGCGTCTGGTGCTGCCGGGTGCGCATCTCGCTTTCCACCTGCGCCAGGGCGCGCTGCAGCCGCTGCCACTCGCTTTGCGGGTCTGCGATACGCTGCCTGGGGACCTCGGGTAGCGCCGGGCGGTAGACGACCAGAGGCCCCACGACGGCGCCCGGCGAAACCGCCAGCACTTCCATGGCCGGCGTCAACCCGGGGGACTCGGCCGGCGGCGGGGCGGGGAGCGAAGCGTCGCAGGCAGTATCCGGCGCCGGGTTTTCCACGATCTCCCGCACCGCGGCCAGGGCCTTCTGGGCCTCGGGGCCGGCGGCCGACACCAGGATTTCGTCGCCCCGGGCGACGTCCAGCAGGGCAATGCGGTTGAGGCTGTCGGCCGGCACCGGTTCCCGGCCGGCACCGGCCCTTGCGATGCGTACGCGGGCATCCAGGCCGGCCAGCGCCCGCACCAGGCGTGCGGCCGGACGGGCGTGCAGGCCGTGGGGGGTTCGCACGGTGAGGCGGGCTTCTTGCCAGTGCGGGCCTTCGGCCTCGCAGGGCGGGGAAGGGGCTGGCGCTGCCGGGGGATCGGGGCCGTCCAGGTGTTGCTTTTTGGGCGCCAGCCCGAGGCCGGCTTCGCGGCAGACGGTCTCCAGGTTGCTGCCCAGGCCGATCTGAACGGCGGCGGCCACGGCGCCCTCCACCAGCGGGGCGCTGCACAGGCGCACCCGGGCGCGCTTTTCCGCGTCCAGGAACTCCAGGGCCGTTTCGGCGCTGAGCACGGCGCTGCCCAGATCCATGAGCACCACCACGCCCTCCGGCCGGTAGACCGATTCGACGGCCGCCAGGATGTCCATGGCGTCGGTGCCCGGTTCGGCATGGTCATCGCCGCTGCCGCCGGCGATGGCCAGCGGGAGATCCGTCCCGGTCACTCCGCGCACCAGTCCGGCCAGAGCCTCGGCCAGCGCCCGGCTGTGGGAGACGAGGACCAGGCCGACCATGGTGCAGTGTCCTCCTATCCGTGGTTCCAGGTGTCGGCGGCCGCCCGGATCATCAGAAACGCGGAGGTGGCGCCGGGATCCTGGTGGCCGATGCTGCGTTCGCCCAGGTAGCTGGCGCGGCCCTTGCGGGCCTGCATGTCCCCCGTCCGGCGCATGCCCTCCTCGGCCGCCGCCACCCCGGCCGCCAGCACGGCACGCATGTCACCGTCATCCGACGCGGCCCGCTGCATGGCGGCCACGGCCGGTAGCAGAGCGTCCACCATGGTCTTGTCGCCGGCCTCGGCCCGGCCGCGCTCGACGACGCCCCTCAGGCCGGCATCGAACAGCGCTGCAACGCCGTCGGGGCCCAGTTTCGTCGCACCGGTGCACGCCCCCGCGGCGCGCAGGAAGAAGGTGCCGTACAGCGGTCCCGAGGCGCCGCCCACGGTTCGGATCAGCACCATGGCGGCGCTCTTGAGCACGCCGGCCATGTCTGCAGGGGGGCTTTTTTCGAAATCCTCGGCCACCGCCGTGAACCCGCGGTCCATGTTGATGCCGTGGTCGGCGTCCCCGATGGCGGCGTCCAGTTCGGTCAGCCAATCTCTGTTTTCGGCATACACCCGCTGCAGTTCCCGCAGCCAGGCCAACAGGTCGTCTCGATCGATGATTTCCACTGCGGCCGTCTCCTTCAGCAGCCCCAGCGCAGGCCGGGCGTCATCACCGGCGCATCCCACAGCGCGAGCATCTCGTCGTCGGCCCGCAGCAGCGTGATGGAGCAGCCGGCCATCTCCAGGGAGGTGATGTAATCGCCCACCAGGCGCCGGGCGATGGTGATGCCGCTGTCGCGGCAGATACGCTCGAGCTCGTGGTAGACCAGGTACAGTTCCATCAGCGGCGTGCCGCCCATGCCGTTGACCATGGCGATGACCGCGTCTCCCCGCCGGAAGGGCAGGTCCGGAACGATGGCGTCCATCATCATGGACGCGATCTCCCTGGCGGTGGCCAGGGGCTTGCGTTCGCGGCCCGGCTCGCCGTGGATGCCGATGCCGATTTCCATTTCGTCTTCGCCGATGTCAAAGGTTGGTTTGCCCGCCGCCGGCACAGTGCAGGAGGTCAGGGCCATGCCCATGGAACGGCCGTTGGCGGCCACGCGCTTCCCCAGGGCGGCCAGGGACGCCAGGTCCATGCCCTTTTCGGCGGCCGCGCCGCAGATTTTCTCCACCAGCACGGTGGTTCCGACGCCGCGCCGGCCGGCGGTGTAGAGGCTGTCCTCCACGGCCACATCGTCGTTTACCATCACGCTCTCGACGGCAAGGCCATCGGCCTGGCACAGCTCGGCGGCCATCTCGAAATTCATCACGTCGCCGGTGTAGTTCTTGACGATGTGCAGCACGCCGGCGCCGCCGTCCACGGCCCGGCTGGCGGCCTCCATCTGGTCCGGCGTCGGTGAAGTGAAAACTTCTCCCGGGCAGGCGGCGTCCAGCATGCCCCGGCCCACGTAGCCGCCGTGCAGCGGTTCATGGCCGCTGCCGCCGCCGGAGACGACGCCCACCTTTCCGGTCACCGGTGCGTCGGCGCGCACCACGTAGGCCGGGTCAAAATGCACCCGCAGCAGGTCGGCGTGGGCGGCCGCCAGGCCGGCCAGCGACTCTTTTACCACGTCTTCGGGCCGGTTGATCAGTTTCTTCATGGCTTTTTCCCCAGTGCCTTGAGCTTGGCCCCGATGAGCTGTTCGTTGGAGAGGCGCAGCAGGGTGGCCAGCTTGTGCATCAGGTAGTTCTCGTACTTGTCCATGCGGCCGTCCACGAAAACGATGCGCCACAGCATTTCCATGATTTCCAGCTTCTCCTCGGTGCTGTAGTTCTCGTTGATCAGGTTGGTGAAATGCCAGTAGTCGATGCTTTCTTTGAGGTTCTTTTCGGCCTCGGCCAGCAGGGCCCCGGCGTGTTCCGGCGAAAGGCCGTACTTCTCCTTCAGGATGCCGATGACGGTGTCCAGTTCGGCGGGTGTGAATTTTTCGTCGATGCGGCCCATTTCCAGAAAAAGCGCGCAGGTGGCCACCCGCACGTCCCGTTCGCTGTGCGGCCGTGAAGCCCCTGCGCCGTCAGCGCCGGTTTTTCCGAAAAAGCGTTTGACGATGTCGAGCATGACTGCGTTCCCCCTGTCGGACGATGTCTGGTGATGGCTTTCGCCGTCTGGTTCCGGCGTGGCTTGCAGAGCACGCTATTTCACGAGTCCCGCCTCTTCGTAAAGCGTGCGCAGCCCGGGCTTGTTGGCAAAGATCTCCTCCTGGGTGAGTCCCTCCAGTTCGTGGGGGAAGACCAGCCACTGGTCGGTGGCGTGCAGGTAATAGTGCGGCTCGATGTCGGTCTGGTTGTTGTTGGGCTTGTACCAGGGCGTGGCGATGCGGATGTCCTGGGGCAG
>JAMOVG010000375.1 GCA_027061725.1 Desulfobacteraceae bacterium
ATGGTTTCGTTGATCAGGTCGTGGATGCCGAAGGCCGCCGCCAGCGTGTCGGTGTTCAGCGGCCTGGCCACCTTTTCGGCGATGGCGCGCTCGGAGGCGGACTTGTCCAGGGTCATACTGCCGCCCAGGAAGTAGTCGGGGTCCAGGTAGCCCAGCACCAGGTCGGCGTCGGTGACGGTGGGGTTTTGCCCGCCGCGGCCGTAGCAGGCCGGCCCCGGGTCGGCGCCGGCGCTCTCGGGGCCCACCTGCAGCAGCCCCATCTTGCTGATCTTGGCGATGCTGCCGCCGCCGGCGCCGATTTCCATGAGGTCCACCACCGGCACCTGGATGGGCAGCCCGCTGCCCTTTTTGAAGCGCTGCACGCGGCCCACCTCGAAGGTGGACACCAGCCCGGCCACGCCCTTCTGGATGAGGCAGGACTTGGCCGTGGTGCCGCCCATGTCGAAGCAGAACATGTCCTTGAGGTCGAACAGCCGGCCGTAGTGCTGCGAGGCGATCACGGCGGCCGTGGGGCCGGACTCGATGATGCGCACCGGGAAGTTGCGGGCCGTCTGCACCGAGGTGATGCCGCCCGACGAGAGCATGATGAACAGCGTGCCGGAAAAGCCCAGGTCCTTCAGGCGATGCTCGAGCTTTTCGAGGTAACGCGCCGTGATGGGCTTGACGTAGGCGTTGGTGACGGTGGTGCTGGTGCGCTCGTACTCCCGGATCTGGGGCAGCACCTCGAAGGACGTGGAAAGAAAGAGGTTCGGCTCGCGGGCCGCGACGATGGCCTGGATCTGCTGCTCGTGCTGCGGGTTTTCGTAAGAGTTGATCAGGCACACGGCCAGGGACTCGATGCCCTCGGCCACCAGTTCGTCCAGCACCTTTTCGACCTCGCCGGCCGCCAGCGGCGTCAGCACGCGGCCATCGCTGGCGATGCGTTCGTCGACCTCTTTGCGCAGTCGCCGGGGCACCAGCGGCTTGGGATACTCGGCGAAGATGTCATAGGCGTCGTAGCGGATCTCGCGGCCCAGCTCCAGCACGTCGCGGAAACCCCGGGTGGTGATCAGGCCGGTTTTGGAGCCCTTGCGCTCGATGATGGCATTGATCACCAGGGTGGTGCCGTGGATGAGCTCGTCGACACCGGAAAGGAACCCCGGCGCTTTTTCCAGCAGTTCACGGATGCCCTGGTCCACGGCCTCGGAAGGGTCGTCGGGCGTGGTCAGGCACTTGTTGGTCAGGATCTCACCGGTCTCGTTGTTGACCAGCACAAAGTCGGTGAAGGTGCCGCCGATGTCACATCCCAGGCGATAGGCCCCCTTGTTCACAGTAGATACCTCCCGATGGTTCACCACAAGTTTCTTCGGGTTTCACCGCTTCGCGCCAGGCGTGCTTCGATTTCGCTCTCATGTCCATCCGGGGCGCCATCTCCCTGTGCGGCTGAATTTCAAGAACTCGTCGCAGGCTCCTCAAACAGCTTGAAATTCTTGACGCCGCACAAGGAGATGGCTTTTCCCCCGGATGCACAATACCGCTTCATCGAAACACGCCTGCCGCTGCGCTACCGGCGGTGGCTCTGATGCATTTTTAAAAAAGACTCGGTTCCTGCCAGCGGCCGAAGACTTCGCGAAAGACGCCGGTCATCTCGCCCACCGTGGCGTAGGCCCGGCAGCATTCCACCAGGGCCGGCATCACGTTCTTGCCGTCGCGGGTGACCTGCTCGAGCTGTTTCAGCGTGCGGCCGACCTCCCGGTTGTCGCGGGTGCGCCGCAGCTCCTTCAGCGCGGCGATCTGCTTCTCGGCCCACGCCTCGTTGTAGGCGTGCAGCTCCACCTCGGGTTCGTCGCCTTCGGTGTACTTGTTGACGCCTACCTTGATGGCCTCCTTGTTCTGGAGGGCCTTTTCGAACTCGTAGGCCTGGCGGGCCACCTCGCGCTGGATGGCGCCGGTGGCCACGGCCTGGATCATGCCGCCCATGGCGCGAATGCGATCCATCTCGGCGCGGATCTTGTCTTCCATCTGCTTGGTCAGGGTCTCGATGAAATAGGAACCGGCCAGCGGATCGACGGTGTCGCGCAGGCCGATTTCATCCATGAGCATCTCCAGCGTCCGCAGCGACAGCAGGGCCGCGCGCGGCGTGGGGATGGTGTAGGCTTCGTCGAAGGAGCACAGGGCCGTGGTCTGTGCGCCGCCCAGGGCCGCCGCCAGGGCGTAGTAGGCGCCGCGCATGATGTTGTTTTCCGGCTGCTGCTTGGTCATGCCGCTGCCGCCGCCGCCGAAGAGCCCGCGCAGGAAGAGCTTCTTCTTCTCGGTGATGCCGTACTCCTCGCGCAGCATCCTGGCCCACAGCTTGCGGGCCGCCCGGAACTTGGCCACCTGTTCCCACAGGTTTCCGTAAACGTTGAAGTTAAAGGAGAAGCGGCCCACGAAGGCGCCCGGCTCGATGCCCCGGGCGGTGACGTTTTCGATGTAGCTGCGGGCGATCTCGAAGGCGCAGGCGATCTCCTGTACCGGCGTGGCGCCGGACTCGCGGATGTGGTAGCCGCAGATGCTCACCGGGTTGCAGCGCGGCAGCTCTTTCATGGCGTATTCGATGGTGTCGCCGACCAACCGTACGGCCGGCTCCACCGGGAAGATCCAGGCCCCGCGGCCGATCATCTCCTTTAAGATGTCGTTCTGGGGCGTGGCGCTGATGCTCTCCTTCTTGTAGCCGAACTTCTCGGCCACGGCCTGGTACATGGCCAGCATGACCGAGGCGTTGGCGTTGATGGTCAGGCCCGAGCCGATGCGGTCGAAGGGAATGCCCTCGAAGGCGATCTCGAAGTCGCGCAGGGAATCAACAGCCATGCCCACACGCCCCACCTCGCCCTCGGCCTGCGGGTCGTCGGAGTCCAGCCCCATCTGGGTGGGCAGGTCGAAGGCCACGTTGAGGCCGGTCTGGCCGTGGGCGATCATGTAGCGGAAGCGCTCGTTGGTCTCCCGGGGGGTGCCGAAGCCCGTGTACTGGCGCGTGGTCCAGGCCCGGCTGCGGTAGCCCTGGGGATGCAGGCTGCGCGTGAAGGGAAACTCGCCGGGGTCCCCCAGGTCACTCCCGTAGTCGAAGCCCACCTCCTCGAGGTCCTGCGGGCCGTAGACCGGTTTGACCCGGATGCCCGACTGGTAGATGACTTCCTTGATGGCGTCTTTCTCGTCGCGTATGTATCTGGCAACCCCCATAAAAACCTCCCGCCCTCCTGGGCCGATTGTTGCGCTTTTGAACTTGTGCCTTTGTGCCGCTGCTCCTTTGCGCCCTGACCTATACCGTTTCCGGTTCAAACAGCGCCTGGATGCCCGCCACGATCTCGGAGAAGGGCGTGCCGCCCGGAAAGACGCCCCGTGCGCCCATCTCCTCGAGTTTGGGCACGTCCTGCTTGGGGATCACGCCCCCCACCACCACATGCACGTGGTCGAGTCCCTCTTCCTTCATGCGCGCGAACAGCTTGCGGCAGATGGTCAGGTGGCCGCCGGTCATGATGCTCAGGCCGATGACGTCCACGGCCTCCTGCATGGCCGTGGTCAGGATCTGGTCGATGCTCTGGTGCAGGCCGGAGTAAATCACCTCCATGCCGGCGTCGCGCAGGGCCAGGGCCACCACCTTGGCGCCGCGGTCGTGTCCGTCCAGGTCCGGTTTGGCAATGAGAATTCTGATTTTCTTGTCGGCCATGGTCTCAATCCTTCATGCAAATGCGTTGGTGTTGTATCGCGGCAGTTCCGCGCCGGGCCTGTTTCGGCCGCGCCCCGGATGCACAATCTCGTTTCACCGAAACACGCCCGGCGCTCCCTTGGAAGCCCGTTACCAAGGGTTATCCGGAAGATGTACTTTTGTCATTCAACCGATCGAAATTACTCAAAATCGCTTTCTGCCCTCTCAATATGTGCTCACGCACCAGGCGCTCGGTGCCGTCGGCGTCGCGTCTGCGCATGTGTTCGATCATGCGGCGGTGGTCACGGTTGCTGGCCCGCGCCAGCTGTTCGTCCTCCAGGATCATGCGGCGAAAGCGGTAGATCTGGTCGCGCAGGCTGTTGATCATCTTGACCAGCCGGGGGTTGCGGCTCAGGTCGTAGAGCATGTCGTGAAAGGCGGTATTGATTTCCACCAGTCGCTCCAGGTGCCCGGCTTCCAGGCTCTGCTGGAACGTCTCGGCGATCTGCGCCAGGTCGTCCAGTTCGGAGGCCTGGTGCTTGACGGCCGCCAGGCGCGCGGCGTAGCTTTCCAGCACGCTGCGGATCTCGAAGGTCTCTTGGATGTCCCGGCGGCTGAAGCCCAGCACGGTGAACCCGCCCTGGGGCCGCCGGCGAATGAAGCCCTCGCGTTCCAGTTTGTGGATGGCTTCGCGCACCGGCGTGCGGCTGATCTCCAGGGCCTGGGCGATGCGGCTCTCCACCAGGCGGTCACCGGGGGCCATGTGTCCGCTGACAATGGCCTGGCGCAGCGTTTCGAATACGTGTTCACCCAGGGACTTGCGCGGCCCGATGGCCTTGAGGGGCGCGATGGCTTCACCCCCGGGTTTTTCGATGTGCTCCCGCTGTTCCATTATTTTCCGTCGCCCTTTCGACCTGAAAACGCCAGCTTCTTTTTTTCCAAGCGAAACCCTTCAAACTTTCTCACAACCCCGCCCAGCGGGCGATGTTGGTCTGCAGGATCTCGTGGGTGCCGCCGCCGTAGAGCAGGAAGCGGTTGTCGCGGTAATAGCGCTGGGCAGAGTATTCCATGGAGTAGCCGTAGGCCCCCAGGATGCGGGTGGCCTCGTCGGCCGCCTTGCAGGCCGCCTCGGTGGCGAAATACTTGGCCATGGAGGCTTCCTTGAGGCACGAGATGCCGTTGTCGATCATGCGCGTGGCGTTGTAGGTCATCAGGCGTGAGGCCTCCAGGTTGGTGACCATGTTGGCCACCTTGGCCTGGATGAGCTGGTAACGGCTGATGGTGCGGCCGAACTGGGCGCGCTCCTGTGCATAGCGGATAGAATCGGCCAGGGCGGCGCGCTGCAGCCCCAC
>JAMOVG010000376.1 GCA_027061725.1 Desulfobacteraceae bacterium
CTCCCGGCGTGCGGTGGCCACGCCGCGCACCAGCTCCAGGAAAAAGGGCGGCATATTCTTCTGGTTGCCGAAACAGGCATTGAACAGTTCCAGTCCGGGCCGCCAGCGGCTGCCGGAGACGTCCATGTAAAACAGGGCCTGCATGGCCAATTCCCTGGATTTTCTGCGTCTGCCCATGGCCTTCCGTTCAGCCCAGCTTCTCCAGCAGGTTGGCCATCTCCACGGCGCTGATGGCCGCGCTCCAGCCCTTGTTGCCGGACTTGGTGCCCGCGCGCTCAATGGCCTGCTCGATGCTGTCGGTGGTCAGGATGCCGAAGATCACCGGAACGCCGGAGTCCAAGCTCACCGCGGCAATGCCCTTGGACACCTCGGCGCTGACATAGTCGAAGTGCGGCGTAGCGCCGCGGATCACGGCCCCCAGGCAGATGACGGCGTCATAGCCGCCCTTGGCGGCCACCTTCTTGGCCACCAGGGGAATCTCGAAAGCCCCCGGCACCTTGACGATGTCGATGTGGTCTTCAGACGCACCGGAGCGCGTCAGGGCGTCCAGGGCACCGCCCACCAGTTTCTCGGTAATGAAGTCGTTGAACCGGCTGACGATGATGGCAAAGCGCTTGTTTTCGGCCAGCAGCCGGCCTTCGATAACGCTGGGCATGATGGCATTCTCCTATGGTTTGGCGTCCAGGTTGAGCAGATGGCCCATTTTGAGCTGTTTGCACTCCAGGTAGCATCGGTTGAACTCGTTGGGCTCGATGCGGATGGGCACCTGCTCCTCAACGCTCAGCCCGTAGCCCTGGAGACCCACCAGTTTCTTGGGGTTGTTGGTGATCAGGCGCATCTTCTTGACCCCCAGGTCCACCAGCACCTGGGCGCCGATGCCGTAGTTGCGCATGTCCGGCTTGAAGCCCAGTTCGACGTTGGCCTCCACCGTGTCCAGCCCCTGGTCCTGCAGACAATAGGCCTTGAGCTTGTTGGCCAACCCGATGCCGCGGCCCTCCTGGCGGATGTAGAGCAGCACCCCGGCGCCCTCCTCGTCCATCATCCGCATGGCGGTGTGCAGCTGGTCGCCGCAGTCGCAGCGCATGGAACCAAAGATGTCGCCTGTCAGGCACTCGGAGTGCACCCGCACCAGGATGGGCTTTTCGGGGTCGATCTCCCCCTTGACCAGCGCGATGTGCTGGTAGTCGTCCATGTCGTTCTCGTAGAGAATGATGCGGAACTCCCCGGCATGATGGGTGGGGATGGTGGTCTCCACCACACGGTGCACGAAGATCTCGGTGCGCATGCGGTACTCGATCAGGTCCGCGATGGTGCAGATGCCGATGCCGTGTTTCTGGCTGAATTTTTCCAGTGAGGGCATGCGCGCCATGGTGCCGTCGTCGTCCATGATCTCGCAGATCACGGCGGCCGGTTTGAGCCCGGCCAGCCGGGCCAGGTCCACCGACCCCTCGGTCTGGCCGGCGCGCACGGTGACCCCGCCCTTGACCGCCCGCAGGGGGAACACGTGCCCCGGCCGCACCAGGTCTTCGGGTTTGGCGTCATCGGCGATGGCGGTCTGGATAGTGGTGGCGCGGTCGGCGGCCGAGATGCCGGTGGTGACGCCGTTGCGGGCCTCTATGGAAACCGTAAAACCGGTGGTAAAGCGCGAAGTGTTGCGGTCCACCATGGGCGGCAGCCCCAGGGAGTCCACCTTCTCGCCGGTTAGGGCCAGGCAGATGAGGCCGCGTCCGTACTTGGCCATGAAGTTGATCACTTCGGGGGTGACGAACTGCGCGGCGATGGTCAGGTCGCCCTCGTTCTCGCGGTCCTCGTCATCGACCAGGATGACCATCTTGCCGGACCGGATTTCCTTGATTGCGTCTTCTATGGGAATGATGGGCATTGTGTTTGCGTTTCTCCTGTAAAATATTGCGGTGTAAGCCGTCAGGTATCAGCTGAAATATTCTGTATATTTCTGTATATTGTAGAATGGAACCATGTTTAGGCTTCACTTGCAAGGGGATAGTAATCATCTTCGGGGGCCCTGTCACGTCCTCACGTTGTGCTTCGGAGCCCTTGCCCCTCTCTGTCCTGCCTTCAAACAAACCCGAAACGCGCCAGAAAATCGCGGTCAAGGCTGTCCCCACTGCGGCCGTCCCCGCCCGGGGAGGATTTGCCGGCCGCCATGCGCTGTACAAAGCGCTCTATGTACTTGCCGATCAGGTCGGCCTCGAGGTTAACGGCGTCGCCCGCCTTTTTCAAGCCGATGGTGGTGATGCCTGCGGTGTGGGGAATGATGCTGACCGTGAAGCCCTGCGCGTCGCAGGTGTTGACGGTCAGGCTGATGCCGTCCACGGCCACCGAACCTTTCTCGATCAGGAAACGGGTGACTTGCGGCGGCGCGCTGAAACCCACGACGACGGCATTGGCCTCCGTCTGCCGCGATGTGATCACACCGGTGCCGTCCACATGGCCCGACACCAGGTGCCCGTCCAGGCGGTCGGACAGCCGCAGGGCGCGCTCGAGGTTGACCCGCTGCCCCACGGCGGCCTGGGCAAAGATGGACCGCGAAAGGGTTTCGGGCGACACGTCCGCCGCGAAGGTGCGGCCCTCGATGGAAACCGCCGTCAGACAGGCCCCGCTCACGCTGATGCTGTCCCCGATGCGCGTGCCGTCCAGATCGAAGTCGGCCCGCAGCACGAAGCGGCGCCCCCCGCCGCCGGCCGGGCGGATGGCGGTAATGGTTCCAAGGCCTTCGATAATGCCGGTGAACATGGGTTGCCTGTTTTCCGGATTTCGGGGGCGTTGTCAAAATTCGGGCATAAACCGCCCGGGTGGCTCCCTTTTTTCAATCAAACGGGGCTTTTTACGGGCCTGTTTCCCCGAAATACCCCTCGATGAGCACGTCTTCTTCGATGCGGCGCACGCGCACACGGTGCAACACGCGGGCGTCGGCCATGCGGTCGGGGCCCGGACCGCGGAAAAGCGGTACGCCGTCGTTGCCCCCCAGCAGCTTGGGCGCCAGAAAGAGCATCAGCTTGTCAATCACGCCAGCCGCCAGCGCCGCCGACGAGACGCGGCTGCCGCCCTCGACCAGGCAACTGGCCACCCCCCTGCGGCCCAGCTCCGCCATGACGGCACCGATGTCCACGTGGCCACCGGCCGTCGGAACAGGCTCGATCCTGGCGCCGGCCGCCTCCAGGCGGCGCCGGCGATCTACGGGGGCATCCGGCCCACAAAAGATTAATGTATCAGAATCCGAGTCCACCTGCAAGACAGCGGCCTTCTCGTCCATGGAGAGGCGGGTGTCCAGAATCACCCGCAGGGGATCCCGGGCCTGGCGGCCGGGTTCCAGCCGGGTGGTCAGCCGTGGGTCGTCACTGCGTACGGTGTTGACGCCCACCAGGATGGCGTCCACGGCGTGGCGCATCTCGTGCACCAGGCGGCGCGAGGCCGGTCCGCTGATCCAGCGGGCGTCCCCGCTGCGGGTGGCGATCTGCCCGTCCAGGGTAGCGGCGCACTTGAGGATCACGAAGGGCCGGCCCGTGGTGATGTACTTGACAAACGCCTCGTTGAGCCGCCGGGCCTCGTCGGCGCACAAGCCGCATTCCACGGTCACACCGTGGGCACGCAGGAAGGCGTTGCCGCCACCGGTCACCGCAGGGTTGGGATCTTCCATGGCCACCACCACACGCCGGATGCCGGCCTCCAGGATCCTGCGCGTGCACGGGGGCGTGCGGCCGGTGTGATTGCAGGGCTCCAGCGTGACGTAAAGATCGGCACCACGGCTGCGGGGTCCGGCATCGTCGATGGCGTTGACCTCGGCGTGGGCCTGCCCCACGGCACGGTGCCAGCCCTGGCCGACGATGCGGCCGTCTTTGACCACTACGGCGCCTACCATGGGGTTGGGCGAAACGAAACCGCGCCCCAGAGCCGCCAGCTCCAGGGCGCGTCGCATGAAATCCCGATCGTTCATCGATCCTCTATTCGCGTGCAGCCGTCTCTATTGGCTGAGCAGGTTCTTTAATTCGTCCACAAAGTCGTTAACATCCTTGAACTCGCGGTATACGGACGCAAAGCGTACGTAGGCCACGTCGTCCAGTTCATGCAGCCGGGAAATGATCCGCTCACCGATTTCCCGCGAGGGGATTTCCTTCTTGCCGGTCTCGCGCAGGTCGCGCTCCAGTTCGTCCACGAACTCGTCGATGACATCCATACTGATGTCGCGCTTCTCGCAGGCTTTCTGGATACCGGAGCGCACCTTCTCGCGGCTGAAGACCTCCCGGCGACCGTCTTTCTTGATGATCATGATCGGGATTTCTTCGATGTGCTCGTACGTGGTAAAACGGCGGCGGCACTCGATGCACTCCCGGCGGCGGCGGATGACATCCCCGTTTTTGCTCAGCCTGGAGTCGATGACCTTGTTGTTGATTTCACCGCAGAACGGACATTTCATGCTTGCCCCTCCGTCTGGCCTGGCTCACACCCGATCTGGATCACCTCCACGCCGGCCTCACCGAACATCTCGCGGGACATGTCATCGGCGTAGCCGGCCTGGTACAGGATGCGTCGGATGCCGGCGTTGATGATCATCTTGGAACAGATGGAACACGGCAGGTTGGTGCAGTACAGGGTGGCGCCCTTGATGGACACCCCATGGTAGGCGGCCTGAATGATGGCGTTCTGTTCGGCGTGAATGCCGCGGCACAGCTCGTGGCGCTGTCCCGAGGGAACCTTGAGCTGCTCGCGCAGGCAGCCGGTCTCGATGCAGTGGCGCACCCCGGAAGGCGCGCCGTTGTAACCGGTGGACAGGATGCGCTTGTCCTTGACGATCACCGCCCCGACCATGCGGCGCAGGCAGGTGGACCGCTTGGCCACCAGCAGCGCAATTTCCATGAAATAGGTTTCCCACGAAGGGCGTTTGTCTTCCAATGGGCTGCTCCCACCGGCTTGGGCTGAAAAGAGCGTCTACAGGTTTTTCACGAACGCCTCGGCGTCGAAATCATTGAACTGATCGATACGCAGCT
>JAMOVG010000377.1 GCA_027061725.1 Desulfobacteraceae bacterium
CCGTCTATTCGCCGGCCATGACCGACTGGATTTTCATGGTCAAGAACAGCAGCTACATGTTCATCACCGGCCCCGAGGTGATCAAATCGGTCACCGGTGAGGAGATTACCTTCGAGGAACTCGGCGGCGCCATGACCCACAACGAGAAGAGCGGCGTGGCGCATTTTGCCTGCGAAAGCGACGAGGACGCCCTCAAGCAGATCCGCAAGCTGCTCGGGTACCTGCCGGCCAACAACATGGAAGACCCGCCGGTGATCGATACCGGCGACAGCCCCCGGCGCACCGACAAGGCCCTGGACAGCATTATCCCCGACAACCCCAACCAGTCTTACGACGTCAAGGACATCATCTGCGCCATCGTGGACAACGGGGAGTTCTTTGAACCCCACGAGCACTTCGCCCAGAACATCGTAGTGTGCTTCGCCCGCATGGGCGGCCGCACCATCGGCATCATCGCCAACCAGCCCAAGGTGCTGGCGGGCTGCCTGGACATCAACGCCTCGGACAAGGCCACGCGTTTCATCCGCTTCTGTGATGCCTTCAACATCCCCATGCTGACCATCGCCGACGTGCCCGGCTACCTTCCCGGCAGCCAGCAGGAGTGGGGCGGCATCATCCGCCACGGCGCCAAGCTGCTGTGGTGCTACTCCGAGGCCACCGTGCCCAAAATGCTGCTGGTGACGCGCAAGGACTACGGCGGGTCCTACCTGGCCATGTGCTCCAAGGACCTGGGGGCCGACATGGCCCTGGCCTGGCCCACGGCCGAGATCGCCGTCATGGGTGCCGCCGGCGCGGCCAACATCATTCACCGCAAGGAGATCAAGGCCGCCGAGAACCCCGAGGCCAAGCGCCAGGAGAAGATCAAGGAGTACAACGAGCTGTTCTCCAACCCGTACCGGGCCGCCCAGCGGGGGTACATCGACGCCGTCATCGTGCCCAGCGAGACGCGCCCGCGGCTCATCGAGGCCTTGGAGATCATGTGCACCAAGCGGGAACAGCGGCCGCCTAAGAAGCACGGCAACATTCCCATGTAACGCAGGCCAGCAACAGGAGACGATGATTCCATGGAAGATTCGAAAAAAGAAAATCCGCGCAAGATAACCGCCATCGCCGCCGCCGTGGCCGCCTACATCAAGACCGAGGAGGAGGCTCTGGTCGCCCAGGCGGTCGGCGCGGGGCCGGCCCAGCCCCGGGCCGGTGCGGGTGCACCGGTGAACCTGTGGGGCCTGAGTGGCCGACAGAGCATGATGCAGCTACGCAATCTGATGCAGCTTCGTGCCATGAGCCGCTTTTCGTGAAGCCGGACGGACCCGAATTTTACATATGAGGCATTTTAACACATATACCCAGATAAGGGTGTCGGGTGCTATCCGCCGTTGCCTGCAGCGGCCGAAACCGGATGCCTGCTTTAAGAGGAGAGTTTCCAAATGAGCGATCATGATCAAGTGAAAATGACGGAGATGAACTACGACAAGGACCGGCCCGTGGCGGAGAACCCGCTCAAGGTCGAGGATCTGACTTTCCGTGACGGACACCAGTCGCTGTTCGCCACCCGTGGCCGCACCGAGGACATGATCCCGGTGGCCGAGATGATGGACGAGGTGGGCTTCTGGGCCGTGGAGACCTGGGGCGGGGCTACCTTCGACACCATGCATCGCTTTCTCAATGAAGACCCCTGGGAACGCATCCGCACCTTGAAACGCTACATGAAGAAAACGCCCTTCTCCATGCTGCTGCGGGCCCAGAACCTGGTGGGCTACCGCAACTACGCCGACGACGTGGCCCGCGCCTTCGTGGAGCGCGCCTGCGAAAACGGCATGGACATCTTCCGCACCTTCGATGCCTTAAACGACTACCGCAACTTCGAGACCGTGGTGCCGGTCATCAAGGAGTACGGCAAGCATTTCCAGGGATGCATCTGCTACACCATGACCGAACCGCGCATGGGCGGCGAGGTCTACAACCTGGAGTACTATGTCAACAAGGCCAAGGAACTGGAGGCCATGGAGGCCGACAGTATCTGCATCAAGGATATGGCCGGGCTGATCGCGCCCTACGACGCTTACGAGATCGTCAAGGCGCTCAAGGCCGCCGTCAAGGTGCCCATCCACCTGCACAGCCACTTCACCTCGGGTATGTCGCCCATGAGCCATCTCAAGGCCATCGAGGCCGGCGTGGACATCATCGACACCTGTATGACGCCATACGCCTACCGCACCTCGCACGCCGCCATCGAACCCCTGGTGATGACCCTGCTGGGCACCAACCGTGACACCGGCTTCGACATCAAGCACCTGGCCAAGATCAACGAGATCCTCGAGAAGGAGATCATGCCCAAGTACAAGCACCTGCTGGACGACTCCAAGGTCTCCATCATCGACATCAACGTGCTGCTGCACCAGACCCCGGGCGGCATGCTGTCGAACCTGGTCAACCAGCTGCGCGAGATGGACGCCCTGGACAAGATCGACCAGGTCTACAAGGAGCTGCCGCGGGTGAGAAAAGAGTTGGGCCAGATCCCGCTGGTCACGCCCACCAGTCAGATCGTGGGCATCCAGACGGTCAACAACGTGCTCTTCGACGACGAGAACGAGCGCTACAAGATGATTACCGACCAGGTCAAGGACCTGTGCTACGGCCTGTACGGAAAGACCGCCATCCCCATCGACCCCGAGGTGCAGAAAAAGGCCCTCAAGGGCTACGAGCGCGGCGAGGAGCCCATTACCTGCCGACCGGCCGAGGTGCTGGAACCCGAGCTGCCCAAGGCCAAGGAGGAGGTCAAGGGCCTGGCTGTGGACATGGACGACATCCTCATCTACGCCCTGTACCCGGTGACCGGCAAGCGCTTCCTGCGCTGGAAGTACGGCAAGGAGGATCCGCCGCCCGAAACCAAGCCGCGCACCCTGGAGCAGGTCAAGGCCGAAGAGGAGCTCATCCGCAAGGCCAAGGCCGGCCTGCTGGTGGAAAAGCCGTCCAAGGAGCCGCCGCCCAAGAGCGAGAACCTGCGCACCTTCAACGTGTTTGTGGACAACGAGTACTATGAGGTGGGCGTGGACGAGGTGGGCGGATCGCCGGTGCTGAGTTACATTCAGCAGATGCCGGCCCAGGCGCCTGTGGCCATGGCGCCGCCCGTGGCGGCCGCTCCCGCGGCCCCGGCCGCACCCGCCGCTCCGGCGGCGGCGCCGGAGGAGAAACCGGCCGAAGCGCCGGCCGAGAAGCCGGCCGGGGAGAAGCCCGCGGCCGCCGATACCGAGGGCACCGAGCTCAAGGCCCCCATGCCCGGCATGATCGTGCGCTATGAGAAAGAGGTCGGCGACGAGGTCAGCGAGGGCGAGACCGTGGTGGTGCTGGAGGCCATGAAGATGGAGAACGCGCTGCCCGCGCCGGTCAGCGGCACCATCAAGGCCATCAACTTCTCCAGCGGCGACTCGGTGGCCAAGAACGACGTGCTGTGCGTCATCGGATAAGAGGAGGCCAAGCCTCATGAAGATTCATGAATACCAGGCCAAGGAACTGTTCCGAAAGTACGACATCCCGGTGCCCAAGGGCGCCGTGGCCTACACCGCCGAAGAGGCCCGCGCGGCCGCCCTCTCCCTGGGCGGCTTCCCGGTGGTGGTCAAGGCCCAGATTCATGCCGGCGGCCGCGGCAAGGGCGGCGGTGTCAAACTGGCGAACTCGGCCGACGAAGTACTCGAAGCCGCCGGCGGCATCATCGGCATGACCCTCGTGACCCACCAGACCGGTCCCGAGGGCCGCCGGGTGGGCAAGGTGCTGGTGGAGCAGGGTCTGGACATCGCCAGGGAGCTGTACCTGAGCATCATCACCGACCGGGCCACGGCCAAGATCGTTATCATGGCCAGCGAGGCCGGCGGCATGGACATCGAGGAGGTGGCCGAAAAGACGCCCGAGAAGATCATCAAGGTTTACGTGGACCCGCTGCTGGGCATCCAGCCGCACCACTGCCGCGAGGCGGCCTTCGGCCTGAACCTGTCGCCGAGCGCCATGAAGCCCTTCGTTCGCATGCTGGGGGCCCTCTACCGGCTGTTCGTGGACTACGACTGCTCGCTGGTGGAGATCAACCCGCTGGTCATCACGGGAGACGAACAGGTGGTGGCCCTGGACGCCAAGGTCAACTTCGACGACAACGCCCTCTTCCGCCACAAGGACATCCAGGCCTTTCGCGACCTGGACGAGGAGGACCCCATGGAGGTGGAGGCCTCCAAGTACAACCTCAACTACATCAAGCTGGACGGCAACGTGGGCAACATGGTCAACGGCGCTGGGCTGGCCATGGCCACCATGGACATCATCAAGCTGGCCGGCGCCGAACCGGCCAACTTCCTGGACGTGGGGGGCGGCGCCAGCGCGGAGATGGTCGAAAACGGCTTCCGCATCATCCTCAGCGACGAGAACGTCAAGGGCATCCTGATCAACATCTTCGGCGGCATCCTGCGCTGCGACGTGTTGGCCGAGGGCGTGGTGCAGGCCGCCCGCAAGGCCGACATTCAGGTGCCCGTGGTAGTGCGCATGGAGGGCACCAACGTGGAGGAGGGCCGCCGCATCCTGGCCGAGTCCGGGCTTTCCCTGATTTCGGCCAAGGATCTCAAGGATGCCGCGCAGAAGGTGGCGGAGATCGTCCAGACTTAGCCACCCGGTGAAAAATCAGCCGTGGACACCCACGGATGTACACGGACAAGTGTCGGCAGGTTTTCGCCGGGCCCGCATACGTCAAAGGCGCTTGGAGAGAGGGATTGGGCAATGAGCATATTCGTAGATGAAAATACCCGCGTGGTGGTGCAGGGCATCACGGGGAAAGAAGGGCAGTTTCACGCCCGCCAGTGCATCGCCTACGGGACACAAGTGGTGGCCGGCGTCACGCCGGGCAAGGGCGGCCAGAAGATGGACGACGTGCCGGTGTTCAACACCGTGGCCCAGGCCCGCAAGGCCACCGGCGCCAACTGCAGCCTCATCTTCGTGCCGCCGCCTTTCGCGGCCGATGCGGTC
>JAMOVG010000378.1 GCA_027061725.1 Desulfobacteraceae bacterium
CCTCGGTGGGGCAACTGCTGGAAGCCATGGACCGCCTGATCGATCAGGGCAACTGGCAGGAAATCACCGAAAACCTGGCCGCACGCGTTTCGCAGCTGGACGTTGAGGCCATTGTGGCGGTGAGCCTGCAGAACACCGACGCCCGTCAGTGGGAGCCCTTTTTCCGAACGTTGGCCAAGCGCATTGACGAAAAGAAATTTCAGGCCCTTACCGCCCGTCTGGAATCCATCTCGTCAGCGGAAATGCCGGGCAGCGATTCCGCTCTCCAAAAGGCCGCTGTCGGCGCCGCCCTCAAACTGCTGAAGCATTCGGCCAGAAACCGCCGCCCGCCGGAAAAAGCGAAGGGGGCGCCACCCGAAGAGGAGACGACCCGTTTTACGGAAGGCTTCAAGGACGGCCTTTCCCGGATCCTGGCGGGTGATTACTCCCCGCTGGACGACGCACAGACGTGCGGAAAAATGGGTCGCCTGGTGCATGTTCTGCAGAAAAAAGGCAAGAAAGGCGCTGCCGCCCGCATCGTGGAGAGCCTTCTCCAGGGCCTGGACCAGGCGCCCGGGGAAATGCAGCCTGCGGTGGCCGACGGCCTGCACGCGATCACGCAAGTCCCGAATGGGGACCCCCCGCTGACGGCAGCAGTGGAAGAACGGCTGCAAAAGTGGTTTCGGCACCAGGCGGAACTCTCGCCGGCCTTTGAAAGGCTGTGCCGCCGGCTGACCGAAGACATCCGTGACCGGGAGGCGCACGGGGACGTTGCCCGCGCAACGGGCTCGATGCTGGCGCTTGCCTCGGCCGCAGACAACCCCCGTGCAACGCCGGCGCTGCGCGCCCGGGCCCGTGATGCGCTGGCGCAGGCCGTTGACGATAAGGTCCGCCGGCGTTTGCTGACGGAAATGGAGACCAATGCCGAGGGCGGCCGGGGCCCGGCCGCCCGCATCCTGGCCTGCCTGGGCCCGGCTTGTGTTCCGGAGGCACTGGACATCCTGCGCAACAGCCAGGACGCCAAGGCGCGGGTACGAATTCTTAAACTGGTCGTGGCCATCGGCGCTCCGGCGGCCCCGGCCGTACGCCGTGCCCTGCAACCGGACATTCCCTGGTATTTCGCGCGCAACCTGGTGCGCCTGTTGGGAGAAATCGGGGACGAGCAGGACGTCGAGCTGCTGGCGCCCCTGCTGGATCATCCGGAGTTCCGCGTTCGCTGGCAGGCCTTAAACAGTATCTACCAGATCGGTGGGGACCGGCGCGGTGAACTGCTCCTTCAGCGGCTGGAACATGAGCAAGACCGTATGAAGGTCCACATCGTCACCATGCTGGGCGAACTTCGTCAGCGCGAAGCGGTGCCGGCGCTGGTCAGGTTGCTGGAGAAGAAAGCGCTGGTCAACAGCGAAGAAAAAATTCTGCTGCAGAAGAAGGCCTGCAGCGCGCTGGCCAGAATCGGATCCCCGCTGGCCATTCCCATCCTTTCGGAAATCGCGCGGGGCAGCAAACTGACCCGCATACGCCCCTACCCATCGGAAGTGCGGGAAACGGCGCGCCGCTCCCTGCAACGGCTGCAGATGTCGTGCCACTGACCGTCTTTTTTCCCCGGGGGTCGCCGCTCAGCGTTGTGAGCCGCCCGGCTCCTTGAGGCCGTGCTTTTTCATCTTGTAGCGCAGCACGCGCTCGCTGATGCCCAGCAGACGCGCCGCCCTCGTCTGAACCCAGCCGCTCTTCTCCAGCGCGTCAATGAGCATTTCGCGCTCTACCGCCTCCAGCCGCTCGTTGAGGCTGCCGTCGCCGTCCCCCTGGTAGAAGCGCACCTCGGGCGGCAGGTCCGAGGCCCGGATCACGCGGGTGCGGCAAAGGGTCACCGTGCGCTGCACGATGTGCTCCAGCTCGCGCACGTTGCCGGGAAAAGCGTAGCGAACCAAAACGTCCATGGCCTCGGCGTCGAAGGTCTTGTGCTCTCCGCCGTAGCGCGAGAGGAAGTATTCCACCAGTTCGGGAATGTCTTCCCGGCGGCTTCGCAGGGGGGGGATTTCGATCTCCAGCACCTTGATGCGGTAGTACAGGTCCTCCCGGAAAGTCCCTGCGTCGACCATCTTTTTCAGGTCGCGGTTGGTGGCCGCCAGCACACGCACATCCACCGCGACGCTCTTCTCTCCGCCCACGGGGGTGATCTCCTTTTCCTGCAGCGTGCGCAGCAACTTGGCCTGCAGGGTCTGGGGCAACTCCCCGATCTCGTCCAGAAACAGGCTGCCGCCGCGGGCCATCTCGAAGCGTCCTCGCCGCCTGGCCACCGCCCCGGTGAAGGCTCCCTTTTCGTGGCCGAACAGTTCGGACTCGAACAGGTTCTCCGGTATGGCGGCGCAATTGACCTCAATGAAAGGCCCCTGGGCGCGGGGGCTCATCAAGTGGATCAGCCGCGCAATGAGCTCTTTTCCGGTCCCGGTTTCGCCCCGGATAAGGGTGCTCCACTCGGTGGGCGCCACACGCTGCACCAGCGAAAGAACCTCTTTCAGAGCCGCACTGCCGCCCACCACCCGGACCGGCAGGCGGCCGGCATCCATGACCTCGGCCACGTCGGCGGCCTCTTCTTCGACGGCCAGCGCCTGTTCGATCCCGCGGATCTTTTCCAGCAGGGCCCTGAGGTCGACGGGCTTTTCCAGGAAATCGTCGGCGCCCATCTTCATCACGCGCACGGCGGTGTCCACCGAGCCGTAGGCCGTAATCATGATGCTGCGCACCAGCGGGTTGACGGCCTTCATGCGGGCCAGCACTTCGTCTCCGGTCAGATCCGGCATGCGGTGATCGAGCAGCACCAGGCCGAAGGGCTGGCGTTCGAAGACTTTCAGCGCCTCACGGCCGCTGGCAGCCGTGGTCACCCGGTAGCCGCTGTTTTCCAGAAAACCCCGCAGCAGATCCCGCTGCAGGTCTTCGTCGTCGACGACCAGTATCTTCATGGCTTGCCCCCGTGGTGAACACCCCCTGTGGTCTGCAATCGCCCGCTGTTTGCGCCGGCCGGCAGACGCACCTCGACACGCAGCACCCCTTCCCGGGGCGACCGGATGATCACCCGTCCGCCGTGGGCGCGCGCGATGCGTGTCACCATGGCCAGCCCCAGGCCGGACCCGTTTACCTTGGTGGTGAAGTAGGGCTCCAGCAGACGCTCCAGGCGCTCGGGTGCGAGGGTGAACCCGCCGTTTTCCACGCCGATGACGACCTCGCCCCTTTCCCGGTACAGCCGGATGTCAATAAAACCGTCGTCGGGCTGGGCTTCCACTGCATTTTTCACCAGGTTTTCCACCGCCTGGGACACCAGCTGGGCGTCGAGTGCCGCATTTCCCTCGAAATCGGACCGGAAATCGAGCCGGATGCCGGCTTTGCGGCAGGTTTGCCCGTAGGGTGCGACGATGTCCTTGACCAGCTCGGCCGGCCGGACCTCCCCGCGCTGTGGCTGCAGCGGCTGGGCGTAGCGTTTCAGGTCGCGCACAATGCCGTCGGTGCGCGACACAGCCTGCAGCAGGTTGTCGATCAGTCCGCGGTGGTCCGGCGACAGCTCGTGCGCCTCCATCTGCAGTCGCTGCAGCCCCATGCTGACCGCATTGAGCGGATTGCGGATCTCGTGGGCGATGGTGGCCGACGCACGACCCAGCGCGGCGTCCTCGCGTTCACGGGCCAGGCGGTTTTCCAGTCGCCGCACCCTTTCAAGATAGGCACCCTGGTAGCGGTAGAGAATCCAGGACACCAGGGCCCCGGACAGCGCGATCAGCGCACTGAAAACGAAAAATTCCATCCAGAGCTGCCGGCGGCGCTTGAAAAAGTGAACAGCTTCGCCGCGGATCACCAGCACCCGTCCGTCGTCCATGCGCAGCCGTGCCTGGGCATAGCGCTCGCCGTCGCGCTCGACGAGGTCCACGTCGAATACGTCCTGATCGGAAGACCTGCCGGCGGGGGCCGCTTCCACGCCCACATAGCGGATGCCGGGCAGCCGCGACAGTTCTGCGAGCAGCCGCGGCAGCCCGGTCTCCGCGCGCAGCTGTTCGATCCGACGGGCGGCGTAGCCGACCACCACCACCCCCGGTGACGCTGTTCGGGGCTGAACGAGGTAGTAAAGCGCCCGGGATTCTATGTGCCGCAGCCGCCGCCGGCCGACCTCCAGCGAGGCCCCCTGCGGAAGCCACCCCGCCGGCGCCTCGGTGAATTTCCCGCCGGGTCTCACGATTCGAATCCCGGCCAGTCCGGTCTCCAGGCGATAGGCCTGCAGCTCATCGCCGGTAAACGGTTTTACGGTGTCCAGGTAATCGATGAAGCGCGCCGTGTCGCTCAGAAAGATTTCGATGGTCTCCTCGATGGCCTTGCGGGCCAGCAGGGTGCTGCGCGCATTGAGCCGGATCACCCCGGCCAGCATACCGGCGTGCCGGCGTACGTTCTGGCTGAAGGCGTCCTGAGCGTGGCGCACCTGCCAGAAAAAATAGGCCAGTGTGAGCAGGATCAGAATCCCGACCGCCAGCAGGTTGACCAGCCAGCGGGGCCTGGGGGTGCCGGTCTGTCCGGAAGGCCGCTGGTCGCCCGCTGCTGTCACGGTTTCTGAGGCACGCTGCATGAGCGCTCTCCATGCCGCCCGCCGGGCGGCCCCGGTCCGGCGCCGCGGCCCCGCCCGATGCGCTGGCGCACACCGGTGGGGTCATAGCCCCAGGAACGCCGCCCGGCGCCGCGGACGAACGCTGCGATAAAGACACCGGGTTCCCCGCGGCTGAACGCGCCCCACAGACGGACCACGGTGCCCTCGGCCACGCAGGGGGGTAGTTGCGTGTCGCCAAACTTGACGGTCAACGTCCTTTCTTTCGGAGGTTCACCGTCGTGGCCGACCTGTGCGGAAGCATCGGTCATGGGTCTGGCCGTCACCACCATCTCGTGGTTGCGGCGGTCGATGGATACCACCCGCCCCCACAGGGCATCCATGGCCGCGGTCTCTGTGACCGCGGCCATGACGATCAGTATGGCCA
>JAMOVG010000379.1 GCA_027061725.1 Desulfobacteraceae bacterium
GCCCCTCCAAACCCGCCCCCCTCGACCCCGCCTGGTACACGCCTGAAACCGCCCGCGGAAAAGAACTGAAAAACAAGGTCATGGTGGGGAACTGCTACCTGTGCCACGACCCGCACTCGCCGAAGTTCAGGTTCAGGGATTTCGCTCCACCGCCGGTGTGGCCGGCCAAGTTGATCCGGCGCCCGGCCTACGCCACTGGAAAGTGAACGCACGTTGCCTGCGCCCGGCTGTGATTCAACCGTGTTTCAGAGGAATTCCGCGATGGCCAAAGACCCCAAATTGCACGCCCCCCTGAGCCGCAGGAATTTTATTGCCGGCCTGACGGTGACCCTGACGGCCGCCGGCGCCGGTGCAGCTGCCATGCCCCCCTTCTGCAGATCCCCCCCCGAGGACATCAAGCCTGCCACCATCGGCGAGCCGGAATAACCCTGATCGGCCGGAAAAAATCCGGAAAAAACAAACGGCCCGGGGGAGCCCCCCCGGGCTTTTCGAAAATGACGGGGCCCCGCGACTGTCAAGAAAGCCGTCGCGGGGCCCCACTTTTTCCACGGGATGATGCCTACGTTCCGGAAGGCTTTCGCAGCTTCTGAAGGCCGATGGCCAGCACAAAGAGGCCCAAACCGGCAATGTCCGCCCAGGTGTCGGGCCACAGCAGCCCCGCGGCGGCCAGCCAGAAGAGGATGGTCTCCAGCCAGGTGGCGCGCCGGAAGAAGAAGCGCTCCAGGGCGGCGGCAAAGGCCGTCAGCCCGAGGAAGGTGGTCACCATGGTGAAGATCACGGGGACGTGCAGCAGTTCGTATTCCTTGCCCATGCCCAGCAACGGGCGATAGGCCATGACCAGCGGGATAATGTAGAGCCCCTTGGCCAGCTTCCAGGAGGTGAAGGCCGTGCGCATGGGGTTGGCCCCGGCCACGCCGGCACCGGCGAAACTGGCCAGGCTCACGGGCGGGGTCACATTGGCGTCCTGGGAGTACCAGAAGACGATCATGTGGGAGACCAATAGCGGCACCCCCATGTCCAGCAGGGCCGGGCCGGCCAGGGTAGCCAACACGATGTAGCTGGCCGTCACCGGCAGGCCCATGCCCAGCACCAGTGAGGCGGCGCCGATCAGGAGGATGGCCAGCGCCTTGATGCCCAGGCTCAGATCCAGCACCAGGCTGGAAAACTTGAGCCCCATGCCGGTGAGCGTCACCATGCCCACGATAATGCCGGCCGCGGCACAGGCCACCGACACCATGATGGCACTGACGGCCCCGTTTTCCAGCGCCTTGAGGGTCGAACGCAGTTCCTGTTTTAGGAAATCGGTCGCACTGCGGCGGCCGGCGTCTCCGGCGGCCAGGTGGGCATTGGCCACCTGCCAGCGCACGGCATTGGCCAGCACGCTGGCGGCCACGGTGCTGACCACGGCCACGAAACCGGCCATCATGGGCGAGTAGTTGGCCATCAGCACGTAGACCAGGATGCCCACCGGAATAATGAAGTGGATGCCGTCCTTGACTACCTGCAGGATCCTGGGAAGGTTCTCCCGGGGCTGGCCCTCCAGGCCGAATTTTTTGGCCTCGAAGTGCACAAACAGAAGCACCGTGAGGTAGTACATGATGGCCGGCACCAGGGCCACCTTGATGATGGTCAGGTAGCTGGTGTTGGTGAACTCGGCCATCAGGAACGCGCCGGCGCCCATGATGGGCGGCATCAGCTGCCCGCCGGTGGAGGCCGCCGCCTCGATGGCCCCGGCCACGTGGGGCCGGTAGCCCACCTTTTTCATCATCGGAATGGTAAAGGAGCCCGTGGCTACCACGTTGCCCACGGCCGAACCGGACACCGAACCCATGAACCCCGAGGCCACCACCGCGGTCTTGGCCGGTCCGCCCGAGAAGCGGCCCGTGAGGGCATAGGCCAGGTCGATGAAAAAGGCCCCGCCGCCGGTGGTCTCCAGGAAGGCGCCGAAAAGCACGAAGACGAACACGAAGGTGGCCGCCACACCGATGGGCAGGCCGAAAATACCCTCCGTGGTCAGCCACAGGGTGGTGGCGATGCGCTCGACACTGTAGCCTTTGTGGATGATCAGCTCCGGCATGTAGGGACCGAAGTAGGCGTAGAGCATGGCGACCACGCAGATGCCGGTCATGATCAGTCCGATCACCCGCCGGCAGGCCTCCAGCACCAGCAGCGTACCGATGATGCTGACCACCCGGTCGCTGGTCAGCCAGTCGCCCTGGCGGTCGAATATGGCCGTCAGGTTAAAGCAGATGTAAGCGGTGCAGTAGACCGCGGCCGCCACCAGGCACCAGTCCAGCAGGACCCAGAAGTTCAGGCGCGCCTTGGAGACCTTCTTAAAAGCCGGCTTCAGCAGGAAAGTCAGGCTCAGGATGGCGCCCAGATGGATGGAGCGCTGCACCAGCGCCGTCAGTGCCGTGACGCCGGCCGTGTACAGCTGGTAGAGGCTCAGGCTGACCGCCAGCACCATGATGACCCTGGCCGTCGCCTTCTCGAGGGAGGTGGACTGTTCCGCAATGGGTTCGGGAGCCGGGGCGCTGTTTTCACCGGCCCCGGCAGGTGCAACCTCAGACATGGGGACTCCTCTGCAACTGGCGCGAGCAACGATCGCGGAAAGAAAAAAATCAGGATTTACCGTTGCGCCTGTTCTTCGAAAGGGCCTGCGGCGTGGCGGGGCTGGGGAAGACCCGCCGCCGACACCGGTGGAGCAGGCTCACCGGCCGGGCGTGAAAGCGCACCGCCACGTGGGGCGCCAGGGCCGACAGGTTGGTGCGTATCCCCCGCCAGATGACCGTGTGGTCCACCCCGGGGCTGCCGATGCGCAGGATGAAATCACCGGTGGGCATGTGCATGTCTACGATGGCTTCGTACGGGCCGCGCATCACCATACGGCCCACGCCGGGCATGCGCCCCATGCCGGCCCCGAACTTCAGGTAACGCTCCTCCTCGATGTAGATGCGCCCCCGGGAATCCACCGAGTGGATCTCCCAGATGGGGGCATTCTCCACCGAGTGAAAGTAGTGGATGGTAAAGCGTTCCCCCGGCGCCAGGGGCAGCACCAGCAGCGGCGGGCCGCCCTTGACCGGGGTCACGCGCAGTTCGAGTCCGCCGGGCAGCAGGGCGGCGGCCGCCAGCCCCAGCAGTGCCAGGCCGGCGGCGGCCGCCCACCAGCATGCCTTCAAGCGTCCTTTCGGCATGGACCGCTAGGAGGCCGGAACCAGTCGGGCCGGTACCTTGATGCCCTTTTCCTTCAGGTACTTGATGGTGCCGGGATGCAGTGGGATGGGGGAGTACTTCACCGCGTTTTCCGGCGTGGTATAGGCGGCCGACGGGTGGATCTTCTTCAGGTAGTCGGTATGCTCGTAGAGCGCCTTCACCAGCTTGTAGACCAGGTCGGTATCCAGCGATTTCTGGCAGATCATGACGTTCCAGACACCGATCGTGGGCACCGGCTTGTCCACGCCGCGGTAAACGCCGGCGGCCAGGTCCACCGCGGAGTAGTTCTTGTTGGCCGCCAGGATCTTCCGGGTCTGTTCGGGGGTGAAGCCGATAATACGGATGTCGTGGGTAGTGGCCAGGTCCAGAATGGAGCTGGTGCCGGGGCCCACGGACCAGATGCCCACGTCGATGGTGCCGTCGCGCAGGGCGTTGGCGCTCTCGGTGAAGGACAGGCGGCTGTCCTTGTAGGAGTCCAGCGGGATGCCCAGAGCCTTGAAAACCGCCTCGGCCATGAAGTTGGTGCCGCTGCCCGGGCTGCCGGTGCTGATGTGGCGGCCCTTGACCTGCTCAATGTTGGTGATGCCGCTCTTCTTCAGCGTGACCACCTGCAGCAGGTTGGGGTACATGATGGCCATGGACAGGATGTTGTGCTTCTTGCCCTTGAACTTGCCTGCGCCCGTGTAGCCGGCGGCAGCCACGTCGCCCATGACCTCGCCGATCACGGTCTCACCCTTGTGGGCCAGTTTGACGTTTTCCACACTGGCGCCGGTCACCTCGGCCACGGCCTTGACGCCGGGCACGTATTTGGACCAGATCTCGGCCACACCGCCGCCGTAGGGATAGTAGATTCCCCCGGTGCCGCCGGTGCCGATGCTGATAAAGGTCGTCTTGGCCGCCACCGGCGCGGCCACGGCCATAACTGCACACAGGAAAAAAACGATAAACGCGTTCTTGATTCTCATAAAATGTCCTCCGCTGAAGCTTTCTGGGGTGGTTTTGGGTTCCCGTACCGGCCGGCGGCGCCGGGGCGCCGGGTCCGACGCGGCAGGACGGCTCCGCCGGTCCTATTTCCCGACGGTGGAGATCTTCAGGATGACGGCCTTGGGCTGCGTAGCCATGTCCTTGACCGGGTATACGAATGAGGCCGTCTGCCCGGGCTGCACCAGGCCCTTCTTGGTCTTGCGGGGAATCAGGCCGCCTACGGCCTTGCCGTTGTCCATGAAAATGTTGACCCGGTAACGCTGGGGCTCGTTGCTGACGTTTTTGATCGTCACGGAAAAATGCAGGGTTTCGGCGCCTTTCCACTTCTTAAAGGCGCAGGTGAAATCCACCAGTTCGGCCTGGGGGGCGATGTCCTTGGTCAGCTGCCCCTCCCCGCTCACGCACGCGAACTTGGGGGGGGCGTTCTTGGGCGTCAGCGTGCTGCCGCCGCTGCAGCCGGCGGCCAGCAGCGCCACCGCCAGAGACAGGCAGATCATGCCCCACATGGAAGTGCTTCCGACACGTCTTTTCATGCTTCCTCCTCCTGGTTCCCGGTTGACGAAAAATCCAATCCGCTTAATGAAGAAAATTCACTTCTGCAAAATAAGCCAAACGGCCGCTTTTTTCAAGGCACAAAAAAAGGGCGGCCCGCCGCGGCTAAGCCGTGCGGGGGCCGCCCCCGTTTCTGCGCCTGCACGGCGGCGCTTAAACCATCTCGGAAATGGGGCGCCGCGCCGTGCGGTCCGGGCGGATGTCCTGTGTCACCGTCGCCTTGAGCTTGCGCCGGCTGTCACGCAGCGCCACCGTCTGGCCGTAATCGAGCTGCGTTTTGACCTTGATGAAACCGCAGCTTAGCCCTCTGGGTCTGAAGCCTTCCGGTTTGTCCGGGCTGGCGATGCTGTAAATGCGCCCCTCGTGGCGCCCGATGCCCATGTCGGTCACGCAGGTCAGCACCCGGCCGATCTCGTTTCCGTCGGCATCCGTCACCACCGCCGGGTCGCCGGTGGACACCTTGCGCAAATCGTCGCCCACGAAGGGGTATGTGTACTCCGGCGACTGGACCTTCAGCAGCGCCTCGGCGCCCACGAAGTTCTTGGTGAAACCGGAGCGGTCCTCGTTGAAAGGCAGCGCGAATTCCCAGGGATGATTGATGAACGGCCAGTGGCCGATGTCCTGATGGGACAGGGGCAACACGGCCCCGCCGCGCAGGGAATCGCGGGCCGCCAGGCCGCAGGGGGTCAGCGTCAGGTCGCCGGCGGCGGCCGATAGTATCTGCTCCCACACGGCCGTTGTGCGATCGGCCTGCATATAGATCTCAAAGCCGAACTCGCCGGTGTAGCCCGTACGCGAGAACAGCACCGGGGTGCCGTCTTTCAGCCTGACAGCCGCGGACAGATCGGAGTCCGGATCGAAGAAACCCTTGAAGGAAAAGTAGAAAAGGTTCTCGAAGACCGCCTGGGGATCGGCCAGCACGCGGGCCATGATCTTGCCGGCCAGAGGGCCCTGCACGTCGATCTTGCCCAGCCGGTCGGTGAGATCCGTGATCCTGGCCTCCCGTCCGCCCCTGCGCGATTCCAGGTGGCGGGCCACGTCGGCACCCATGCCGGCGTTGACCACCGCCATGTAGTAACCGTCGCGCAGCATGTAGATGATGGAATCGTCGATCACGCAGCCGTCGTCGTCGAGGTAGGCGCCGTAGACGCAACGTCCCGCATAGAGGGGCTTCTTGGACCTGCCCACGCAAGCCTCCAGGTCGTTGGTGAAGCACAGCTGCAGCAACTCGCGGGCACCGCCGCCCTGCACCAGCAGCACCGCCATGTGGCTGGTATCGAAAAGCCCCGCACCGGTCAGTACGGAGAGATGTTCGTTCTTGGCCGACGAGTACCACAGGGGCATGTCGTAGCCTCCGAAATCGGCCATGTTGGCTCCCCGGGCTGTATGCCAGTCGTGAAGAGGGGTGTTTTTTATCTTTTGCTGCATGACGTCCTCCTTGAATTCCCTGAAAAGGCCAACGCGCTGATTGTAATATTTATGTAAAATCAGATAAAACTAATTTAGGATATTGTCAAAAGTTTTTTGGATTTTTATTGAAAACATCAATTTGTTGCGGTATATGTACCTGTGTTTGTTTTTGTGGAAAATGCCGACCGCGACTTTCGTGAATCCCCCTCGCCTGAATTGACATCACCATGAAAAGTCGATTTCGAACGGGCGTCAGGCTCTTTTGAAATCGGCACCGGGGGGCCGGAATCCCATGCCCACGGGTTCCCCGGATCGGGCAAAACACCGCGCGCCACCGGAAGGGGCCCGCACCGGCGGCCGATCCGGACTTGCGCTAACACCATCAACACCGAAAGCCCAAAGGAGGCGCCAGACATGACAACCACCAGAATCACCGTACTTGGAGGCGGCCCCGGCGGGTACGTTGCCGCCGTGCGGGCCGCCCAGCTGGGCGCTGAGGTCACCCTGATCGAGGCCGACAACGTTGGCGGCACCTGCCTCAACCGCGGCTGCATCCCATCCAAGACCCTGATCACAACGGCCGAGCTGCTGGAGAAATTCCACCGCGCCGCCGAGTTCGGGGTCACCGTAGAGGGCGGCGTACACCCCGACATGCAGCGCCTGATGGCGCGCAAGAACGCCATCATCAAAAGCCAGATCAGGGGAATCGAAAACCTCCTCAAACATCATCATGTCCGGCTGCTGAAGGGTAGCGGGGTCATCCGTGAACCCGGGCTGGCGGTCGCCCGCCAGCCGGACGGCGAAGTGGAGGTCCCCTGGGACCGCCTGATTCTGGCCACCGGGACCGTGCCTTTCGAAATTCCCGCTTTCCCCTTTGACGGCACGAAGATCATCTCCAGCGATGACGCCCTGGAACTGGAAAGCGTGCCGCCTTCCATGGTCATTGTGGGCGGCGGCGTCATCGGCTGCGAGTTCGCCTTCATCCTCTCCGCTCTGGGCTGCCGGGTGACCGTGGTGGAGGCCCTGTCGCGGCTGCTGCCCCTGCCCTCGGTGGACGAGAACTGCTCCAAGGTCCTGCAGCGCGAGATGAAAAAGCGCAAGATCAAGTTCGTGGTCAACCGCACGGTGGAGCGCGCCGAGGACGCCGGCGACCACCTGCGCATCACCATCGGCGCCTCGCCTTTCCTGGAGAACCCCTCCCCCAGGGACCAGAAACCGGCAACCGTGGAGGCGGCCTGCATGCTGGTATGCGTTGGGCGCAAGCCCAACAGCGCCGGCATCGGCCTGGAAAACCTGGGCCTCCAGCCCGACGAGCGGGGCTGGCTGGCGGCTGACGAACGGATGCGGACGGCAGTGCCCGACGTGTACGCCATCGGCGACCTGCTGGGGCCGGCCAAGGTCATGCTGGCCCATGTGGCCTCCACCGAGGGTATGGTGGCGGCCGAGAACGCCATGGGGGGCGAGCGCCTCATGGACTACAGCGTGGTGCCGGGCGCCATCTTTACCACTCCCGAGGTGGCCAACGTGGGGCTGTCCGAAGCCGAGGCCGTCAAGGCCGGCCATGACGTGCGCGCCGACAGCGTGCTGTTCCGCACCCTGGGCAAAGCCCAGGCCATCGGGGAAATCGCCGGCGAGGCCAAGATCGTGTCCGAAAAGGGCAGCGGCCGCATCCTGGGGGTGCACATCGTGGGGCCCCACGCCACGGATCTCATCGCCGAGGCGGCGGTGGTCATGCAGATGGGCGGCGGGGTGCGCGACATCGCCGCCACCATCCACGCGCACCCCACCCTGGCGGAGATCATGATGGAGACATCCTTCAAGGCTCTCGGGCGTTCGCTGCACGGCTGACGGCGACGGGCAGAGGCCCTTTTGCAAAGCCCCGGGCGGGAAAAGCCTTCGCCCCAAAAAATGACGGTTCTTGACGAATCTGACAAATTTCCATTCTATTGTTGACAATATCATTTAATCCGGCTTATCTTTTTGAGGACTTTAAAAAACCAACGCTTTGCGGCCGAGCGGTCCGCCACACCGGATTTCACGGGGTTTCACCAGCGGCCGCCATCGTGGAAAAGACGACTTCCGCCATGAAAATCGACGAAAACACCATCGCCATCATCCGCCATCTGCGCAACGGGCGCAAGTCCTTCAAGAAAATAGCGGAGGACCTGTCGCTCTCCGAAAACACCATCCGCACACGGGTCAAGAAAATGATCAACGAGGGGGTGCTACAGATCACCGGCCTGGTGGATCCCGAGCAGGTCCCGCGCCTGCGGCCGGTGATCATCGGCGTCAAGCTGCGCACCACGGACCTGTTCAAGAAAGGCGAGGAGTTCCAGAGGCTGCGGGGCGTGGTCTCGGTGAGCGTCGTCACCGGGCGTTACGACCTCATGCTGCTGGTGCTCTTCACCCGCGACTACGGGCTGCAGGAATTTTACGCCCAGGAGGTTTCCAAGATAGACGATGTCCGCTCGCTGGAGACTTTCGTGATCTACAAAAGCTACAACCTGAAGGTGCCCTATATCCATTGAACCGTTCCAACCGATCCCAACCGTTACCGCCGGCTGTGCGTCGCAGCGCCGGCAGACACATATCAGCCACAGGAGGAAAAAATCATGAAAGAGATCAGCGAACTGCAGTTTGCCGAAGACGTCCGTTACGCCGAAGATCACGAATGGGTCCGGATGGAGGGTGACACGGCCGTGGTAGGTATTTCCGACTATGCCCAGGACCAGCTGGGGGACATCGTGTTCGTCGAGCTGCCGGCCGAGGGCGACACGTTCGCCCAGAAAGACGAATTCGGCACCGTGGAATCCGTAAAGGCGGTCTCCGAGCTGTACATGCCCATCGGCGGCGAGATTTTGGCCGTCAACGAAAACCTCGAGGAGCACCCCGAACTGGTCAACAGCGCGCCCTACACCGACGGCTGGCTCATCAAGGTCAAACCGTCCGACCCGGCCCAGTACGAAGCCCTGATGGACAGGGACACTTACCTGGAAATGCTGAAAGGACTGCAAGAATGAGATACCTGCCACACACTGAAGAAGAGATTCAGGCCATGCTGCAGGAGGTGGGTGTCGCCGACCTGGAGGGGCTGTTCTCGACCATTCCCGGGGATTGCCGGCGCGACGGGGACATGCCGCTGCCCGAACCCATGACCGAGTGGGAGCTCAACGCCCACATGGACGATCTGGCCGCCCGCACGGCCGCCGCCCCCCAGTACCGCATTTTCATGGGGGCCGGCAGCTACGACCACTTCATCCCGTCGGCCACCTCCTACCTGCTCAGCCGCAGCGAGTTGATGACGGCCTACACGCCCTACCAGCCGGAGATCAGCCAGGGCACCCTGCAGGCGATTTTCGAATATCAGACGTTCGTCACCCGCCTGCTGGGCCTGGACGTGGCCAACGCCTCCATGTACGATGGCGCCTCGGGCCTGGCCGAGGCGCTATTGATGGCCATCCGCGTCACGCGGCGCAAAAAAGTGGCCGTCTCGTCGCTCATCAACCCCCTCTACCGCCGCGTTGTGCGGACCTATCTGGAACCCACGGGGTACGAAATCGTAGAGCTGCCGTACACCGCCGAGGGGCGCACGGACTTCTCGGCCCTTGCCGGGCTGGACGAACTGGCCGGCGTGGCCGTGCAGTCGCCCAACTTCCTGGGCTGCATCGAAGACCTGCAGGCCGTCTCGGACACGGTGCACGCCGACAAGAAGACCATGATGATCGCCTGCTTTTCCGAGCCGCTGGCCTTCGGCCTGCTCAAAAGCCCGGGCAGCCAGGGTGCCGACATCGCCTGTGGCGAGGGCCAGAGCTTCGGCATCCCCCGCTCTTTCGGCGGCCCCGGCCTGGGGATCTTCGCCACGCGCAGCAAATTCGTACGCAACATGCCCGGCCGCCTGGTGGGCCAGACGGTGGACAGGGAGGGCCGCAGGGGATTCGTGTTGACGCTTTCCACCCGCGAGCAGCACATCCGCCGCGAACGGGCCACCTCCAACATCTGCTCCAACCAGGGCCTGTGCGCCACCAACGCCATCATGTACCTGTCGACCCTGGGCGGCAGCGGTATCCGTCAGCTGGCACGCCTCAACCGCGACAAGGCCGAGTACCTCAAGGGCGCCCTGGCCCGGGCAGGCGTCCGGATTCCCTTCGGCGCCCCGACTTTCAACGAGTTCGTGGCCGGGTTCCCCAAGGGCTTCGACGCCACCTGGAAAAAGCTGCTCAAGAAAAAAATCGTAGCGGGCCTGCCCCTGGCTCCCTACTACGATGACATGGCGGACTACTACCTGCTGTGCGCCACGGAAACCTGCAGCCGTGAGGACATGGATCTGCTGGTCAAGGAGGTGACATCATGAAAGAGACCGTCGGCACCCATGGACTGGTATTCAATGAGCCTTTGCTGTGGGAAAAGGGCGCCGCAGGGCGCAACGGCTTTTCCATGCCGCCCCGGGACGTCCCCGAAAGCCCCCTGGACGAAGCCCTGGCCGGAGACGGGCCGGACTTCCCGGACCTGTCCGAGGTGGACGTGGTGCGCCACTTCACGCGCCTGTCGCAGTGGAACTTCGGCGTGGACAGCGGTATGTACCCCCTGGGCTCCTGCACCATGAAGTACAACCCCAAAACCAACGAGCGCCAGGCGACCCTGCCGGGCTTCACCGGCGCCCACCCCCTGCTGCCGGCGGAACTGTGCCAGGGGACACTGCAGCTGATGTACGATCTGCAGGAGTTCCTGGCCGCCATTACGGGTCTTCCGGCCGTAACCGTGCAGCCCGCCGCCGGTTCCCAGGGGGAATTGACCGGCATGCTGATCTTCGCGGCCTACCACAAGAGCAAGGGCAAGGCCCGCCACAAGATCCTCATCCCGGACACGGCCCATGGCACCAACCCGGCCAGCGCGGCCCTGTGCGGTTTCAAGGCCGTGGCGGTAGCCTCCAACGAGCGCGGCGTGCTCTCGCCTGAAACTGTGGCCGGCCTGATGGACGAGGACACGGCCGGCATCATGATCACCAACCCCAACACCCTGGGGCTCTTCGAGGAGAACATCCACGAGGTGGCCCGCATCGTTCACGACAAGGGCGGGCTGGTGTACGGCGACGGCGCCAACATGAATGCTATCATGGGCATCGTGGACGTGTCCCAGCTGGGGGTGGACGTGATGCACCTGAACCTGCACAAGACTTTTTCCACTCCCCACGGCGGCGGCGGACCGGGCAGCGGACCGGTGTGCGTCACTTCCGAACTGGCGCCCTTCCTGCCCGTGCCGCGGGTAGTCAAGACCCAAAAGGGCTACGAACTGTCCGAGGACTTTCCCCAGTCGGTGGGAAAGCTGCACGCCTTCTACGGCAATTTCGGCATCCTGATCCGCGCCTACAGCTACATCCTGAGCATGGGCGCCGCCGGCCTGAAAAAGGCCACCCAATTAGCGGTTCTCAACGCCAATTACATCAAGGAAAAGCTCAAGGGGGATTTCCACCTGCCCTACGACCGTCCCTGCATGCACGAGTGCGTGTTCAACGACAAGAACCAGGAAGCCTACAGGGTGACCACCCTGGATATCGCCAAGCGACTCATGGAATACGGCTTCCATCCGCCCACGGTGTACTTCCCGCTGGTGGTGCACGGCGCCATCATGGTCGAACCCACCGAGACCGAGTGCAAGCAGGATATTGATGCTTTCATCGAAACCATGAAGGCCATCGCCGCCGAGGCGCGCGAGAACCCGAAACTGCTGCACGAGGCACCGCAGATCACCAAGGTGCGACGCCTGGACGAGACCCTGGCGGCCCGCAAGCCCCGCCTGACAGGATAGTCCGCCGTGGCCGCGGTTGCCAAACCTCCCCGGCAGTGTCTGTTCGTCACGCCGGGGTGCCTGGAATACCGGCGCGCCCTGGCGCTGCAGCGGCGCATCGTGGACGCCCGCTGGCATGGGCAACTGGACCGTGACGTGCTGCTGCTGCTGGAACATCCCGCCGTTTTCACCCTGGGACGGCGGGGAGGGCGGGACAACCTGGGGGTCTCCAGAGACTTCCTGGACCAGCGCGGCATCGCCGTGGTGCACGTCGAGCGCGGCGGGGACATTACCTACCACGGTCCGGGCCAGATCGTGGGCTACCCCATCATCACTCTGCGGGGTTCGCCGCTTTCAGTAACCGATTACGTCACGGCACTGGAGGAGATTATGATCCGAACGGCGGCCGACTTCGGAGTAGCCGCCGCACGCGACCCGCGCAACCGGGGTGTCTGGGTGGAGAACTGCAAGCTGGGCAGCATCGGCATTTCCATCCGCCGGGGAATCTCCTTCCACGGCTTCGCCTTCAACGTCAACACCGACCTTGCGCCCTTCGGCTGGATCAACCCCTGTGGGCTCAGGGGGGTCGGCGCGACGTCCCTGGAAAGGGAACTGGGGGCGCCGGTTTGCCTGGAGGCAGCCTTCGATGCGGTCTCCGTCCACCTCCGGCAGGTGCTGCGGATGGAACTAGCGCCCACCGGCATCCGGGAACTCGAGGAGCGGCTGCAAGACCGGCACGACCATCTGTAGAACGCAAAACACAACGCATACCCGCAGGCGAGTCCATGACACACACGACCGAACACCCTATTCGCACCGGCAAACCCCCCTGGCTGCGGCGGCGGCTGCCCTCGGGACCGGAATACGAGACCGTACGGGCGCTGATCCGCAACGGACAGCTGCACACGGTTTGCCAGGAGGCCAGGTGCCCCAACCAGTTCGAGTGTTTCTCGAACCGCACGGCCACATTCCTGATCCTGGGCTCGCGCTGTACCCGGGACTGCCGCTTCTGCTCGGTGCAAAGCGGTCCCCAGGGGCCGCCCGATCCGCGTGAACCGCAGCGGGTGGCGCAGGCCGCCCGGCAACTGAAGCTGCGCTACGTGGTGGTCACCTCGGTGACCCGCGACGACCTGGAAGACGGCGGCGCCGGCATCTTCGCCGCCACCATCCACGAAATCCGCCGCGCCATCCCGAAAGCCCGAATCGAGGTACTGATCCCTGATTTCCAGGGGGATGCCGGCGCGCTGGAAACGGTCCTGCGCGCCGCTCCGCACGTCCTCAACCACAACATCGAAACCGTACCGCGGCTCTACCCCACGGTGCGCCCCCAGGCGCGCTACGAGCGCTCCCTGGAGCTCATCGGCCGGGTTGCCGCGTGGCAGCCGTCCATTCCGGCCAAGTCCGGGCTCATGCTGGGGCTGGGGGAAACCGACGAGGAGATCCGGCAGACCCTGCAGGACCTGCTGGCGGCCGGCTGCCGCCTCCTGACCCTGGGGCAATACCTGCAGCCTTCCCGGCAGCACCTGCCGGTGGAGCGCTTCGTGACGCCGGAGGAATTCAAGCAGTGGTACCGCACAGCGCGCAGGATGGGGTTCTCCCAGGTGGCCAGCGGTCCCTTCGTACGCAGCTCCTACCACGCGCGGGAGCTGTTTGAAAAGACTTGATCAGAGAGGAGAGAGAAATGGAACAGAAGTTCATCATGACGGCTTTCGGCAAGGACCGGCCCGGCATCGTAGCCGATGTATCGCAGCTCGTTTATGAAAACGGCTGCAACCTGGAAGACTCCACCATGGCCCTGATGGCCGACCAGTTCACCATCATGCTGCTGCTTGCCGGACAGGGCAACGACCTGGAAGAGCGCCTCTCCAACGCCTGCCGGCGCCTGGAGATCGAAAAAGGCGTTTCGGCCTTTCTGCGGCGCGTCGACGACAGCGCACCCCAGGCCGCCGGTGCCCGCACCACCCGCACCGTCCACGTGGAGGGCCTGGACAAGGCCGGCATCGTCTATCGCATCAGCCGCTTCCTGGCCGACCGCGGCGTCAACATTGTCACCCTGGACTCGCGCATGAACTTCACCCCCGAGAGCGGGGCCGCCATTTACTCCATGAAGATCAGCGTCCACGTTCCCGAGGATGTTTCCCTGGATGAGCTGGCCGATGGCCTGTCGGAAATCGGCGACCAGCTGAACGTAGACGTCAGTATCGACTGAGTGCCACCCGCTGACGACCGATGCCGATTCTGTACCCGCTGCGGCGCTGCATACGCCCCATTCTAGTTACCGGGGCCAACCGTTCCGGCACCACCTGGGTGGGGCGCGTCATCGCCTCGGCCGAGGGCATGCGGTATGTCCACGAGCCGTTCAACCACGAGTACACCGACCCCGATTACTGGCTGATACCCTCTCCTTTCCAGCGCCACTACCACCAGGTGCAGCCGGACGAAGCCCGGCAGGTGAAGCGTTACCTGCTGTATCGCATGGGGAAAATGCACCCCTGGCTGGCCGACGTGCAGGAGAATCTCTGCATTCGTCGTTTGGCCGGGGCGACCCGCCGATGGCTGCATACGATGGACCGTTGCCGTCCGCTGGTTAAGGACCCCATTGCGCTTATGTCCGCCGAGTGGCTGGAAAAGGCCCTGGACATGCAGGTGGTGATCACCATCCGGCACCCGGCCGCCTACGTGAGCAGCATCCTGCGCCTCGGCTGGCCTATGCGGCCCCACACCTTCCTCTCCCAGCCGGCGCTCATGGAGGGCATCCTGGCCCCCTTGGCCGAGCGCATCGCGCACCAGCACCGGCGCGCCAACGATCCCCTGGGCGACGCCATCCTCGCCTGGAACGTCTTTCACCACGTCATCGATGTCTATCGCAGACGCCATCCCCGCTGGCTGTTTTACCGCCACGAGGACCTCAGCCGCGACTACCTGCCGCTGTTCCGGCAGATGTTCACGAGGCTGGACCTGGCTTTCGGCCCCCGCCAGGAAGCGCTCCTCGAACGGCTCTGCAGCCCCGCCAACCCCGCCGAGGCCGGGGGGCAGGTGCACCAGCTCCGGCGAAACAGCCAGGCCAACATCTGGAACTGGAAAACAAGACTGGACAAAAACCAGATCCGGCGCATTCGCGAAGAAACCGTCGACATCGCCGCACTGTTTTACGATACAGCGGATTGGTAGTTGGTAGAAGGATGTCGTTGCTGGCGGGAAAATTCCCAGCGGCAAACCACACAACGCCCTTGTGCCTCGTGCCGTTGCCCCTTTTCTTATATCAGCTGCACTTGGAAAAGCCGCAGAAATGGCAGGTCATGCAGCCCTCTTCGAAGCTGATGGTCTCGCCGCACTCCGGGCAAGTCTCACCCAGCAGGCTGTGGGCCTGCCCGTTTCCCCGGCGGCCCTTCTCTCCGGAGAGGTAGCGTTTTTCCAGTACCCGGGCGATCGCGTCGGGAATGGACAGCACCAGGCCGCCCTCCTGGAAGACGGGGTGCTCCCCGCCGATGCCCTTGATCTGGTCCACCACCTTGGAGACGTGCACCCCGGCACGCAGGGCCAGGGACACCAGCCGGCCGATGGCTTCGGTCTTGGCGGTGGTCGAGCGGCCGGACTTGCCGATGGTGGCAAAAACCTCGAAGGGCTGACCCTCGTACTCGGTGACCGTCACGTACAGGTTGCCCATGCCGGTCTTCATCTTGGTGGTGAAGCCCTCCAGGGTCTCGGGACGCTCCTTGACGGCCGACATGAAGCTCTGGCGGCGGCTTTCGTGCTTTTCGGAGGTGGACAGCACCTGGTGCTCCTTGCTGCCGTCGCGGTAGATGGTGACGCCCTTGCAGCCCAGTTCGTAGGCCAGATCGTAAACTTTGCGCACATCGTCCAGCGTGGCGTCGCGGGGCAGGTTGACGGTCTTGGACACCGCATTGTCGGTGTACTTCTGGAAGGCCGCCTGGATGCGCACGTGCCACTCGGGGGTCACGTCGTGGGCCGTGACGAAAACTTCCCGTACTTCCCCGGGGATCTCCTCCAGGTCGTGGATGGATCCGCGGCCGGCGATCTTGTCCATCAGCTCCCGGCTGTAGAAGCCGTATTCGCGGGCCACCTTCTCGAAGCAGGGATTGACCTCCAGCAGTTCGTCGTTGTCCATCACGCGCCGCACGAAACTCAGCGCAAACAGCGGCTCGATGCCGCTGGAGCATCCCGCAATGATGCTCAGGGTACCGGTGGGCGCGATGGTGGTGGTGGTGGCGTTGCGGTACTCGCAACCCGGCCGGTCCTTGTAGATGCTCTTGTCGAAGTTTTCAAAGACGCCCCGCTTGGAGGCCAGGTAGCGGGAGGCCTCGTGGGAGGTCTCCTGCACGAAGCGCATGATCTCCTCGGCCAGCTCCAGCGCCTGCTCGGAGTTGTAGGGGATTCGGAGCTGGAAGAGCATGTCCGCGAAACCCATGACGCCCAGCCCGATCTTGCGGTTTCCCTTGACCATGCGGTCGATCTCCGGCAGGGGGTAGCGGGACATGTCGATGGTGTTGTCCAGGAAACGCACCGACCGCCAGACGGTCTCGCGCAGGCCCTCGTAGTCGATGGCCGGTTCTTCGTCGTTTTCGATGACAAACTTGGCCAGGTTGATGGACCCCAGGTTGCAGGCCTCCATGGGCAGCAGGGGCTGCTCGCCGCAGGGGTTGGTGCTCTCGATGGCCCCCAGCTCCGGGGTGGGGTTGTCGCGGTTGGTGCGGTCGATGAACAGGATGCCGGGATCGCCGTTTTTCCAGGCCTGCCGGACCAGCGCCTGGTAGACCTCGCCGGCATCCAGTTCGCCCACCTTCTTGTGGTTGCGCGGATCGATGAGGTCGTACGTCTCGCCCTTCTGCAGGGCCTCCATGAAGGCGTCGGTGACGCCCACCGAGATGTTGAAGTTGTTCAGGTCGCTGTTGTCGGCCTTGCTGTGGATGAACTCCATGATGTCCGGGTGGTCCACCCGCAGGATGGCCATGTTGGCGCCCCGCCGCGTGCCGCCCTGCTTGACCTGCTCGGTGGCGGTGTTGAAGATCTTCATAAAGGACACCGGGCCCGAGGCCACGCCGCCGGTGGTGCCCACCTGGCTGTTCTTGGGCCGCAGGCGCGAGAAGGAGAAACCGGTGCCGCCGCCGGACTTGTGGATCATGGCGGCGTTTTTGAGCGAGGTGAAGATGGCCTCCATGCTGTCCTC
Source organism: Desulfobacteraceae bacterium (assembly GCA_027061725.1). Lineage (GTDB taxonomy): Bacteria > Desulfobacterota > Desulfobacteria > Desulfobacterales > JALSRD01 > JALSRD01. The sequence goes on from JAMOVG010000379.1 coordinate 17,132, forward strand.
GATGGGCAGCACGAAGCAGGCCGCCAGCTGACCCAGCTGCCGCCCGGCGTTCATCAGGGTGGGCGAGTTGGGCAGAAACTTCAGGTCGGTCATCAGCTCGTAGAAGACCTCCTCCATCTTGCGCGCGTCTTCCTCGGTGCCGTAGTTGAGTTCGGCCCGGGCGATGTGGTGGGCCACGCGCTTGAACATCTGCTCGGGGGTTTCGATGATCTTGCCCTGGCTGTCCTTGCGCAGGTAGCGGCGTTCGAGCACGGTGATGGCATTCTGGGAAAGCACGGGCTTGTTCTTGACAAAGATGGACTTGTCCAGCTTGACCGGAGACGGTTTTTTAAGCCCGTATTCCATCAGCTTGGCCTCGATCATCTTCTCGATGACCGGCACCGTGATGGTGTAAATGTCCAGCTTGGCGATTTCCTCGCGCAGAAACCGGCTGATGCTGAGGGCCTGATCGGTGTCGATGGGGTTGTCACGCACCAGCAGGTCGGAAAAACGGTGGTCGTCCCAGCGATAGGTGGTCAGGTCGAACTGTCCCTCGTCGGTCACCAGAATCTTTGCTCGTCGCGCCATGCGAAATCTCCTGTGCGGCATACCGCCGCGTGTCGGCTTTGGGCCTTGCTGATTTTGGGTGGTGTGGTCCGGCCTCGCGCGGCAGGCCTTTTTCAAGAAAAAACTAACGCATGCGGGCACTTTTTTCAACACCCGGCACAACCGTGATGTCGAAAAGGGCGAATCCGCGGATCCATGAACGGCTCCCCGGGCGGGAAGCGACGGGAGGATGTATAATGTACCACATATGGTATGTCAAGAAAAAATTGGGCCCAACATGTTCCGCAACCCGGCGCGGCACCGCCACCGCTGTCATTCCCCCGGCCGGGGGCTTTTCCCGGCGCCGGGAGCCGCCCGGAACAGGCCTAACCGATGGTGTTTTTGACGATGCCGATGAGTTTTTCGGGGTCGAAAGGCTTGCGCACGAAAGCCACCGCGTTGCGCACGGCGTGATCCCCGTCGATGCCGCTGATGACGATCACCGGAATGTTCCGGACGTCCTCGAGCTGGCTCATTTTGCGGTAAAACCGGGGGCCCCACTCACCGGGCAGTTGCAGGTCCAGGGTGATCAGGTCGGGTTTTTCGCGCTGCACCACCTCCAGCGCCTCCTGGCCCGAAACCGCGCTGCAGGTTTCGTAGCCGTTGTCGCTGAAAACGGCCCTGAGGTACGTGACGATGGCCGGGTCGTCGTCGATGATCAGTATCTTTTTCGCCATGCTGCCCCCCCGGGTTCACGATGCGCCGTGCGGGCGCACCGCAGCCCCTTTGCTAATCGTCGTCCTTGTGGTTCCCGTCTTCGCGGTCGTCGTCACCGTCGCCGCCGGAGTGGTTGTTGTTGTCTTCGGCATCGTCTCCGGCGGCCCCGCTTTTCCAGCGGTGGCACTCGCCGCACATGACCGGGCCGGCCTTGCGCGCCAGGTGGCATCCCTGGCACCTCAGGTGAAAGGCGTTCATCAGCGAGGGCTGGCCGTCGGAGGCGCGCAGCTCGTGGCACTCCGAGCAGGCCTGGTCCTCGGAAGACTCGCCCTCCACCAGCTTGCCGTCCTCGTAAAGGTGGTGGCACACGCTGCAGTCCTCGATCTCGGCATTGTCGTTGTGCTCGTCGTGGTTGAAGACGGCGCTGGGGCGCTGGGGCGACACGAAGTCCTCGTTGCTCACCACCCGCATGTCCTCCTGGGCCCCCACCAGGGCCGCCGCCAGCACCAGCATCAGAAGTAAAAGGACTCGTTTCCACATGGGTCTCAGGCTCCTTCCGAAACACCGGGTTTGTCCATCACCTCGTAGAGGATGTCACCGAAGAACTTGGTCCCCAACCCGATCTCGTAGTGGTGAATGATGTCCTCCAGGCCGCTGTGGCAGTTGTGGCAGGGCGTGATGACCACTTCCGCCCCGCGGGCCTTGGCGTCGAAGAGCTGGTCGGCCTTGACACGGTTGCCCTGCACGCGGGGCAGCTTGTAGGGCGGCCCGCAGTTGATCACCCCGCCGCCGGCCGCACAGCAGTAGTTGTGCTCCCGGTTGGGGTACATCTCGATGACCGTCTCGCAGGTGGCCCGGGCGATGTAGCGCGCCTTTTCGTGCAGCCCCCGGCCCCGCGACACGTTGCACGGGTCGTGCAGCGTGACCGGCTGCTGAAACTTGCGGCCGATGGTGATGCGGCCCTCCCGGATCAGGTCGTAGTAGAACTCGATGGCGTGCACGATGGGCAGCGGCGGCATCTCCCAGCCCAGCCAGCGGTTGCCCATGTCGTAGACCGAGCGGAAGGCGTGGCCGCACTCGCCCATGACGATCTTCTTGACCCTGAGGCGCGCGGCGGTCTCGAAGTGGGCGCGCTTGAGCCGGCCCATGAGTTCGTTGTCGCCGGTGAACATGGCCATGTCGCTGTTGTCCCACCCCGGCGTGGCCGGCATGGTCCAGTCGACGCCGGCCACGTCCATGATCACGGCCGCCTGGTAAATCAGCTGGGCCTGAAACTTGGGCTCCGGGCCGATGACCGAGTACATCACCTCGGCGCCCTCCTTTTCCAGGGGGATGCGCAGGGTGGGGATCTCGGCCTGGGCCTCCTCCTCCTGCCACTGCAGGGTGTCCACCCACTCGTCCTCCTTGACCCACATCTGGTTGAGGGTGGCCGAGTGGCTGTGGGCCGTGTCCTGGATGTAGAGCGGGGTCATGCCCAGCAGGTGGACCATGCGCCGCACCACGGACATCAGGTAGGCCACGTCGATGCCGAAGGGGCAGTACATGGAGCAGCGCTTGCACAGGTTGCACTCGGTGTGGGCGATGAGCGCCGCCCGCTTCATGAAGTCCGCGTCCACGCGCCCCCTGCGGCGCATCATCTCCCAAAGGGTCTGCTTGACCTTGGCCGCGGGGGCGAAACGCGGCTTTTTGTGAGAAAGGTAGAAGTGGCAGGCATCGGCGCACAGGCCGCAGTGCACACAGGTGTCCACGTACACCTTCAGCCGTGCACCGGACTCCTGCCGGATGACCCGGTTGATCACGGTTTCGATGCGCTCGGGGGTCAGGCGCGCGGCGCCCTTTTCGACGCCCTCGTCGATGACGGTCTGGTCCGTTTTCGGGGCTTCTTCTGTCATTTGCGATGCTCCCTGTGGCCAGGGGGGTCCGCGGCCGACCGCTCGGCCGCGCTACCAGTCCCTGGCGTTTCTGATCTTGCCGAACTCCGATCCGGTGTATGCCCGCACGAACGGCGCGAAAAGCATATGGCTCAGCCGGGTGAAGGGGATGGCCATGAGCATGACCTCACCGGAAACCACATGC
>JAMOVG010000380.1 GCA_027061725.1 Desulfobacteraceae bacterium
CTTTTCACGGAAGTAACGGTGTATCTCCAGGCTCGGCGCCTGCCAGATGGCCTTGATCTTGTCCTGCCACAGGCGGCTGCCGATCTGCATGCGGTCGAACTCCTCTTCCGAGTAGCGTCTGCTGCCGAAAGAGTAGTCGTACCAGCCCAGGTCGCCGATCACCACCCAGTCGTTGTCCAGCGTTACCGCGCCGTTGGCCAGGTTTCCGGGAAAGGCCTTGAGGGCCTCGTATATCCGCCAGGCATCCTGGTCGGGGTGTTTTTCGTTCCATATGTCGTGGTTGCCGGGCACGAACAGGCAGCGTACGCCGGAACGGTGCTCGATGAGCGCCAGGCTCTCCAGTGTCAGGCGGTAGTCGTTGGCCACGTCGCCTGCGATGATCATGAGATCGACCTGCCTTCGCAGTATTTCGTCGGCAAGAGGGTCCAGAACCCGCCGCGGGTCGTCGTGCTCCAGGTCCACGTGGATGTCTGACAGGATTCCGATCTTCAATATGCACCTCTCGTGATGGCCCGGCATCCGCGGGCCGCGCCTACAGCTTGGGGTTGAGTTTTTCGGCCAGGATGTCACCCAGGACGTTGAAGCACAACACCGTGGCCGCCAGGGCCAAACCGGGGTAGACCGCCATCCAGGGCGCCTGCACCAGGTAATTGCGGGCGTCCTTGAGCATGAGCCCCCAGCTGGGGTTGGGCGGCTGGGTGCCCAGCCCCAGGTAGGAGAGCGAGGCTTCAATGACAATGGTCAGGGCGAAGGTGATGGAGGCCTGCACGATGACCTTGCCCAGCAAGTTGGGAATAATGTGCCTGAAGACGATCTTGAGCGTCGAACTGCCCAGCGAACGCGAGGCCTCTACATACGACTCGGTCCGAATCACCAAGGTTTCGGCCCGCACCAGGCGGGCGAAGACCGGGCTGAAGATGATGCCGATGGCCAGCATGACCTGCAGCAGCCCGTAGCCCAGGAAAGACACCACCGTGATGGCCAGCAGGATGGTGGGAAAAGACAACAGGCTGTCCATCACCAGCATCAGAAAGTTGTCCATGGCCTGTCCGGCCAGCCCGGCGGCCAGCCCGACGGCCGAACCCAGCACCACGGCGATGGTAACGGCCACGATGCCCACCATCAAAGCCGAACGCGAACCGTAGATGATGCGGCTGAAGATATCCCGGCCGAAGTTGTCGGTTCCCAGCAGGTACGCCTGCCCGGACGGCTGGAAGCGATCGCAGAGGTGCTGTTCGGTGGGCGGATACGGCGCGATCAGGGGCGCCGCCACAGCGGCGGCGCCCAGGATCAGCAGGTACCCCACGGACAGGTACAGGAGGATATTGCGCTGCGCTCGCATGGTGGTCAGTGCCTACTTTTTTACGGTCCAGCGGAAGTCGAAGGTGTCCAGCTTGGGAGTCATGCGAAAGTCGGACACGTTCTTACGCACGGCCGTGTAGCGGTAAGGGGATCCCAGATACATGAAGGGGACCTGCTCGGCCATGATTTTCAGAACCTCGTCGTAGAGTTTCTTACGCTTTTCAAAACCGGATACCTCGCGCGCCTTGGCGATCAGTTCGGCCGCCCGGGGGTTGACCCACTTGACGTAGCGGCCGGCCGTGCCGTAGCCGGCCAGGGTGCCGTCAGGATCCAGTTTGCCGGTGTGCCCGATCACGGTCAGGTCGTACTTTCCGCCGCGGTAGACGTCGCTGATCCAGGTGGACCAGTCCACCAGCTTGATCTTGGCGTTGAGCCCCACTTTCTTGAGCATGTCCTGGTACATCTCCCCGGCCTTGACGTGCATCTCGTAGTTCTGGGGCAGAAACAGCTGCAGGACGGTGTCCTTGCCCACCCCGGCCTCGGAGAGCAGTTTTCTGGCCTTCTGCGGGTCGTAGGGGTACAGGCCGGTGAAATCCGCATAATAGGCATTGCCGTAATCCATGAAAGTGCCGATGGGCTTGCCGCCGCCGTAGGCGATGTCGAGCACCTTCTGCTTGTCGATGGCGTAGTTGATGGCCTGCCGCACGCGCAGGTCCTTGAGCGGCGGGTGGCTGCAGTTCATGGCCATGACCAGGATGAGGGACGACAGCGACTTGTTGACCTGCACGTCCGGGCTGCTCTCCAGCGTCGGGAGGTCATCCTTGTCGATGGTGTAGGCCACGTCGATCTGGCCGGACACCAACCCCTGGACCCCCACCGCACGTTCGGGAATGATGTGCATCACCACCTTGTCGAGCTTGGGAAGGCCCGGCATCCAGTAGTGGGGGTTCTTTTCCAGAACGATCTGGCTGTCGCGGATCCACTTCTTGAGCACGAAAGGTCCCGTCCCCACGGGCTTGGCCCCGAAGTCGTGGCCGCTGTCGATCAGCTTCTTGGGAAGGATGGCGCTCCAGCCCGAGGCCAGCGTGGCCAGCAGCGGGGAGGTGGGTTTCTTGAGCCTGAACACCACCGTGGCCTCGTCGGGGGTTTCGATGGCCGCGATGGCACTGTACTCCTTGGCCTTGGGCGAGGCCGTGGCCTTGTCCCTGATGCGATCGAAGGTGGCCTTGACGTCACGCGACGTCAGCGGATCTCCGTTGTGGAAGTGCACGTTTTTTCTCAAGGCAAACGTCCATGTCAGGCCATCCGGCGAAACCGTCCACTTTTCGGCCAGGGCCGGCACGATACGGCCCTGCATATCCGGTTCGGCCAGGGTGTCGTAAAGGCTCTTGAGGGTCTGAAAGGTCAGGGTTCCGGATGTCTTCTGCGGGTCGAGGGTGTCCGGGTTTCCGGACAGCGCGAAGTTCAGGGTGGCCGCGGCCGCAGCCCTGACGCCGGCGGGGCCCGCGCTCCACAATACCACTGCCAACCCGATACATACCGCCGTAAACCAAAATCGTCTCATGATGCCTCCTTCCTTTGAACGAACGTTACGGTAAACGCGCATCTTCGTCGCACGGCACCACCGCTTCGATCTTGAAGCACGCGATGCGGTGATCTTCTCCGACTTCTCTAAGCATCGGCTCCCTGCGCCGACAGCGCTCATCGGCCAGTGCACAGTCCCCGGCATAGGCGCAGCCGGTGATGACGTCGGGACGCTTCTTCTCTCCTGCCGCAGGCCCGGCGTCGGCCCCTTCCACGTGCGAACGCCCCGGCATGGATGCGAACAGCCGCAGGGTGTAGGGGTGGCGTGCGCGCCGCATGATCTCCTCGGTGGACGCCACTTCCACCAGGCGTCCACGGTACATGACGCCGATGCGGTCACTGACGTAGGCCACCAGGTTCAGGTCGTGGGAGATGAACAGGTAGGTCAGTTTCAGATCCTGTTTCAGGTCCAACAGCAAGTTGATGATCTGGGCCTGGATGGAAACGTCCAGGTTGGACACCGGCTCGTCGAGCACCAGGAAATCGGGCTCCATGGAGAGCGCACGGGCGATGACGATGCGCTGCTTCTGGCCACCCGAAAATTCGTGGGGATAGCGCCTGCGGTGGGTCGGCCGGATGCCCACCATGTCGAGCAGTTTGTCGATGCGCCGGTTTCGTTCGGGAGCCGGTATGCCGCGGTTGACGAGGCCTTCGGCCAGGCTGTCTTCAATGCGCATCTTGGGGTTCAGCGCGCTGTTGGGGTCCTGGAAGACGATCTGCATGCGCTTTCGAAAGTCCCGCAGGCGCCGGGCTGAAAGGGTGTTCAGGCAGGTGCCGTCGAACCACACCTCGCCGGAGGTGGGCGGGTCCAAAAACAGGATGGATCGCACCAGGCTGGTCTTGCCGCAGCCCGACTCGCCCACCAGGCCGAAAACCGTTTCCCGTGACATGGCGAAACTGACGCGGTCCACGGCGCACACGCCCGCTGCGGCACGGCCGAAAAGGCCGGGGCGGCGGTAGCGCTTGACCAGGTTCTTGACGATCAGGAATCGATCCATTTCTCACCAATCAGGCAGCAGGCGGCCCGGTGGCCCTGCCCGTAGTCCACCATGGGCGGCGTCCGGTGTCGGCAGCGCTCTTCTGCCAGCGGGCAGCGCGGGTGGAAACCGCACCCTGTGGGCGTGTGCTCGCCGTCCGGCACCGAACCGGGAATGGTCTTCAGGCGCATGCCGCGCTTGGCCGCGTCGGGTATGGACAGCAGCAACAGCCGCGTGTAAGGGTGCAGCGGACTTTTAAAGAGCCGGTGCGCAGCGGCCGTCTCCACGATGCGGCCGGCGTAGATCACGGAAATGCGGTCGGATATCTCGCGGACCACGCTCAAATCGTGCGACACGAACAGGATGCCCATCGAGAACTCCTGCTTCAGCCGCCGGATCAGCCGCAGGATCTGCAGCTGCAGAGTGACATCCAGCGCCGTGGTAGGCTCGTCGGCGATCAGCAGCGCCGGGTGACAGGCGATGGCCATGGCGATCATGGCCCGCTGCTTCATGCCGCCGGACAGCTCGTGCGGGTAGCTGCGCAGTATGCGCCGGTTCTTGCCCAGCCCCACGAAGCCGAGAAATTCCCGGGCCTGGCGGGTCGCTTCGTGCCGGTCCATCTGAAAGTGCAGCCGCAGGGATTCGGTAATCTGCTCACCGATGCGGTAGGCCGGGTTCAGGTACTTGCCCGGCTCCTGGAAGATCATGCCGATCTCCTTGCCGCGCACCCGGCGGCGCTGGTTTTCGGTCATCTGGAGCATGTCGCGCCCCCCGAAAAGAACGCGCCCGGCGTTGACGCGCGCCGGCGGCGTCCTGAGCAGCCCGGTGATGCACATGGCCGTGACCGTCTTGCCCGACCCGGACTCGCCCACCAGCCCGTGAATCTCCCCGCGGTTTAGCTGCAGATCGATGCCGCGCAGCGCATGGGCCACTCCCCGGGGCTGCACAAAATCGACTTCCAGGCCGCGTATGTCCAGCAGTTGTTGATCCTGCGCGCCGTCCACCTATCCGATCCTTATGCGGGGGTTTAGCAGACTGTAGAGAATGTCCACTAGAAA
>JAMOVG010000381.1 GCA_027061725.1 Desulfobacteraceae bacterium
AACAACGTGCTCGACGGCAAGCCCGGCGCCCAAGGCGATCTCGATTATATCCTCAAGCACAACGTACCACTGCTCAAGGAAATGAACGTCGCCGTAGGCATGCTTCAAAAGCAGTCCGAGCGACGCGTGACGCAACTGCTCCAGGCACAGGTCATCGGCGTGCTGATTGGCTTCGGCGCGGCTATTTTCGCTTTCTGGTCCATCGTTGGCATCGTCCGCCGCCTGGAGCGTGTGCGCAATTTTGCCCAGCAGCTCAGTGCGGGTGACTTTACGGTCCGGGCAAACATCGACGGAAAAGATGAACTAGGTGTTATTGGCCAGGAGCTCGATAGGATGTCCGCCAAACTCAAGCAAACGCTCCAGCAGATCAGCGGACACGCCGTGGAGCTCGACGAGGCCTCGAGGACGCTGTCCGATGTCTCCACCGAGGTGTCCCAGGGAACCCGCCAAGTGTCGGAACACTCCAACACCGTGGCGGCGGCGGCCGAAGAAATGAGCGCGAACATGAATTCGGTGGCAGCGGCCGTGGAGGAGGCCTCGACAAACGTCTCAACCATGGCGTCATCGACCGAAAGCATGCAGGGCACCATTAAGGAAATCGCCGATCTAAGCGCCAATGCGCGTGATATCACCGAAAAGGCGGTTAACGGCACCCGCTCGGCCTCGGTGCGGATCGACGAACTGGGCCGGGCGGCCCAGGACATCGGACAGGTAACAGCGACCATTACCGAGATCTCCGAGCAAACCAACCTGCTGGCGCTAAACGCCACCATCGAAGCGGCGCGCGCCGGTGATGCCGGCAAGGGATTCGCCGTCGTGGCCAACGAAATCAAGGAGCTGGCCCGTCAGACGGCAGAGGCGACTCAGGACATCAAGTCCAAGATCGAAGGCATTCAGACCACGACAGCCGAAACGGTCTCCGAGATCGGCCGTATCGCGGAAACCTCCGGAGAAGTAGACGAAATCGTGGCATCCATCGCCAAGGCCGTTGGTGATCAGTCCTCCGCTACCACCGAGATCGCCGAAAACATCACCCAGGCAGCCCAAGGTATCGCCGAGGTGGCCGAAAATGTTTCCCAAAGCTCCATGGTATCTGGTGAAGTCGCGCAGGATATCGCCGAGGTGAGCCAGACCGCCCAGGTCATTTCGGAACAGAACGAGGAAGTCAGCAACAACGCCCGCCGGCTGTCACAGCTGGCGGGACGCCTGAAGGAAGCTGTCGCCCATTTTACCGTCTAACCGTTGCAACCGCGGAACTGCCGACGGCCTGAGCCCGTTGCGGGGCAGGCCGGCCGACGATCCGCAACAGGAGAGTGCAAACACCCATGATACAGGATAAACAGAAAGCGCCGGCAGAGGACAGCGTTGAACTGGCCACGTTCTACGTGGGCGACGCTCTGTGCGGCATGGACATACTCCGAGTCCAGGAAATCAACAAACAGCTCGAGATTACTACGGTCCCACGAGCACCGGACTATGTCCAGGGGATCATGAACCTGAGGGGGCAAATCGTTACCATCATCGACCTGGGCAAAAAACTGGGCCTTGGCGAAACGCATCTCAACGGCAGGACGCGCAACATCATCGTCCAGTCCGAAGGCGAATATATCGGCCTGCTGGTGAGCAGCATCAGCGACGTAATCGCGGCTCGCTGGGAAGATGTTGATCCACCGCCGGCCAATATCGGAGACATTCAGGGGACCTTCTTCACCGGCGTGCTCAAAACCAAGGATCAACTGATCGGCATTCTTAACCTGGAGAAAGTGATGTCCGATGAGAAACAGTAGCCGTTTGCCGGGGAAAGGATTTCCGTCATGCTAAATTCTAGCCAGCCCATCCGGGCATTGGTCGTGGATGACACCGCCCTGTATCGCAAAATTGTCAGCGACGTGCTCGCTGACCTGCCCAACGTAAAGGTGGTGGATACCGCCCATAACGGCCGTGCAGCACTGGCCAAGATTGCCGCCCTCAAGCCGGACCTGGTCACCCTGGATATTGAAATGCCGGATATGAACGGCATCGAAGTGCTGGAAAAGCTAAAAACTACCGGCAGCAAGGTAGGCGTGATCATGGTCAGCTCGGTGACGCGGGAAGGCGGCGATATGACCATCCGCGCCCTGTCACTGGGGGCCTTTGACTTTATCACCAAGCCCCAGGGTCACTCCCTGGTTGAGAACACGCGGACCGTTCGGGAGGCACTGGCCCCGCTGGTCGAAAATTTTCAACGCCGCCGCATGCCATCATCGAACCGCATGAGCCCTCCGCTGCGCACGGCCGTCCAGCCGGCGCCCAAATCCCCCCGCCTGCGGCCCATGGCGGGCGGGCGGCGCGGCGCTTCACAGATCGTGGCCATCGGCATTTCCACCGGGGGCCCCAACGCCTTAACGGCCATGATGCCGAAACTGCCGGGGGACATCGGGGTTCCCATTGTCATCGTGCAGCATATGCCGCCGGTGTTTACCCGCTCCCTGGCCATAAGCCTGAATGCCAAATGCGCCCTGCAGGTTAAAGAAGCGGAAAACGGCGAAGTGCTCAAAGCCAATACGGCCTACATCGCCCCGGGGGGCCGACAGATGAAGATCATGGCCGGCGGCGACGGTTTCTCCAGGATTATCAAGATCACCAACGATCCGCCGGAAAACAACTGCAAGCCGTCGGCGGATTATCTGTTTCGGTCGGTGGCCCAGCTCTATGTGGGCCGGGCCACCGGTGTAATCATGACCGGCATGGGTTCGGACGGCCTGCTGGGACTAAAACGCATGAAACACAGTGGAGCGATCCTCATCGGCCAAGATGAAGCCAGTTGTGTTGTTTACGGCATGCCCAAGGCTCCGGCCGAAGCGGGCATCCTGGACGTGGTGGTTCCACTCCAGCGTATCGCAGATGAAATCGTGAAGACCGTAAAAAAGAGCCCCCAACCCACCCGGTTTTCCACTGCCGGACTGGCCGCCGGCAGCAAGATGGCGGGATGAGGGGTCGGTGGGGACGGAGGCGTTTTGATGCCGCTCCTCGTGGACCGTTTGCGATTGTGTGCCTATGCAGCAACCGAATTGAAAAATAAAACGATGAAATCATTTAAGCTATTCAAAGCGGAAGGCACGATTTCATGCAGAAGATAACCGCTGAAGAGATCCATCAGCTGGCCGGGTATATCCGCAGTATCTCAGGGATCTCACTGAATCAGAGCAAGGCTTATCTTTTCGAGACCCGCCTGGGGCCGCTGCTGGCCAGAGAGGGTTTGTCATCGTATGGCGAACTCTACCGCAAAGCCAAAAGCGGATCGGACAAACGGCTGGAAAACCACATTATCGATGCCATCTCCACAAATGAAACACTGTTTTTCAGAGACCGCGGCCCCTTTGATCTGTTGCAACACAAAATACTGCCGGACTTGTTGAGTCGCCGCAACGCCAACGCCTCGAAAATCCTATCGACGCCTTTGCGCATCTGGAGTGCCGCCTGCTCCACCGGTCAGGAAGTATACAGCATCGCCATCGTACTCAAGGAACTTCTCGGAGACCTGAAAAACTACAAGCTGAAATTGCTTGGAACCGATATCTCCGATGCCGCCATTGCGCAAGCGAGCCGCGGCTGTTACAGCAAATTCGAAATTGAGCGGGGGCTTCCCAGAGAGAAACTGGTCAAATATTTCACCCCGCAATCCTGCGGCTGGAAAGTCAAAGACGCCCTGCGGGCCATGGCCACCTTCCGTCGCCTCAATCTGATGCTGCCCTTTGCCGCCCTGGGAAAGTTCGACATCATTTTCTGTCGCAATGTTGCCATTTATTTTGACCCCAATGATCGCAAAAAACTCTTCGAGCGCCTTGCCGACGTGCTGGTCCCCGACGGGTGCCTGATCATCGGTTCCACCGAATCGTTGACCGGTGTCTGCAACCGCTTTACACCAAAGCGTCATCTGAATTCGGTATATTATCAGCTAAAAACACCCCCTGCCGTTCCCGGCCAGTCCAAACTGACCGGCAACAGACCGCATCGAAAATCGTTACCGGCAATAGCGAAATAGAGAGGGCCCTATGACAAGACTCCGCATACTGGCTGTAGACGACGACCCGGTTACCCTGGCGCTTTTTTCAAAACGCCTGAAAGCGCCGGAATATCTTCTGGACACCGAAACGGACGGCAATCTGGCCATCGAGCGAATGAAGCAGCGGTGCTATGATGTGATTATTACCGATCTCATCATGCCCGGTTCAATTGACGGCATCGCCGTGCTGCATGCCGCGAAAACGATCCAACCCTTTGCGGAGGTGCTGCTGCTGACCGCCCATGCATCGGTGGAAAGCGCCGTTGAAGCCATGAGACAGGGGGCTTTCGACTACCTGCAGAAACCCATCAACTTCGACGAACTGTTCCATCTTTTGGACCGCATCTCTGATTTGAAACGTCTTCATCAGGACAGCGTCGAACTGCGCCAGGCCATGGATACCACTGAACGCCGTGCATCGGAAACCATCGGGCGCCTGGAGATCGAAATATCCCGGATGAGCGACATCCTCGAAAAAATCAAGTCCTGCCTGTTGCATGACGATACTTCGGCAGAGGAAAAAGTGGCTCAGATGACGGTCCTGCTCAACGCGTGCAAAGACCCGCCGGCTTGATCGATCATCCGGTTGAACCCGGGATGAGCGTTTCAAAGAGGCAGGATGTTATATGGGCAGCCTTTACACAACCTCGGCTCGGACGTCCATCATAAACCGGTTGACGACCGGTATTCGCTCGATGGCGCTAGCGCCTGCCATTTCCGGTAGTCTGATTACAGTGATTACAGGGCGCCGACAGGCAGGCCAATCAGGTGCCGCTGGCACGGCTACGTCTGCGGTGACAGCGGCACCGGCAGCGTGTACCACCGTCGGTGGCCGCACCGATGGCTGCCCCCTTGCCGCCATCGCCGGCAAT
>JAMOVG010000382.1 GCA_027061725.1 Desulfobacteraceae bacterium
TTGAGAGCCTGGTGGAAGCCGGCTACCAGCGCATCGAGGCTTTTCCGGACGGCCGCCGGGCCTATGACTGGCTGATCTCGCGGGCAGAGGCCGACCCCCCGGAAAAAGCCCCCGACGTGATCATCAGCGACATCGAAATGCCGCGCATGGACGGCCTGACCCTGTGCCGCCGCATCCGGGAAAAGCAACCGCTGGAAAGCGTTCCCTTCATCATGTTCTCCAGTCTCATCAATCCCCTGATGATCCGCAAGTGCCGCGCCGTAGGTGCCGATCACTGCGTGACAAAGCCGGAGACGGCTCGCCTGATCGCCATGCTGGACGAGGTGGTTTTCGAACGCCGCACAGCCGCGCCGCCCGCTTTGGACTGACATGGCACGGCGGTTTGTGCTATAAGGCCGGTCATCGCATCCCAGACAGGAGAACAGCCCATGAAGATACTGGTGACCGGATCCCAGGGTCAGCTCGGGCGGGAGCTCATGCTGCAGGCAGACAAGGCCGGCGTCCGCGTCGAAGGGGTCGACCTGCCGGACTTCGATCTCACCCGCCCCGACCATATCAAAAACGCCGCACAGCGGTACCGCCCGGACCTGCTGGTCAACGCCGCCGCCTACACCGCCGTAGACCGCGCCGAGTCCGAAGAGACGCTCTGCATGGCCGTCAACCGCGACGGCCCCCGCCACCTGGCGCAATACTGCCGCGAAGCCGGCATCCCCCTCGTCCACGTTTCCACCGATTTCGTGTTCGACGGGCGCAAGAAAACCCCTTACACCGAGAGCGATCCACCGGCCCCGCTGGGCGTCTACGCCCGCAGCAAGGCGGAAGGGGAAAAGGCGGTCCAGGACACGCTGGATCGGCACCTGATCCTGCGTACCGCATGGCTCTACAGCGTTCACGGCCAGAACTTCGTCAAGACCATGCTGCGCCTGGGCGCCGAGCGCTCCGAAATCAGCGTGGTGGCTGACCAGTACGGCTGCCCCACCTCGGCGGCCGACCTGGCCGCGGCCATCCTGGCCATCGCCGGACGACTGGCGGCCGCCGAAAACGAGATGTGGGGGATTTACCACTACTGCGGCGACGGGGTGACCACCTGGTACGGGTTCGCCTGTGAAATCTTCGAACAGGCCCGCCGCCACACGCAGCTGAAGGTGACCCGCGTAATGCCCATCGCGACCGAGGACTATCCCACGGACGCGGCGCGACCCGCCTACTCGGCCCTGGACTGCGGAAAGATTGCGGCCCGCTTCGGCATCCGGCCGCCGGCCTGGCAGGAGAGCCTGGCGGCCACCATCGCACGGTTGTACAGCGCCGCCTGACCCGGTTCTGCCGCTGCGGCGGAGGCGCTTTCCCCCGCCCTGCCCGGAGCCCCGGGCGGCCGGTCCGCCGGCGGGGTTCTGTATGGAAGGGGGCGCCGGCACCAACCTGTCCGCGAGGTGCGCGATCAGCACCGGCAAGGTGAGCGCCAGGAAAAAGGCGATGGGCGTCACCAGCGCCTGTCCGCTGCCCCCGGCAGATGGCGATCGGTTGAGATCCGGGCGCATCCCTGCGGACAAGACGCAACGGCCCTTCAGCAGGCGGTACAGTGCTTTTCCGTGACGGATGTCCGGCCGGGGCCGGGCGTTGCGGGGTGAGGCCGCCGTGCAGGGGCTGTCATGCATCCGGCGGCGGGCGGGCGCCGCCGCCGGCGTCAATGATGTAACGCCCGACGCGGCGCCCCGGGTAAAAACGGTGCGGGCGGCGTTGTCAGGAACGGCTCTGGATGAGCTTGATGGCGGCCTCGAACTTCTGGCTGATGGCCAGGGTCATCTCGGCCGCGTCTTCCATCAGCCGCCCCTCCTGGGTGAAGTTATTTTCCTTTGCTTTCCGGGCCCAATCCCTGTAATTTTCGGCGTGATCGTCATTGTGACGGATCCAGTGTTGCAGCAGTTTGACCAGTTTCCGGTCGAAGGAAAGTGCGTCTCCGCCTTCACCGGCGTGATCGTGATCGTGATGATGGTCGTGCTCGTGGTGGCTCATGGGCTTCACCTCTCCTGTAGGCTGGATGAACATGAATCATGATTTGGCATAACGCCCTGTTTTTTCAATCGCGCAAACCGGCCGCCAGCGCTTTTCGGTGGCGGCTTTCGATCCGGGCGGCGGGCGGCCGCCGCGCCGCACACCGTTTGTACAACCAACACGGGCCTGCCGTCAACAGCCCCGGACGGGACCAGCCATGCGCAAACTGATCTTTTTGCTGATCCTGGCCACGGGTGTGCTGTGCGGCGTGCTGGTCGGCGGTTTTCTGGCGCTGATCCACGACCTGCCTCCCATCCGCGCCCTGGAATCCTATCAGCCCTCGGCCATCACGCGCGTCAACTCGGCCGACGGCGCCCTGCTGGCCGAGTTTTTCGCCGAGCGGCGCCAACCCGTTCCGCTGGCCGTGATCCCCGAAGCCCTGCGCAAGGGCCTGCTGATCACCGAGGATCGCAATTTCTACCACCACAGCGGCATCGACTTCAAAGGCATCGCCCGCGCCATCGTCAAGGACATTCGTGCCGGCCGTTTCGTCGAGGGGGCCAGCACCATCACCCAGCAGCTCACCAAAACGCTCTTCCTGACGCCCAAAAAGACCCTGGGCCGCAAACTGCGGGAGGCTTTCCTGGCCCTGCAGCTGGAGCGCCGCTACACCAAGGACGAGATCCTCGAGATGTATCTGAACCAGATCTACCTCGGCTCCGGCGCCTACGGCGTGGAAATGGCCGCGCGGCGTTATTTCGGCAAATCGGTGCAGGATCTGGACCTGGCCCAGTGTGCCTTGATCGCCGGCCTGCCCCAGGCCCCCACGCGCTATTCCCCGCTGGTCAATCCGAAACGGGCCCTTAAACGACGCAACCTGGTGCTCAGGCAAATGCACCGCGCCGGTCTGATCAACGACCGCCAGTACCAACGGGCGGTCGCCCGGCCGCTGGAGCTGGCGCCTTCCCTGGGCCCCCCGCGGAAGGCGCCCTGGTTCGTGGACTACGTGCGGCGGCACCTGGAAAAACGCCTGGGAGCCGACCTGCTCTACAAGGGCGGCCTGACCGTGACCACCACGCTGTCGCTGCCGCTGCAGCAAGCCGCCGAAAAAGCGCTGCAGCACGGACTGGGCGTCCTCGAGGAGCGCATGCGCGGCCACCACATCACGGCCGAACCCCAGGGCGCCCTGGTGGCGCTGGACGTCCACAGCGGCGCCATCCTGGCCATGGTAGGCGGCCGCGACTACGCCCGAAGCAGCTTCAACCGTGCCGTTGATGCCCGCCGCCAGCCGGGATCGGCCTTCAAACCCATCGTTTTCGCGGCCGCCATCGAGCAGGGCTTCTCCCAGAACCGGCTGGTCCTGGACGCCCCGGTGGCTTTTGCGGGCGCCGGCGGCCGGCAGTGGCGTCCGCAAAATTTTTCCGACGGGTATCTGGGCGAGATCACCCTGCGCCGCGCCCTGGTGCTCTCGCGCAACATTCCGGCGGTACGCCTGCTGGACACCCTGGGACCGGCCGCCGTGGTCTCCTTCGCACACCGCCTGGGCATCTCCTCGCCCCTGGCGCACGACCTCTCCCTGGCCCTGGGCACATCCGAGGTCTCCCTGCTGGAGCTGACGTCCGCCTACGCCGTTTTCGCCAATGCCGGCCGATCGGTGGCCCCCTTCGGTGTGCAAGAGGTGGCTGACGCCCGGGGACGGGTCATCTGGCGTCCCGGCCGCAGGGTCTCGGCGGTCATGTCGCGGGCGGGGGCGGCCATCATGTGCAACATGCTCCAGGGGGTCATCCAGGAGGGGACCGGCCGCAGGGCCCGCGTCATCCGGCGCCCGCTGGCCGGCAAGACCGGCACCACCAACGACTACCGTGACGCGCTTTTCGTGGGCTTTTCGCCGGGTGTCGCCGCCGGCGTGTGGGTCGGGTGCGACACGCCCCGCAGCCTGGGGCCCGGGGAAACCGGCGCGCGGGCGGCCCTGCCGGTATGGGTCGCGTTCATGCAGCGGGCACTGGCGCAGCGCTCTTACGAGGCCTTCGACATCCCCGACGACACCATCCAGGCCTTCATGGACCCCGTTTCCGGCCATGCGGTGCCGGCCGGAACGCCCGGTGCGGTGCGGGCCCTGTTCCGAAAGGGTCACGGGCCGTCGGCGCAGCGCTGACGCCCGCGCAGGCGGCGCCCCCTGAAAGGCGTCGGCGGCGCTTGCCGGGGCGGCCCGCACCGCCCCTGACGATCCCCCTAAATAGTGAAAATTTCACCATTCTGCGTTGACCATCAGGGTGTGTTGTGGTAAGGTTAATTGTTTCATTTTCGGAACCGTCGCGGCGACGGTTTCACGCCTGTTTTTATCTTTTTATTTGCATGCATGACGTTGCGATCGCATGCACAAAGCTGCAAGGTACGGTGAGGAGGAATCCATGAGAGAAGTGGTAATCGTCAGCGGCGCCAGAACGGCTATCGGCGCTTTCGGCGGTGGACTGAAAAGCGTACCCGTGGTGGATCTGGGCGCACTGGTCATGAAAGAAGTTTTCAAGAAGGCCAACCTGAAACCGGTGACCAACGAGGCCACAACCGCCCTCGCGCCGGAGAAGCTGCGCGAACAGGGCCTCATCGAGTTGGAAAAGCGCGCCGCGGACTGGGACGATGCCGCGCAGGCCGTCAACGTCGACGAGGTCATCATGGGCAACGTGCTGCAGGCCGGGCAGGGGCAAAACACGGCCCGCCAGGCCATGATCAAAGCCGGCCTGCCCAAGGAAACACCAGCCTTTACCATCAACAAGGTCTGCGGATCGGGGCTCAAGGCCATCGCGCTGGCAGCGGCCTCCATCATGACCGGACAGGCCGACGTCGTGCTGGCCGGCGGGCAGGAGAACATGAGCCAGGCCCCCATGGCGCTGCCCAAGGGGCGCTGGGGCTACCGCATGGAGCTGACCGGCAGCGGTGAAGTCACCGACCTGATGGTTTTCGACGGCCTCTATGAAATCTTTTACGGCTACCACATGGGCGTCACCGCCGAGAATATCGTCTCGCTTTACGGCATCAGCCGCGAGGAGCAGGACAAGCTGGCCGTCATGAGCCACAACCGTGCCCGCAAGGCCATTGAAGACGGCCTGTTCAAGCCGGAAATCGTGCCGGTGGTCATCAGGAGCCGCCGCGGCGAGACGGTCTTTGACACCGACGAGCGCCCCATGGAAACCGACATGGAAAAAATGGCCAGGTTGCGGCCGGTCTTCAAGAAAGACGGCAGCGTGACCGCCGGCAACGCGTCGGGCATCAACGACGCCGCGGCCGCCGTGCTGCTGATGAGCGCGGAGCGGGCCGCCGAGTTGGGCCTGCAGCCGTTGGCGACCATCAAGGCTTTCGCCTCGGGCGGACTGGACCCGGCATACATGGGCCTCGGGCCGGTGCCGGCGGTACGCAAGGTGCTCAACCGGACCGGCATGAGCGTGGACGACCTGGACCTCATCGAACTCAACGAAGCCTTCGCCGCCCAGGCCCTGGGGTGCATGTACGAACTGGGCATCGACGTGGAGAAGCCCAACGAACTGGGCAGCGGCATCTCCCTGGGTCACCCCATCGGCTGCACCGGTGCGCGCCAGATGGTGACCGCCATCTACCAAATGCAGCGCAAGGGCTACGGCACGGGCATGATCAGCATGTGCATCGGCGGCGGTATGGGCATGGCCATGATCATCGAGCGCCAATAGGCGCCCGATATCCACAATACCGGAGAGGATTTCATGGAGATCAGCAGAAAACTGGCGATACTCGTCTTTTTCGGAGTACCCGTTATCATCGGCGGCGGCATCGTTTACGCGATTTTCGGCGGCATGGTGCCCGTGGTGGTGTGGGAGATTTTCCTGCTGCTGCTGGCCGGCGCCATCGTGAGCGGATAGACCCGCCCGCCGACACGGCAAAGGTTCCCGCCGGACAGTTTTCCGGCTCGGGCGGTGCGTGACTCGCCGCCGGAGCCGGAAATGTCTTTCCGGCCCCCCGATGCGCGCGGCCGTCCGCCGGGCGGAAGCCGCCTTGCCGTGCCGGAACTGCAGTCAAACAGCGATGACCGAACACCCGAGCCCATACATGATGCTGGGTTACTTCCTGACCCTGTTCCTGATTACGACGGTGCTGATGGGGTGGCTCCTGTGGCCGTTTTTCTCCACCCTGTTTCTCTCGGCGGTGGTCACCGGTGTGTTCAACCCGCTCTACCGTCTGCTGGCCCGCAGGATGCGCCGACAGTTCGCCTCGCTGATCACCTGTCTGGTCATTTTCTTCGTGCTGTTTATCCCCATCGTCATGTTCGTGGGCATCCTCTCGCGGGAAGCCTACGGCTTTTACCTGATGGGCAAGAATGCCGCCCTGACGGACATCGTTAAGAATTTTTTCGAACACAGCCGGCTGCTGGAGCGCGCCAACGACCTGCTGGCGCATTTCGACCTGGAGCTTTCCAGCATCGAGCTAAACCGCGCCATATCGCAGCTGGGCAAGGTGGTGGGGCTCTTCCTGTACCAGCAGGCCAGCGCCATCGCCTCAAACGTGGTCAACTTCGTGATCTACTTCTTTTTCATGCTGATGATCGTCTACTTCCTGCTCATCGACGGCCACAAGCTGATCTCTTTCCTGATCAACCTGTCACCGCTGCCCCGGGAGCAGGACGAGAAGCTGATCGCCAAGTTCCAGGACATCGCCGGCGCCATCCTCATCGGGAACGGCCTGGGCGGACTGATCCAGGGTGTGCTGGGCGGATTCGTGTTCTACCTCTTCGGCTTCAGTTCGCCCTTTCTGTGGGGCGTGCTCATGTCGCTGCTGGCGTTCCTGCCCATCCTGGGCATCGGCCTGGTGTTCATCCCGGCGGCCGCTTATCTGTTTATCAGTCAGCGCATCGGAGCCGGCATCTTTCTCGTGGTGTTTTACATCGTCCTGTCGGGCAGCATCGAGTACATCTTCAAGCCCAAACTGGTGGGCCACCGCCTGCAGCTGCATACCCTGCTGGTGTTTTTGTCCATCGTGGGCGGCCTGAAGGCTTTCGGCATCCTGGGCATCATCTACGGCCCGGTGATCGTTACGGCGTTCCTGACCCTGACGGACATCTACCACACCAATTACCAGAAACTGGTCGAACCGGAGGATGGCGACCCCGCCTGACCGGACGGCCGCGGCGTACCATTAACCCAAGCGGATATCTGACGGTATGATTACCAACGAGCATCTCCCCGAAGTGAGCATCGAAAACGAGATGAAACGCTCGTACCTGGACTACGCCATGAGCGTCATCATCGGCCGGGCGCTGCCCGACGTACGCGACGGCCTTAAACCGGTTCATCGCCGGGTGCTGTATGCCATGTACGAGCTGAAAAACGACTGGAACAAACCCTACAAAAAATCGGCCCGCATCGTGGGTGACGTCATCGGTAAATACCACCCCCACGGGGACACGGCTGTCTACGACACCATCGTGCGCATGGCCCAGGACTTCTCCCTGCGCTACCCGCTCATCGACGGCCAGGGCAACTTCGGATCGGTGGACGGCGACCCGCCGGCGGCCATGCGCTACACCGAGATCCGCATGTCGCGCCTGGCCCACCAGATGCTGGAGGACATCGACAAGGAGACCGTCGATTTTACGCCCAACTACGACGAGTCCATGGTGGAGCCCGCCCTGCTGCCGGCCAAGTTTCCCTCACTGCTGGTCAACGGCTCGTCGGGCATCGCCGTAGGCATGGCCACCAACATTCCGCCGCACAACCTCTTCGAGACCGCCGAGGCCCTCAAGGCGCTCATCGACAACCCGGCCATCTCCATCGAGGAATTGATGGAAATCATGCCGGGGCCGGATTTTCCCACCGCCGGCATCATCTACGGCAACAAGGGCATCGTGGACGCCTACAAGACCGGGCGCGGCATCATGCGCATCCGCGCCCGGGTGCTGGTGGAAAAAGACCGCCGCACGGGCGCGGAAACCATCGTCATCACCGAACTGCCCTACCAGGTCAACAAGGCCAGGCTGATAGAGAAAATCGCCGGCTTGGTGCGCGCCAAGACCATCGAGGGCGTGCGCTACGTGCGCGACGAATCCGACCGCGAGGGACTGCGGGTGGCCATCGGGGTCAAGAAGGACCAGATGGCCGGGGTGATCATCAACCAGCTTTACAAGCACACCCAGATGGAAACCAGCTTCGGGGTAATCTTTCTGGCGGTGGTCAACAACCGCCCCGAACTGCTGACCCTCAAGCAAATTCTGGAGCACTTCATCCTGCACCGCCGCGAGATTATCGTGCGCCGCACGCGTTTCGAACTCCGGAAAGCCGAGACGCGCGCCCACATCTTGGAGGGGCTCAAGACCGCCCTGGACCACCTGGACGAGGTGGTCTCCCTGATCCGCAAGGCGGCCTCCCCGGCCGAGGCCAAGGACCAGCTCATGGTGCGCTTCGACCTGACCGCCATCCAGGCCCAGGCCATTCTGGACATGCGCCTGCAGCGCCTGACGGGGCTGGAACGCGACAAGATCATGGAGGAGTACCGCAACATCCTCAAGGACATTGCGCGCTACAAGGAGATCCTGTCCAACCCGCGCCTGGTGCTGCAGCTCATCAAGGACGAACTGACCTGGATTCAGGAAGAATTCGGCGACGACCGCCGCACCGAGATCGTTACCGAGACCCGCGAGATCACCATCGAGGACATGATCGTCGAAGAGGACATGGTGGTCACCATCTCCAAGAGCGGCTACATCAAGCGCACGCCCATCACCATCTACAACAGCCAGCGCCGCGGCGGCAAGGGCAAGACCGGCATGCGCCCCAAGGAGGACGACTTCGTCGAGCACCTCTTCGTGGCCTCGACCCATCACACCTTCCTGTTTTTCACCAACCGCGGCAAGGCCTACTGGTGCAAGGTCTACCAGATTCCCCAGGCCGGGCGAATGAGCCGCGGCAAGGCCATCGTCAACCTGCTGAACCTGGAAAAGGACGAAAAGATGACCGCCGTGCTGGCGGTGCCCGAGTTCAAGCCGGGGTACTACATCCTGATGGCCACGCGCCAGGGCCTGGTGAAGAAGACCGACCTGATGGCCTACAGCCGGCCGCGTTCCGGCGGCATCATCGCCATCGACCTGGTTCCCGGCGACGAGCTGATCACGGCCCACATCACCGACGGCACCATGAACGTTTTCCTGGGCTCGAACAGGGGAAAATCCATCCGCTTCCACGAGTCCGACGTGCGCACCATGGGGCGCGTCTCGCGCGGCGTGCGCGGCATGCGCCTGGAAGACGGCGATTTCATCGTGGGCATGGAGGTCCTCAGTCATGGGCAGACCCTCTTCACCGTCACTGAGAACGGCTTCGGCAAGCGCACTTCCATCGACGAGTACCCGGTGCAGAAACGCGGCGGCAAGGGCGTCATCACCATCAAGACCACGCCGCGCAACGGCCGTGTGGTCAGCATCCTGCTGGTGGAAGAGCAGGACGACCTGATGCTCATCACCGACGCCGGCAAGATCATCCGCATGCCCATCCGGGGCATTTCGGTCATCAGCCGCAACACCCAGGGCGTAAAATTAATGGACCTGGAGCCGGGTGAGCACGTGGTGGGCGCCGCCCGCCTGGCGGACAAAGACTAGGAGTGAACCATGGCGACACAGACGTCAGGCGGTGCCGATTTCACACGCATCGGCGTGGTGGGCGGCGGCAGTTGGGGAACGGCCCTGGCCGAGCTTCTGGCAGGCAAGGCAATCGCCGTGGACCTATGGGTTTTCGAGCCCGAGGTGGCCGCCCAGATTGCGGACGGGCGTGAAAACCGCACCTACCTGCCGGGCATCACGCTCTCGGACAATATCCGGCCCTCCAGCAATCTCGCCCGCGTGGCGGCCGGCAAGCAGGTGCTGGTCATGGTGGTGCCCTCCCACGTCATGCGCGCCACCGTCCGGCAAATGGCGCCGCACCTGGCGCCGGGGACCGTGGTGGTCTCGGCCTCCAAGGGCATCGAGAACGACACCCAGATGACCATGACCGAGGTGCTGGAACAGGAGTTGGCGCAGGTCCCCGGTATGCACCCGGCGGTGCTCTCGGGGCCCAGCTTCGCGCAGGAAGTGGCCCGGCGGGTGCCCACGGCCGTCACCGTGGCCGCACGCGACGCGCGGGTGGCCGGCCGCCTGCAGCGCCTCTTTTTCGCCGACTATTTCCGGGTCTACACCAACGACGACCTGGTGGGAACCCAGCTTGGCGGGGCCGTCAAAAACGTCATCGCCATCGCGGCCGGCATCGTGGACGGACTCGGACTGGGGCTCAACACGCGGGCGGCGCTGATCACCCGCGGGCTCACCGAGCTGCGGCGCCTGGGCCTCAAGATGGGAGCCAGCCCGCGCACCTTTACCGGCCTGGCGGGCATCGGCGACCTGCTGCTGACCTGCACCGGCACCCTCAGCCGCAACCACGGCGTGGGCGAACGCATCGGCCGCGGTGAAAAGCTTGACGAAATTACCGGCAACATGCGCACGGTGGCCGAGGGTGTCAAGACGGCCCGCGCCATCTACAACCTGTCGCACCGCCTGGCAGTGGAGATGCCCATCTGCCATGAAGTCTACCGGGTGCTCTACGAAGGCCTGGCGCCCCGGGAGGCGCTGGTGCGCCTGATGACCCGCGAACCCAAGCAGGAGCTCGACGAGCAGTGAAAAGCGGAGACGACCACCGCCGGGGCCACCGCCGACGGCTGCGGGAAAAATTCCTGTCCTCCGGGCTGGCCGGGTTTCACGACTACGAGGTCATCGAACTCCTGCTGACTATGGCCACCCCGCGCAAAGACTGCAAGGGACCCGCAAAGGCGGCCCTGGCCCGGTTCAAAACCCTTCCCGGCGTGCTGGAAGCACCGACGGAAGAGCTGTGCGCGATCGAGGGCATCGGACCTACCAATGTTTTCGGAATCAAGCTGATCAAGGCCGTGGCCGACCGCTGCCTGGCGCAGAAACTGGCCGACGGAACGCCGCTAAACAACTCGCGGGACCTCTACGACTACCTTCGACTGACCCTGCGCGACAAGTCCCGCGAAGAGTTCAAGGCGGTCTTCCTGGACGCCAAGAACCGCGTCATCGCCAGCGAGACCCTGTTCACCGGGACCCTCACGGCAAGTGCCGTCTACCCCCGCGAGGTGATTTCGGCCGCCCTGCGCCACCACGCCGCAGCGGTTATCTTCGCCCACAACCACCCCTCGGGGGATCCGCAGCCCTCGGAGGAAGACGTGGCCATCACGCGCCAACTGGTGCAGGCTTGCGCGGTGATGGATATCACGGTGCACGAGCACCTGGTCATCGGCGCAAACAGCTACTTCAGCTTCGCCGACCAGGGGTACATATCCGCCATCCGCCGGGACATCGCATCGCGCGGGGAGGGACACCCGTGAAGCCGCCGACACCCGAAAGGCCCGACTGCTTCGGGGAGCTGGAGACTGTCTTTCCCATGGGCACCGACGGCCTGCGCGCATCGCCGCCGGCGTGTATGCGCTGCCCCCACAAGACCGACTGCCTGCGGGCGGCGCTGCGGGGCGACGGCGGCCACCGCGTGCGGCGCGAGACCGTAGACCGCGCCTACCGTTCGGGCGCCATCGGGTTCCTGGAACGCTGGTCACGCCGCAAAATGCTTCAAAAAGGGGCAAAGACGCAAAGAGGTACCGGCACGAAGTGATCGGCCCCTGCATTGCGAAACAGCCGTTTTCCCCGACGGACAACCTGCAGCATGAAGGAGCAGCGCCATGAAAACCATACGCGACATTGACATTTCCGGTAAACGCACTCTGATACGGGTCGACTTCAATGTACCACTGGACGAAAAGGGCCGGATCACCGATGACGCCCGCATCCGGCGGGTACTGCCCACCGTGGAGTACGCCCTGGAAAAGGGCGCCAAACTGATTCTGGCCTCCCACCTGGGCCGGCCCAAGGGACAGGTGGTGCCCGCCATGAGCCTGGCGCCGGTGGCACAGCGCCTGGGCGAACTGACGGGAAAACCCGTGCAGCTGGCGCCCGACGCGGTGGGACCCGAGGTTGAAAAGATGGTGTCCGACCTGCAGCCGGGCGATATCCTGCTGCTGGAGAACCTGCGTTTTCATGCCGAAGAGCAGGCCAATGACGAGGGTTTCGCCCGGCAGCTGGCCGGCCTGTGCGACGTCTACGTCAACGACGCCTTCGCCGTCAGCCACCGCGCCAACGCCTCGGTAGTGGCGATAACCCGCTTCGCGCCGGTGTGCGTGGCCGGACTGCTGCTGGAAAAGGAACTGGAATACTTCCACCGTGCCATGACCAATCCGCGGCGACCGCTGGCGGCCGTCATCGGTGGCGCCAAGGTGTCGAGCAAGCTGGCGGCGTTGCACAACCTGCTGCGCACGGTCGACAAGCTGATCATCGGCGGCGCCATGGCCAACACTTTTTTGCGAGGCATGGGCTGCGACATGGGCAGTTCCAAAATCGAGGAGGACCTCATCGGCGACGCCGCCGAAATCGTGGCCGAAGCGCAGCGCCGCAAGGTGCGCCTCTACCTGCCGGTGGACGCCGTGGCCGCCCGCGAACTCAGCGACCAGGCCCCGGTGCGCACCCTGCCGGTGCAGGAGATCCCGGAGGGGCTCATGGCGCTGGATATCGGCCCTGCCACGGCCATGCTCTACGCCGAAGCGCTGGAGGACGCCGGCACCATCGTCTGGAACGGCCCCATGGGGGTTTTTGAGATGATGCCCTTTTCCAAGGGCACCGCCCACATGGTCAAGACGGTGGCGGCCTCTGCCGCGCTGACCATCGTGGGCGGCGGGGACACGGGGGCGGCTGTTCACCAATCCGGACTGGCGGAGAAGATCAGCTACATCTCCACCGGCGGCGGGGCTTTCCTGAAACTGCTGGAGGGCCATGAACTGCCGGCCGTGGCGGCCCTCGAAAAAGCCGCCGAAACGGCCTGAGCGCCGTGGCGCCCGATAGGCCAGATGCACCCGGCGGTCGCCGCCGGTGGATCCTTCCCGCCGGCATCGCCCTGGGCGCCGCCGCACTGATCGCGGGTCTGCTCTACCGCCAGGAGATCTGGCAGGCCGCCGTACGGCTGTACGCCATCATCTCCGACCGGCAGCGCATGCAGGATTTCATTGCCTCCTTCGGTGTGGGCGCGCCGGCGATCTTCATCGGAATGCAGGTGCTGCAGGTGGTTTTCGCGCCGGTGCCCGGGGAGGCCACGGGTTTTATCGGCGGCTATCTCTTCGGCACATGGCAGGGGTTTTTATACTCAACGATTGGGCTGACGGCGGGGTCGGTGCTGAACTTCGCCATCGGGCGTTTCCTGGGCGACCGCTTTGTGCGGCGCATGGTCCCGCCCCATCGGCTGGCACAGATGGACCGCTTCGTGAAGCATCAGGGGGTGATCATCCTCTTCATCCTGTTCGTGTTTCCGGGGTTTCCCAAGGACTACCTGTGCCTCTTGCTGGGGATGAGCGCCATGCCCTTTTCGGTCTTTGTGCTGATTACGGCCGTGGGGCGCATGCCGGGCACCCTCATGCTCAGCCTGCAGGGAGCCTCGCTCTACGAAAAGCAGTACGGTCTGCTGGCGGCGCTGATGGTGCTGTGCCTGGTGCTGGCAGGCCTGGCCTACCGCTACCGCGAAGGCCTCTATCGCTGGGTGGAAAAAAGAGGAGAAAGGAGAAAGCAGCCATGATGGCCCACTGGTGCGTGCGTGAAGAACTCAGCCAGGCCAACCGCCTGCGCCGCTCCTACTACGAACTGCTGCGCGACGAACTGGACGAATTCATCATAGACTACGGCCTGGTGGATTCCTTCCGCAACTTCGGCAACCGGGGCATCCCCTACCCTTTCGTGGAAAAACGCGAGCTGAAGCCCCGCGCCCGCATCCCGGACGTGGAGTACGAAAGCCAGAACGCCTTCCTGGTAATCTTTGTGGAAGACGCCATCCCGGCCGTGCACAAGAAGTTCATCCGTTTCCTGGACGTCGGCAAGACAACCAAGGCCAACCTGCTGCGCTCCAAGTCGCTGCCCCTGGAAGGCAAATTCGACCGCTCACAGAAGCACCTGGATTCGGTGCACTTCTTCGACTTCCTGAAGATGCTGCTGCCCCTGGACTACGCCCTGCTGATCCAGCGCGATCCGGCCAGCCGCACCCGCGACCGCTACGTGCTCTCGCATTTTCACGTGCGCATCGACTGGCCCATCACTTCGGCCGCCGAAGACCTGGCACGCAGCCTGCGCTACATCTCCAAGGATCTCTACGAACGCGGCGACAAGTACGCCGAGGATCTTCAAAAGAAATTTTTCGAGTACTACGGCCTTCCGGTAATGGCCGGCGGCCGGCGCACGGCGGCCATCGTCGCCGCCCAGTATCTGAAACAGATTCCCTGCATCTCCACCGTTTACGCCGGCAGCCAGGAGTCCCGGGCGGTCATGCGCATTTCCGAGCGCGGCATCTCCAAGTCGATCCTCATGAAGTTCCGCCGCCACGAGATCGAAGACATGGCAGAGACGCACAGCATCCCAACGCGCACATTCAACAAGGTCTACACCGTGAGTCGCACCCGACGCTCGGCCATCTGCATCCTGCAGGCCAGCTACGCCTTTACCGAGCAGGCCCGCCCGCCGGAAGACGGCAAGCTGCGCGAGCTCAAGCCGGACCTCAACTGGCTGCGGGTGGACGGCCAGTTCCTACTGCCGCGGCCGGGCGCGCGCAAGTACCCGCCGTTGCCGGTCAACGTCATTTATTCCTGAGGGTCATCAGGCCCCGGCCGCGGTCGGGTCCCGGGTGCAGCCGCTTCTCCATGGCGGTCTCGTCGCAGTCCGGGAACTTGACGCAGTTGAGGCACCCGCCCCATATCTTCAGCGGCAGCTCGCCGCGATCGATCTCGTAGAAACCGAACTGCCGGAAGAAAGACGGCCGGTAGGTCAGGGTAAATACGCGGTTGATGCCGTATTCCTCTGCTTCGGCCAGGGCCCGGTGAACCAGTTCAGTGCCGATACGCTGCCCGGTGTGATCGGGGTGCACCGCCAGCGAGCGGATCTCGGCCAGGTCCTCCCAGCAAAACTGCAGCGCGCAACACCCGGCCACACCATCCTGCCGCGGTCCCTGGTCGAAAACCCAGAAGTCCCTGAGGTGGTCGTAGAGTTCGGTCAGCGGGCGCACCAGCAGCTCGCCGCGGTCGCCATAGATGCGCAACAGGTCGTAAATCTTTTTGACGTCGTTGATGGTGGCCTTACGGATCACGTCACTTTCTCCCCCGCTTTCCCGAGCGCTGGCGGAACAGCAGCCGCAGCGGCGTTTTGTCCAGGCCGGTCTCCCGGCGGAACTGGTTGATCAGGTAACGGCGGTAGGAGAAGTGCACCGCCTCCGGGTAGTTGACGAAACAGACGAAGGTGGGCGGACGTGTCGAGACCTGGGAGACGTAGTAGAACTTCAGCCGCCTTCCGCGGTGCAGCGACGGCTCGTTGCGCTCCAGTGCCCTGGCCAGGATGCGGTTGAGCGGGCCGGTTGCCACGCGCCGGCTGTACTGGTCGTATACTTCCTCAATGAGCTTGAAGATCTTGGAGACGCGCTGCCCGGTGAGCGCCGAAATGGTCATGGCCGGGGCAAAATTCAGGAAAGGAGCCTCGTTGCGCAGGCGCTGCAGGTACTCGCCGGCCGTGCGGCTGTCCTTTTCCACCAGGTCCCACTTGTTGAGCAGCACGACGCAGGCGCGGCCGCGGTCGACGGCGTATCCCGCCACGGTCAGGTCCTGGTCGGTGATGCCCTCGCTGGCGTCCATCAGGATCAGGGCCACGTCGCAGCGCTCCAGGCTGCGCAGGGCCTTGACCACCGAAAATTTTTCCAGCCGGGCGGAAACCCTTCCCTTGCGCCGGATGCCGGCCGTGTCGATGAGCAGAAAAGGCTTTCCGTCGACGCGCACGGGCGTGTCCACGGCATCGCGCGTGGTGCCGGGCACATCGCTGACCACCAGGCGTTCGCTGCCCACGATGCGGTTGATGAGCGAGGACTTGCCCACGTTGGGGCGCCCCACCACGGCCACCCGAATGGCTTCCCCGCTATCCCGGTGTCGGGCCCCCTTGTGGGGCAGGGCCGCCACCACCGCCGTGAAAAGATCGGAAACGCCGTAGCCGTGCTCGGCCGACAGCGCGTAGAGCGGTTCGACACCCAGGCCGTAGAATTCGAAAAGTGCATCCTCCTGTTCGGGCCCGTCGATCTTGTTGACCGCGAAAAAGACCGGCTTGCCGGCCTGGCGCAGCATATCCGCCAGGTCGTGGTCGTAGGGCGACAGGCCCTGGCGGCCGTCGAGCAGCACCACCACGGCGTCGGCGTCGGCCACGGCCAGCTCCACCTGGCGGCGGATGCGGGGAGCGAAGGCGTCGCTGTCGCCGCTGACGAAGCCGCCGGTGTCCACCAGTGTGAAGGCCGTCTCGTCCCACACGGCGTCGCCGTAATGGCGGTCGCGTGTCACCCCCGGCATGTCGTCCACCAGCGCATCGCGGCTGCGGGTCAGGCGGTTAAAGAGGGTGGACTTGCCCACGTTGGGGCGCCCCACTAGAACGACGACGGGTTTCATGAGGCGTCTCAGTGCAAAATTTGGCTGAGAAAGAGTTTGGTCCGTTCGTGGCGCGGGTTCTCGAAGAACATCTCGGGGGTGTTCTCCTCCACGATGCGGCCATAGTCCATGAACAGTACCCGATGGGCCACGCTCTTGGCGAATCCCATCTCGTGGGTCACCACGATCATGGTCATGCCCTCCTGGGCCAGTTCGATCATGACGTCCAGGACTTCCTTAATCATCTCGGGGTCCAGTGCCGAGGTGGGCTCATCGAATAGCATCACCTTGGGCTCCATGCACAGGCTGCGGGCGATGGCCACGCGCTGCTGCTGCCCGCCCGACAGCTGCCCCGGGTACTTCTTGGCCTGCTCGGCGATGTGCACCTTCTCCAGGTAGTACATGGCCATCTCCTCGGCCTTGCGCTTGGGGGTCTTGCGCACCCAGATGGGGCCCAGGGTGAGGTTTTCCAGGATGGTCAGGTGCGGGAAGAGGTTGAAGTGCTGAAACACCATGCCCACTTCGGCGCGGATCTGCTCGATGTTGCGGATGTTGTTGGTCAGCTCGATGCCGTCCACGATGATCTTGCCGCGCTGGTGCTCCTCGAGGCGGTTGATACAGCGGATAAGCGTGGACTTTCCCGACCCCGAAGGCCCGCAGATGACGATGCGCTCCTTCTTCTTGACCGTCAGGTTGATACCCTGCAGCACGTGGAATTCTCCGAACCACTTATGCATGTCGATGATCTCGATCATGACTTCGTCGGACGGTGCGGCCGGCACGGCCGGCTTCTTTGCAGCGCTTTGATCTCCCATCGGATTACCTCTTTAAAACGGTGAACGGGGCGGTATCAATACTCCTCGGTGGACAGCTCCTTCTCCAGCTTGCGGCTGTAGTTGGACATGGAGAAACAGCCCAGGAAGTACAGGATGGCCACGAAAATGTACGCCTCCGGGCTGAAACCCATCCACTTGGGATTGGACAGCACGGACTGCGTGGTCTTGAGCACGTCGTACAGGGCGATGATCACCACCAGCGAGGTGTCTTTGAAGGCCGATATCAGGATGCTGACGGTGGGCGGAATGACGATCTTGAGGGCCTGGGGCAGAATCACCAGCCGCATGGTGAGGTAGTAATTCAGGCCCAGGGCCTCGGCCGCCTCGTACTGCCCCCGGGGCATGCCCTGCAGGCCGCCGCGCACCACCTCGGCGATGTAAGCGGCCGTAAACAGGATGATGGCCACCTGGGCCCGCAGGATCTTGTTGATGGTGACCCCCTCGGGCAGGAAGAGCGGGAAGATGATCGAGGACATGAACAGCAGGCTGATGAGGGGCACGCCGCGGATGAGTTCGATGTACACCACGCAGAGCGTCTTGATGCCCTTCATCTGCGACTGCCGCCCCAGGGCCAGAAGCACCCCCAGGGGGTAGGCCGCGGTGAGCCCGAAAATCGACAGCAGCAGCGTCAGCGGCAGGCCGCCCCACTGGGTGCTTTCCACCGGCTGCAGGCCGAGAATTCCGCCGCGCATGAGAATGCCCATGGCGGTCAGCCCGATGACCCAGGTGTAGAGCAGGGACTTTTTCCAGTACCTGCGGTCCCGGCTGATGAAAAGCAGCAAAAAAAGCAGTAACATGGCGGTCAGCGGGCGCCACTGCTGGTCGTAGGGGTAAAAGCCGAAGATGATGAAGCGCAGGTTCTCGGTGACCACGGCCCAGCAGGCGCCCGTAGCCTGCCGGCACCCCTGCCCGCCGGTATGCCAGACGCTGTCGATGAAGGCCCAGCGAATCAGGGGCGGCACGGTTTTGTAGAGCAGGAAGATGGTCGCCAGGGTTAGCAGCGAGTTGAAAAAGCCGTTGAACAGGTTGGCGCGCACCCAGCCGACGACCCCCACGCTGGTCGGCGGCGGCTTGAGGACTTCTCTTTCGGTGGGCTGTGCAGCGGATGCCATGGCGCGTCTACCTTTCCACCAGTGCGGCCTTTTGGTTGTACCAGTTCATGAACACGGAGGTCGACAGGCTGAAAAACAGGTACACCGCCATGATCAGCGCGACCCCCTCGATGGACTGCCCGGTCTGGTTGATGGTGGTGTTGGCCACCGATACGAAGTCGGGGAAGCCGATGGCGACGGCCAGGGAACTGTTTTTGGTCAGGTTGAGCATCTGGCTGGTGAGCGGCGGTATGATGACCCGCAGGGCCTGGGGCAGAATCACCAGATTGAGGACCTGGCTCTGCTTCAGGCCGATGGCCAGGGCCGCCTCGGTCTGCCCCTTGTTGACCGACTGGATGCCGGCCCGCACCACCTCGGCCACGAAGGCCGCCGTGTAGAGCACCAGCCCCATCAGCAGGGCGATAAACTCGGGCGAAAAGGTGATGCCGCCTTTGAAGTTGAACCCCACGAGCTTGGGCACGTTCATGGCGTGCGGCATTCCGAAAGCCCACCACACGATCAGCGGAAACCCCAGCAGCATGGCCAGGCCGACCCGGAATACCGGGAAAATGAGTCCGCGTTCCTCCTGGCGCCGGCGCGCCCAGCGCCGCATCAGCCAGGTCAGCACGCAGGCCGCCAGGAAAGCCGCCAGCATCCACTTGTAGGCCGGGTGTGCGCTGGGCACCGCCACGGCCACGCCGCGGTTGCACAGGAAAACACCGGCGAAGGGGTGCAGCGCCTGGCGCGGCGACGGCAGCGTCTCATAGAAAATGGCGTACCAGAAGAAGAGCTGCAGCAGCACCGGGATGTCCTGCATGACCTCGATGTAAAGACCCGCCAAGCGGGCCACCAACCAGTTGGAGGACAGGCGGGCGATGCCGATGATGGTGCCCAGCAGCACGCTGAGCACGATGCCGATGAAGGAGACCTTGAGGGTGTTCAGGGCGCCCACCAGCAGCGCCCGGGCGTAGGTGTCGGCCGACGAGTAGGGAATCATGGACTCGCCGATCTCGAAGGAGGCCTCTTTCTCCAGGAAGCCGAAACCGGTGGCAATGGACTGGCGTTTGAGGTTGGTCAGGGTGTTGGACACCAGGTAGTAAGCCAGCAGTCCCACCAGGCAGAAAACCAGGATCTGGAACACCACGGCCCGCTTTTTGGGGTCGAGCCAGAATGGTATATTTTCGCCGGCAACGTCGGTCGCCATGATAGAAGAATCCCGCTGGTCAGCCGTAGGCTACAGAAAGCAGGGGCCCGCCTGCGGCAGCACCCCTGCACATTTTACATCCGATCGGGCGGGGCGCCCGGGATCCTGCTCAGCCCCGGGGCGCGCCGCTTGCGGCGACAATCACACCCGGGGCAAAGTCCACGGGCACCGGTGCCATTATCTGAACGGCCAGGCGTACATCAGGCCACCCTTGGTCCACAGGGCGTTGAGGCCCCGCTCGAGCTTGAGGGGCGTGTTGGGCCCCACGTTGCGGTCGAAGATCTCGCCGTAGTTGCCCACCTGCTTGACAATGTTGTAGGCCCACTTGTCGTCCAGGCCCAGGGCCTTTCCAAGACCCGGGGTTACACCCAGGAAACGTTTGACGCGCGGGTCTTTGCTCTTGAGTTTCTCGTCCACGTTCTTGGAGGTGATGCCCAGTTCCTCGGCCTGGATGAGGGCCATCACGGTCCAGTTGACGATGTCATACCACTGGTCGTCGCCGTGGCGCACCACCGGCGCCAGGGGCTCCTTGGAGATGATCTCGGGCAGCAGCACGTAGTCGTCCGGATTGGGGGCCACGCTGCGCTGGGCCGCCAGCTGGGAGGAGTCCGAGGTCAGGCAGTCGCAGCGGCCGGCGAAAAAGGCTTTGTTGAGTTCCGAGGTCTGCTCGATGACCACCGGTTTCCACTTCATGCCGTGGGAACGAAAGTAGTCGGCGGCGTTGAGTTCGGTGGTGGTGCCGGGCAGGACGCACACCGTGGCGCCGTCGAGTTCCTTGGCGCTCTTGACGCCCAGCTTCTTGGGCACCAGGAATCCCTGGCCGTCGTAGAAATTGACATGGGTGAAGTTCAGCCCGTTGGTGGTGTCGCGGGTCAGCGTGGCGGTGGTGTTGCGGCACAGTACGTCGATTTCCTTGGACTGCAGGGCCGGCAGGCGCTGCACGGCCGTCAGCGGCACGAACTTGACCTTGTTGGCGTCGCCGAATACGGCCGCGGCAATGGCCTTGGCGGTGTCCACGTCCAGGCCTTTCCAGACGCCCTTTTTATCGGGCATGCTGAAGCCAAAAACCCCGCCGTTGACGCCCACCTGCACAAAGCCCTTGGCACGTACATCCTGCAGGGTGCCCGCCATGGCCAGGGTGGAGACGGCGAAAAGGGCCACGGTCACTAGAACAGCCAGCTTCAACGATTTCATCAGAACCCCTCCTTTCCGGTTACGGGTCATCCTCCCGGTCGATCGGGCAGTGTCCGGAAGGCTTTCAAAAGCCCACAAATCTGTAAAATGCATACACCAGGACCAGGATCGTTGGCAAGGGAAAATGCCGCACCCGGCGCCCTGCCCCGGCCCCCAGCAGGCACGGTCGTCCGGCCGCGCTGACCCCTTGGCGCACAGAAAGAAATTGCACCCTACGCGGATTTGATCTATGATGGCCGGAGCCGGTGTGAACAGGCCTAGACGACGCCGGAAACGACACCAACCCCGGATTTCGACGGCGAAGAACATGCATTCAGAACGACCCGAAAACGGCACCCCCCTGCTGGAGATTTACTCCGATTTCATCTGACCCTGGTGCTACTTCAGTGCCGTGGGCATTGAACGTCTGCAGGCCGAGCACGGCGTGGCGGTCCGCTGGCGCGGCTTTCCGCTGCACCCCGAGATCCCCGAGGAGGGTATCCCGCTCGAACGGCTCTTCGACGCCGACAGCGGCCACGTGGCCGCCATGGTCGCCCGCCTGAAGCAGGTGGCGGCCGAACTGCATCTCCCCTTCGGCGACCGCAGCATGAGCTACAACAGCCGACTGGCCCAGGAACTGGCCAAGTGGGCCGAGTCCCAGGGGCGCGGCGAAGCCTTCCACTGGGCGGCCTTCAGGGCCTACTTCGCCGATGGCCGCAACCTGGCCGACCGGCAGGTGCTGCGCGACCTGGCCCGCGAAGCCGGGCTGGACCCCGATGAAGCCGAAGCAGTGATCCGCGAGCGCCGTTTCCGCCCCGATGTGGACCGGGACTGGACGCTGGCCGCGGAGATGGGCGTCACCGTGATTCCCACATTCATCTACGGGAAAAACCGCATCACCGGCGCCCAAACCTATGAAGCCATGGCGGAACTGGTCACGGGCGGTTCGCGCCTTCTGTAAACGGGCGCCGCTCGAGGAGAAAACAGCATGCAAGAGGACTCCTGGACCCCGGGCAGAATCCTGGACACCGCCGGCGGCTACTGGCAGCCCTGCACACTCATGGCCGCCGTGGAACTGGACGTCTTCACCCGCATCGGCGACGGACACCTGACGGCCGAAGCGGTCGCCCGGCACGTAGGCGGCCGCCCCGGGGCTACGGCGCGCCTGCTGGATGCCCTGGCCGCCATGGGCCTGCTGGAAAAGTCCGATGGCCGCTACCGCAACGGCGCCGCCGCCCGCCAGCACCTCTGCAGCGACGCTCCCGGCTACCTGGGCTACATGGTGCGCCATCACGCCGACCTGATCCGCTCCTGGGCGCGCCTGAAAACCGCCGTTCTGGCAGGCAATGCGGTCCCAAACCCCGAGGCCCCGCCGGCCGACACCAGCCGCCGGGACTTTCTCATGGGCATGTTCAACGTCGCCAGCCAACTGGCGCCGCGTGTGGCGCCGCAGATCGACCTGTCCGGGCGGCGGCACCTGCTGGATCTGGGCGGCGGACCCGGCACCTGGGCCATCTATTTCTGCCGCAGCAACCCGCAGCTGAGCGCCACGGTGTGCGACCTGCCCACCACGCGCCCCTTCGCCGAAGAGGCCATCGCCCGCCACGGGCTGGCCGACCGCATCGCCTTCGCGGACTGCGACTACCTTTCCCAGCAGATCCCCGGCGCCTATGACGCCGCCTGGCTGTCGCATATCCTGCACGGCGAGGGCCCGGAGGACTGTGCCGCCATACTGGCCAAAACCGTGGCAGCCATGAAACCCGGTGCCGTGGTCATGATTCACGAGTTCATCCTGGACGACGACGGGGCCGGCCCCCTGTTTCCGGCGCTTTTTTCGCTCAACATGCTGCTGCGGACGGAAGCCGGTCGCAGTTACCGCCAGTGCGAACTCGAGGAGATGCTGACCATCGCCGGCGTGCGGCAGGTACGTCGGCTGCACCTGGACACCCCCAACGGCTCGGACGTGATCCTCGGCGAGGTGCCGGCATGAAACCCGCCGACGAACGCTTCCGGCCGGTGCCAAACCGCGGCGACCACAACTGCTTCGCCTGCGGCCCCGAAAACCCCGTGGGCCTGGCCATGAAATTTTACAGCGACGGGCAATCGGTGGTTTCCTGGCTGCGGGTGGACAACCACCTGTGCGGCTGGGATAACCTGCTGCACGGCGGCGTGATCTCCACCCTGCTCGACGAAATCATGAGCTGGACCATCATCCACCTGCTGCAAAAGTTCATCCTCACCAAGCGCATCACGGTCGACTTTCTCAAACCGCTGTACGTCGACACCCCACTGAAGGTCGAGGGCCGCATACGCGAAGTCTGCAACGACAGGGAAGCCGTGGTCGAGGGCGTGGTCTGCGATGAGAAAAGAGGGCCCTGCGCCCGCTCGGTGGGTACCTTCGCCCTGCTCAAACCGGAAGTCGCCCGCCGCATGAAAATCATGAGCCCGGAAGCCATCGATGCATTCGTGCAACTGCTCGAAGCCCAGCGCTGAGCCACAGCCGGCGGCAGCCGCCCCCCGCCGGGCCGAATACGTCTTCGTGGCCGCAGGCCTGATTC
Source organism: Desulfobacteraceae bacterium (assembly GCA_027061725.1). GTDB lineage: Bacteria > Desulfobacterota > Desulfobacteria > Desulfobacterales > JALSRD01 > JALSRD01. The sequence continues at coordinate 23,393 of JAMOVG010000382.1, forward strand.
TGCTGGCGGCCGTGGCCCTGCGCCCGAGCATCCGCGGCAACGACGGCGTAGGGCACTACGTCTACCTGGCCTCGCTGCTGCGCGGCGGGGACCTGGACCTGGCCGACGACTACCGCGCCTTCGACCGCCTCAAGCACTACCCCTACCGCTTCAGAGACCTGCCGCGCTCCCCGTGCACCGGTCTGTACGGCAACCGCTTCGGGGTGGGGGCCGCCCTGCTGTGGGCCCCTTTCGTCTTCACGCTGCGGATACTGCCCTGGGGACAGCCCGCCGACCCCGCCATGACGGGGCTCACCCGCCCCTACGAATGGGCCGTGGGCGTGGGCACGGCCGCCTATGTCTTTGCGGCCCTGCTGCTGCTCTACCGCCGGCTGCGTCGTCGGCAGGGGCCCTTTGCCGGCGCCCTGACGGTGTGCGCCCTGCTGCTGGCCACCCCCCTGGGGTTCTACGCTCTGGCCCACGGCTCCATGTCCCACGGGGTCGAGTTTTTCGCGGCCGTGCTGTCGCTGCTGGCCTTCGAAGCCGCCTGGACGCGGCCCTCTGCACGCCGCGCCGCGCTGCTGGGGGCGACCGCCGGCCTGCTGGCCATGATCCGCATCCAGGACGGCGCCTGGGGACTGGTTTTCGCGGCCGCCGTATGCCTGCGGGCCTGGCGGGTGCCGGCGGCGGCCGGAAGCGATGGACGGATCACAAAAGGCGCGGGCATCCCGAGGCTCCTGAAGCACGGACTGTCCTTTGCGGCGGCCGCCCTGCTGGCCTTTACCCCCCAGCTGGCGGTCTGGAAAATCCTCTACGGCAGCTGGCTGAGCGGGCCGGTGCCCTACCTCGACGGTTCGGTGGCCTACTTCTCCCCGTGGCCGAGGCACGCGCTGGAGGCGCTTTTCAGCGAACGCGGAGGGGTTCTGGCCTGGCACCCGGTGATGGCCCTGGGATTGGTGGGGCTCTGCAGCGCCCTGATGCGCCCGACACAGGACCGGCCGGCGGCGGCCGTTGGACTGGCCGGATTCGCGGCCCAGGTGGTGGTGGTGGGAAGCTGGTCCGCCTGGTGGGCGGGTGCCTCTTTCGGCAACCGCTATTTCATCGCGGCCCTGCCCTTCCTGGCCATCGGCCTGTCCCGCTGGCTGGAGAACGCAACGCCCTCCGGCAGGCGCCGCCGGGCGCTCCTGGTGGTGCTGCTCATCTTCTGGAACCTGGGCCTGCTGGTGCAGTACGCCACGCAAATGGTTCCCCGCGAGGACGCCGTTGCCTGGAGCCGGGTCGTCCGGCAGAACCTGACGGACGTACCGCGCTGGCTGTGGCACCGGATCTTCCCCGGTTGACCGCCGCGCCGCCTACCACTGGCACTTGGAGCGGTCCTTTTTGAGCTGGTGAATGCGGCGGTCAATCTCCTTGATGATGTCGACGCCCAACTCCAAGTGCAGATTGGTGAAGCGCTTGAACACCTCGCTGGCGCGCTCCTTGTTCTTGATGCCGTCCTTGCGCAGCGGCATGTCGGAGATCAGCATCAACGCGCCCACCGGCACGTTCAGGGCGTAGCCCACGGCGAACAGCGTGGCGATCTCCATGTCGATGGCCAGAATACGTTGCTCCGTGAGGTAATCGATGAACTTCTCGTCGAACTCCCACATGCGGAAGTCGGTGGTGATCATGATGCCGGATTTGGGGGGCTTTTCCAGTTTGCGGCTGACCACCTCCTCGCTCACCCGGTTGATCCAGAAGCTCGGCTGGGCCGGCACGTTTTGGGGCAGATAATGCACGCTGGTGCCCTCGTCGCGCACGCTGGCGGTGGGAATCAGGAAATCCCCCACAGCCAGGCTGTCGTCGATACCGCCGCACATGCCCAGCATCAGCACGCACTCCACCTTGTCCAGGTAAGACAGGCAGTGCATCACGATACCCGCCGACGGGGATCCCACGCCGAAGTCGATCAGGCTGATGTTGTTTTTTTCGTCGTGCACCACGGCCCAGTTGCCCGACTGTTCCGGGGCGCCGGCCAGGTCGACGAACTGGTCGATGTAGCGCTGGAAATTGCACAGCAGGATGTAGGAACCGAACTGGTCGAGACTGGAGCCGGTGTAGCGCTCCAGTGTCTGGCGGGCATAACTGTCGGGTCGTAACCGGAAAGCCATCGCATGTCCTCTCTTTGCATAACTGATCTCCGGGGCGCCGGGCGCCCCTGCGTCTCAAAGGCCGCGGCGGCACCGAGGCTACGCGGCCGACGGCGACTATAGCTTTTTACCGCCTGCCAGGCAACCCCGCGGATAGACCGTCATTTTGATTTTTTCGGCCGCCGATGATATAACGCCCGCGCAAAAAGGGCCTGCAACCATCATAGTTTCACAGCATCAACGAAATCCAGGAGGGGCCGTACGATCATGGAGTGTAAAAAGGAAACCAACCTGATGTCCTGCAACTGCAGCTACGACCCCTGCCCGCGCAAGGGCATCTGCTGCGAGTGCATCCGCTACCACCTGAAAATGCGCCAGCTGCCGGCCTGCTGTTTCCCCGACGACGCCGAGCGCACCTACGACCGCTCCTTCGAACACTTCGCGCGGCTGGTCACCCAGGGTAGTTTGTAAACCGGCAGCGGCGCGCCAGCCGTCGGACGCGCTGCATGCGCTCCGGCGACAGGAAGCGGCCCAGCACCGGGTCCGCAGGGTCCGGGGCGCGCCCCAGCAGGTGGCGCTCCAGCAGCGTGATGACCTCCACGGCCTTGTCGGCCGAGGGGTAGCCGTAGTCGTCCAGCGGGATCTCTGCCTCATCGCCTACATCGCAGATATTGTTGATGTCCACCAGTTTGAGGGACCCGTCGCGCATCAGGATGAGGTTGCCGACACCCGACAGGTCCGGCACCATGCCCGCCTCGCGGATCAGGCGCCGGGCGCCGGCCGTCAGCCGTGCGGCCTGGACCCGCGCGCGGCTGACGGCGCGCGCCACGATCTCTTCGCCATCTTCGCACCCGACGTTCATGGCCTGCAGCAGGCGCCGCAGCCCGGCCACCGTCATGGGCAGCCAGGGGTCGAAAATCTCGCCGGCCACGAACTCCTGCAGGCCGCAGAGCATCACCTGTTTGCGTCCGTCGAAAATGTAGGCCACGATGAACTCGTTGGAGTGGGCGATCAGTTCGCGGCCCAGGCAAGCAGCCACCAGTTTAAAACGCCGGATTTCGTCAAAAACCTCCCGCAGGGCGACAAACTGCCGCCGGAAGAGCCGCAGCATTTTGACGGGACGCGCGCGGGGAAAGACCGTGACGCCGTCTGCCACGACGCCCCGTGTCTCACGCTGCACGTCTTCGTCCCGCAGTACTTCCATGATGTGGGAACGCAACCCCTCGCGGTAGTGCTGGCGAAAGATGTAGCCGGTGTCGGAGCGGATAAAATTGAGCCCCGCGATGTCCTCGTGGGACAGGAAGGGTTTCACGCGGATATCGCTGCTGAGAGCCATGCGTTCCTGATACCAGAAAACAGCGCCGCGGCCCAGCACAATCGTAGCGGACTGGGTATCTGCTGTATAGCTGTATAAACGGCTTGACACACCCCCCGGCCTCGACTAATAATTCGCCGGTGGGGCGGGATGCCCAAAAGCCGCCCGCCCCCTTACCACCACCTGAATCCTCCGACCGCAGCATCCGTCAACGTGATGCAGGTGACCTTCTTATGACCGCCAGCAGGCATTTTCAAGGGAACCCGGCCAAAGGGAGTTTTGCTCAGGAAGGCCGGCAGGTTTCGCTACCGGTCACACCTGCCTGAACCCGTGGTAAGCAATCCCTGAAGGGGGCGGAGTGGTACTCCGACCCCTTTGTTCTTCGAAAGGAAAGGTACCATGGCCAACTACATCGGGGCCCTGGACCAGGGCACCACCAGCAACCGCTTCATCATCTTCGACCACGACGGACAGCTTGTGGCCATCGACCAGAAGGAACACCGCCAGATCTTCCCGCAGCCCGGCTGGGTGGAGCATGACCCGCTCGAGATCTGGCACAACGCGCAGGGCGTCATGCGCGGGGCGCTGGCCCGCGCCGGCATCACGGGCGCCGATCTGGCGGCCGTGGGCATCACCAACCAGCGTGAGACCACCGTCATCTGGGACAAAAACACCGGAAAGCCCTTTGCCAACGCCGTGGTCTGGCAATGCACGCGCACCGACAACATCTGCCGCGAGTTGGAAAGAGAAGGCGGCCAGGACCGCTTCCGCCAGAAGACCGGTCTGCCCGTGGCCACCTACTTTTCGGGTCCCAAGATCAAGTGGCTGCTGGCGCACCATCCCGAGGCCCGGCGCGCCGCGGAAAAGGGCGAGGCCCTGTTCGGCACCATGGAGACCTGGATCATTTGGTGGCTCACCGGCGGACCGGCCGGCGGCGCCCATGTCACCGACGTGACCAACGCCAGCCGCACGCTGCTCATGAACCTCGAAACCCTGGAATGGGACGAGGAGATCCTGGCCGTCCTGGACATCCCGCGCCGGATGCTGCCGCGCATCGTGCCTTCGGTGGACACGCACACCTGGGGCACCACGGCGGCCGACGGCCCGCTGGGGGCCGCCGTGCCGGTGTGCGGGGCGCTGGGCGACCAGCAGGCCGCCCTGGTGGGCCAGGCCTGCTTTGATGTGGGCGAAGCCAAAAACACCTACGGCACGGGCTGCTTCCTGCTGCTCAACACCGGCACCGCGCCGGTGGTTTCGCGCCACGGCCTACTGACCACGGTGGGCTACCGCATGGACAACCGACCGCCGGTTTACTGCCTGGAGGGATCCATCGCCATCGCCGGCGCCCTGGTGCAGTGGCTGCGCGACAACCTGGGACTGATCGAAAAGGCCCCCGACATTGAGGCCCTGGCCACCAGTGTGCCGGACAACGGCGGCGCCTACTTCGTGCCGGCCTTCTCGGGCCTCTTCGCCCCCCATTGGCGCGCCGATGCGCGCGGCGTCATCGCCGGTCTGACGCGCTTCGTCAACAAAGGCCACCTGGCGCGCGCCGTGCTCGAGGCTACAGCCTACCAGACGCGCGACATCGTGGAGGCCATGAACCGCGACTCGGGCGTGGCGCTCAAGAAACTCAAGGTCGACGGCGGCATGGTGGCCAACGAACTGCTCATGCAATTTCAGGCCGACATCCTGGACGTGCCCGTCATACGCCCGCGGGTGGCCGAAACCACGGCCCTGGGCGCGGCCTACGCCGCCGGCATGGCGGTAGGCTTCTGGCAGGGGCTGGACGAACTGCGGCGCAACTGGGCCGTGGACCGAACCTGGCAGCCGGCCATGGAGGCCGCCGTGCGGGAGCAGTACTGCCGGCAGTGGCAAAAGGCCGTGGAGAAAACCCTCGGCTGGAAAGAATAGCAGAGGCCGCCGACATGCCGCCCACGCTTACGCTGCTGGCTGCGCTCTCGGCCGTGATTCACATCCGCGCGGAGTACCGCGGCCCGCGGTGGTGCGTCTACATCTTCAAGCCCCTGACCATGGGGTTCATCGTGCTGATCGCCGTCACGGGCCCACCGGGTCCGGGCGCCTACCGGCACCTGGTCATCGGCGGGCTGCTCTTTTCGCTGGCGGGCGACGTCTTTCTGATGCTGCCGTCGGACGGCTTCGTGGCCGGGCTCGTGGCCTTTCTGGTGGCGCACCTCTTCTATATTGCGGCCTTCGCCCCGGCCGCAGGCGCTCTGCAGTGGTGGCCCGTCCTGCCCCTGGCCGCCTACGGCGTGGGGATCTACCGCACATTGGCGCCCGGCCTGGGAAAACTGAAACCGCCGGTGCTGGCCTACATCGCGGTTATCATGGTGATGGCCTGGATGGGGTGGGAGCAATGGCTCCAGGCGGGCCGAACCGGGGCGCTGATGGCTTTTGCGGGGGCCCTGCTGTTCGTGGTCTCGGACACCGTGCTGGCACTCAACCGCTTCGGCCGAGGCTTCAAAGCGGCCCGCGCCCTGAACCTGTCGACCTACTTCGCTGCCCAGTGGCTGATCGCCGGGTCGGTGCGCATGGGATGAGGAAGGAAGGTGCGGCGCGCAGGCGGAAAACACCTTGCCTGCGCGTCCGGGCTGGCGTGAAAACCGGCGGCGACTACCTGCCGCCGTCGCCGGCTAGCCGATCAGCGCATTGAAAAGATACCCCACCAGCAGGATGCCGCTGCCCACCACGGCCACAAACACGCCGATCAGGCGGGGCTTGAGCACTTTGCGCAGGATCACCATCTCGGGCAGCGACAGGGCGATCACCGACATCATGAAGGCCAGCGCCGTGCCCAGGGCGGCGCCCTTGCCGATGAGGGCCTCCAGGATGGGCACCATGCCGGCGGCGTTGGAGTACATGGGAATGCCCATCAACACGGCCGCCGGCACCGACCACCAGGCGCCCTTGCCCATGATGGCGGCCATCATGCCCTCGGGCACGTAGCCGTGAATAACAGCCCCCACGGCGATGCCGGCCACCACGAAGATCCATACCTTGCCCACAATGTCGCGCACCGCCTGCCAGCCCTGGCCGAAACGCTGGGACCAGGTGAGCCGCACCTCCGGCACCTGCGAGGCGTCGGTGCGCATCTGCAGCACCCAGCCCTCGATATGGCGCTCCATCTTCAGACGCCCGATGACCCAGCCGGCCACGATGGCCACGGCCAGGCCGGTGGCCACGTACAGCGCCGCGACCTTCCAGCCCAGAAGCCCGAAGAGCAGCACCACGGCCACCTCGTTGATCATGGGCGCGGCAATGAGAAAGGAGAAGGTCACCCCCAGGGGCACCCCGGCGGTCACAAAACCGATGAACAGCGGCACCGCCGAACACGAGCAGAAGGGCGTGGCGATGCCCAGCAGGGCCGCCAATCCGTTGCCCAGGGACTCGCGCTTTCCGGCCAGCACGGCCCGGGAGCGCTCGGGCGTGAAAAACGTGCGCAGCACGCCCACCCCGAATACCACCAGGGTCAGCAGCAACAGCACCTTGGGCGTGTCGTAGAGGAAAAACTGTACAGCCTCTCCCAGTCGGCTGCCTTTCGTGATGCCCAGCAGGGTGAAGGTGATCCAGTGCGACAGCGGCAGCAACTGACTGTAAACCGCGTACCAGATCCCCAGCCCCACCAGGGCCTGCAGGATTTTTCCGGCCGTGATGCCGCCCCCGCCCTCCGGGGCGGAAAAATCGGCCGCCTTGGCAGTCTTTTCGGCCGTGCAGCCGCAACTAGCCATGGGTAGTGTTTCCATTTTTTTCATCGTTCGACAAACCTTATTTCTAAAAGCCTGGGGGAAAAACCATCTTGAAGCACCACTCATATAACTATATAGCTATATATAACACTTGTTTTTTCCTGTCAAGGAAAGAAACGGGACGGACTGCGAAACTCGTCCTTGCCGGTCTCAATGAGCGTCGAAAATAGCGGGCGTATTGAATTTTGACTCAAGGAAATCGCATGGATGTCGATACTTTCAAACATATCAGTAATATCCTGCCAAGACACTCTTGCGCAGCAACCCGGCTCGGGGAGAAGAAAATGAAGGGAATCGTATTTGTTCACTTCATGGAAATGATAGGGGAAAAGTTCGGCCTGCAGATGGAAGACCACCTTGTGAGCATTTCCGATCTTCCCAGCGACGGCATCTATACAACAGTCGGCACCTACGATCACACGGAACTGCTTGAACTGGTGGGGCGTTTGAGCAACGAGACCGGTGAGGCGGCTGGCGATATTGTAACGGATTTCGGCCGCTACCTGTTTTCAAAACTCGCGGAATCCTACGGACGGCTGCTGAACAACATTCCGGACGTCTTTTCCCTGCTCACTCAAGTTGACGATTTTATCCACGTGGAGGTGCGCAAGCTCTACCCGGAAGCGGAACTGCCGAGTTTTCAACACCAACTGCTCAATGGCGGCCGACTCGAATTGATATACCAGTCCCCAAGACCTTTCGAGAACCTCGCCCGGGGACTGATCGAAGGGGCCATCGCCTACTACAATGAACCCGTTCAACTGGAAAAAATGGAGCCGATGCCGGGCGGTCCCAATCAATATCGGTTCCTGCTGACCCGGTAAAAAAAGGCATTTTCCATGAATGAAATAGAGCTCTTAACCCGCAAACTGGCCCGCGAGAAAAAAGCGCGCCAGCTCGCCGAAAGCCTCCTGGAGAAAAAGAGCCAGGAGCTTTATATAACGAACCGCAGACTGACCGGAAGCAACCGCAGACTGGTCGAAATCAACAGCAGTCTGAATGAGGAAATCCGCAGGCACCGCCTCACGGCGGCGGCACTTGCCGAAAAATCCGTTCTGTTGGACAACATTCTGCGAAGCGCCACCGAATCGGCAATCACCACGGCGGACCTGGATTTCCGCATCACCTACTTCAACTCCAAGGCAGAAGAGTTTTTCGGATGTTCCGCGAACCAAGTTGTTGGAAAAACGATACAAGAATCCGGTTTAATACATAATTTCGACCCGGTCCGTTTTCAACGTACGGTAGACAAGATTAAAAGAGAGGGGGTGCACCGGTTTGAGACCAAAATTCTGGGCGAAAGCGGCGCCCAGTTCTTTGAGGTCAGGGCCTCGGGCATCTGGGATGAAGCCGGTCAACTGACGGGATACGCTCTTTTCATACGGGATACAACAGCGCAAAAGTCGGCTGAATTCGCATTGAAAGAAAGCGAAACAAAATATCGCACCCTGTTCGATGCCTCCAACGATGCCGTCATCCTTCTCGATGAGAATGCATTCTCCTTCGAATGCAACCCGGCCACCCTATCGCTCTTTGGTTACACGCAAAAAACGGAGTTCTTTGGGCAATTCTTCCAACAGTGTTCACCGGCCTGTCAGCCGTGCGGTGAAAAATCCATGATACTGGCCGCCGAGAAGCTTGAAAAGGCCATTGATGAGGGCTTTTGCCGCTTCGATTGGACGTACAAGCGACTGGATGGCACCTGTTTCCCGGCCGAGGTGCTGTTGAGCCGGATGGACTACGGTCAACGCATGATCCTCATGATGGTGGTTCGCGACATTACGGAGCGCAAACAGGTCGAGGATCAACTCCGCAAGGCCAAAGAACTGGCCGAGGCGGCCAACCTGGCCAAAAGCGCATTCCTGGCCAACATGAGCCATGAAATCCGGACACCGCTCAACGGGATCCTCGGAATGCTGACGCTGCTGCAGAATGCAGACTTAAATCATACGGACAGGGAATATGTCCAGACGGCCATCACATCGGCGGAATCCCTCCTGGGAATTATCAACAAGGTTCTGGATTTTTCCAAAATCGAAGCCGGCGAACTTGTCCTGGAAAGGCATGTTTTCGATTTGGAAAAATTGCTCCAGGAAGTTGGCGAAATACTGGCGCCCATGGCTTTTGAAAAGCAGATTGACCTTGTCCTGCGGTATGCGCCCGAAGCCCCCCGCTGGTTTATCGGCGACAGGACGCGTCTGCACCAAATCCTGAATAATCTGGGAAGCAATGCTGTAAAATTTACGAACAGCGGATATGTCAGCATCGAAATTGACATCCGCAAAATAAATGCCAATAGCGCTGCTGCAAAGATACAGGTTAGGGATACCGGCATCGGCATAGAACCATCCAAACAGTCCATCATTTTCAACCACTTCACTCAGGCCGACAACTCGACCACGCGGCGCTATGGGGGAACCGGGCTTGGGCTTGCGATATGCCGCCAGCTCGTAGAACTTATGGGAGGGGATCTGCGCTTGGAAAGCGAACCCGGCGTCGGAACAATTTTCTCCTTTACCATTCGTATGCCGCTGGCTTCCGAGCTACAAAATGACTCTTCCCTCTACAAACAAGGCCTTCCTCGAGTACTGGTTGTATGTCAAGAACGCAGGCAGCGGCAAATACTTGAGACTTACTTAAAGGCATGGAAAACGGATTTTGATATCGCAGACGATGCACAGGCAGCATATAGATTGCTGCAATACACCGGCAATCAGTTTGCGATCGTTATCGCGGATGATCGCGATGTTGAGGCCGAAAGCTTCGGGAAGACGATAAGAAATGATCTTTCCTTAGATAATCTCGCCCTGGTTCTGCTTTCCACCATCGGGCACCATGGTCAAAAAGCAGCAATTGAAGCCGGCTTCACTGCTGTCATTAATCGTCCCTGCACCCCGTCATCTCTATTCGACCGCTTAACATCGATTGTCAATGGAGAGCAATCCGTCGGAAACAATCGCCGGCGGAAAAACGAGGCGGATATGCAAAAGCCCGACAGGGCATCCGCACTGCAGTCTGTTCGAATACTGCTTGTCGAAGACAATAAAGTTAACCGGATGGGCACTCTGGGGATCCTCAAACTGTTGGGATACACGCAGGTGGACGTTGCTGAGAACGGACAAATCGCCGTCGACAAGGCCCGCGAACAGTCTTTCGATCTTATCCTGATGGATATTCAGATGCCTGTGATGGACGGTTACGAAGCCACACGCCTTATCCGTCTTCTCGAAATGCGCCGCATGCAAAACGAAAAATCGCCGAACATACGACACCATGTCCCCATCGTTGCTATGACCGCCAGCGCATTCGAGGAAGAGCGTCAGCGGTGCCTTCGAGCGGGGATGGACGACTTCGTGAGCAAACCTGTTCGAAAGGAGACTCTCAGGAATGTCGTCGTCCGCCTGACCAATCAATCATCCGGGAGTAAAGATGAGTCCACGTCTAGAGGCGAAAATAACGGGTCGGACAATCGGGATGAACTGCCGGTTTTCAACTTCGAGGAGGCCATGGAGCGATATGAAGGAGACCGGGACATTCTAAAAGCGATCATCGATGAATTCCTGTCCCAGACGCAGGTAGCGATAGAGGAAATAGAGAAGGGCATTTTGTCCGGGGATCTTCAGATGGTGAGAAAAAAGGCTCATGCACTAAAAGGCGGCGCCGCCTATATTGCGGCCGAGCGTTTCCGCCATGCGGCCTATGAATTGGAAACCCTCGGAACCAACCGGAAGGCAACCCTTTCCCTGCTCCCGAAACTGCGTGAGGAGTTCCACCGTTTCAAGAATCAGTTGTCCGATTTCGACTGGTCCGAAGGCTCGTCACTGGCATCCGTGGCAAATGGGTAAGTGCATCGGATGCAAGTAGATCCATTGCCAACGAAACAGTCGCCTACCGACCCATCCCCAAAAGAGGCAGGGAACCGATATGAAAGTCCTGGTGGCTGACGACGAAATTGTCAGTTTGAAGACGCTTGAAATCTTTGTTAGCAAGTTGGGATACGAGGTTCTCACAGCCAAAAATGGGCAGGAAGCCTACGACATCTGGCAGCGGGAGCGGCCTCAACTGGTGATTACCGACTGGGAGATGCCTTACATCAACGGTCGCGATTTGTGCACACGCATCAGGCAGTGGCCACAGGACAACTACACCTACATCATTCTGGTAACCAGCAGGGACAAAGTACAGGATATTGTCGAGGGCATGCATGCCGGGGCCGATGACTATATCACCAAACCCTTCAATAAAGATGAACTCAACGCACGCATCAGGGCGGGCAAACGTATCATCGACTTCCAGAGCAAAGACATACTGATCTTTGCTCTGGCCAAATTGGCCGAATCCAGAGACGAAGATACCGGCGATCATCTCGAGCGCGTCCGGCACTATTCAAAGACTTTGGCGGAGACACTGTACAACAGCGGTGACGGTTCTGGCGAACTGGACAGTCAACTGATCGACAATATTTTCCTGACCAGTCCCCTGCACGATATCGGCAAAGTGGGAATCCCCGATTACGTACTTTTAAAACCCGGCAGGCTTGACGACAACGAATTTGAGGTCATGAAAAGCCATACCATCATCGGCTATAAGACGCTGACGGAAGCCATGGAAAAAGCCCCCAGCGCCGGATACCTGCGGGTTGCAGCAGAGATTGCACGCCACCACCACGAAAAATGGGATGGGAGCGGGTATCCCGACAGGCTCAAGGGGGACCAGATCCATATCGCCAGCCGCATCTTTGCGATAGCAGACGTCTACGACGCCCTGGTTTCGAAAAGGCCCTACAAATCGCCCATGAGCCACGAACGGGCCAAGGCCATCATTACCGACGCCAATGGCACTCATTTCGACCCCGTGGTCGTAAAAGCCTTTTTACGTTGTGAACAGCGATTTCTAGAAATATTCAGGTCCATCGGCGACATTAAATAATGGCAATAAAATGGGATCGCTCAGTATCCGCATTGAATATGGCCCAGTTCCAATTTCCTAGCCTGCCTGCCAAATCTTTTCTCCGGATGCATAAAACATAAAAAATACGGAGAGGTTTTATCCGCTTTCCGTGAAACGGCAACGGAGGCCAATCGTCGGAAAACGCCATCGCCGGTTTGGAAAAGGGGGGAGGCCGGCCCGGGAATCCAGGAGGTGGTGCCCGCCTTTTACCAGGGGCCCATGCCGGCAGTGTGGGGTCGGCAGCGGTCTCCCCGACGCATTGATTCTTCCCTTAAAGCAAAAATACGGCCTCAGACTCTCCACCGTGGTCCCCGAGGGGAATGATTCCCGCTTTCAGGCCGGAACGCCAAAACGGATTCGTCGGAGAGATACAGTGGTGCTTCGCGCCCATACAGATCACCCGTCGCCGGCGAATCCCTGGATGCCCCTCGAGGCCTACAGGATGCAGGAGTCATCTGCCCTGGCCCCACGCTTCTTCGTGCTTGAAAAGATCTCCCCCCTGCGCTAAGCTGTTCTGGAAAATCAGCCAAACCGGTCCCTGCACCCGTAATTCACAATAGGAGATCAAAGATGTCCGACAAAGAGATCCTCACATCCATCGCTACGCCTGCGGCACCAGCCGCTATCGGTCCCTACTCCCAGGCCGTCGTGGCCGGCAACCTTCTTTTCGTATCCGGCCAGATTCCGCTGGAGCCCGAAAGCGGTGAACTGGTGGGCGGTGACATCGAGGACCAGACCCGCCGCGTGCTCGACAACCTGAGGGCCATCATCCAGGCCGCGGGCGCCGACATGGACCGCGTGGTCAAGACCACCATCTTCCTGGCCGACATGAACGACTTTGCGGCCGTCAACGGGGTGTACGCCGAGTACTTCGAGGCTACCCTTCCGGCCCGCGCCACGGTGCAGGTGGCGGGGCTGCCCAAGGGAGTTCCGGTGGAAATCGAGGCCGTGGTGCTGCTGAAGTAGCCACGGCCGCCGTTGACGATTCTCCTGACACGCACCAACGCAGTGAGGAAACCATGAAAGCAGCCATCATCGGACTTGCGGGCGCCGGCCGGCAGACCGTCTTCGAGGCCCTCAGCGCCAAGCCCGTGGACCCGGCCCACCGGCACCAGGACCAGATTTCCGTGGTGACCGTGCCCGACGAGCGCATCGACGTGCTCTCGGACATGTACAAGCCCAAAAAGACCATCTACGCCCGGGTGGAGTACCTGCTGCCGGCCAAGTCCGAGTACGGCGCGGAGAGCGGACCCGACCAGGGGTTCTGGACCAAGGTGCGCGACGCCGACGCACTGATCCACGTGCTGCGCAACTTTGAGGGCATGGGCGGGGAGGCGCCGCAGCCCGAGAAGGACTACACGGCCCTGGAGCAGGAGATGATGCTCTCGGACCTCATCGTGGTGGAAAAGCGCCTGGAGCGCCTGGCCCTGGATGCCAAGCGCGGCAAGAAGCCCAACCCCGAGGAAATGGCCCTGCTGGAACGCTGCCGCGAGCACCTGGAGGCCGAGCAGCCCCTGCGGGGCATCCCCGAGCTGGCCGAGGCTAAGCTGCTGCGGGGCTATGCTTTCCTGTCGGCCAAACCCATGCTGGCGCTCTTCAACAACGGCGACGATGACGAGACCCTGCCGGCGAGGGAGGCGCCCGGCCCCAACGAGGACGCCATGGTCATCCGCGGCAAATTGGAACTGGAGCTATCCCAGATGAGCGACGAGGAGGCCGCCGAGTTCCTGTCCGAGTTCAACATCTCCACGCCGGCCCGCAACCGGGTCATCCGGCGCTCTTACGATCTGCTGGGGCTGATCTCCTTTTTCACCGTGGGCGATGACGAGGTGCGCGCCTGGACCATTCGCGGCAACACGCCGGCGCTGGAGGCCGCCGGGGTCATCCACTCGGACATCCAGCAGGGTTTCATCCGTGCCGAGGTGGTGTCCTACGACGACCTCATGGCGGCCGGCAGCTACGCCGAGGCGCGCAAGCAGGGCACCGTGCGCCTGGAGGGCAAGACCTACACCGTCCAGGACGGCGACATCATAAACTTCCGCTTCAACGTCTGATCTAAATGGGGGACGTCCCCCTGGCCTCCTTGGGCCACCGGCGGCGGGCCTGCCGGGGGTTTTTGGCGATAACGCCGTCGGCCCCCAGCGCGGCCAGCCGTCCGATGCGGTCGGCGCTGTCGGCGCCGAACGCATAGACCTGGATGCCGGCGCCGTGCATGGCCCGGACCAGCGCACCCGTGGTGACGTCGAACCGGGGGTGAAAGGAAAAGACGCCCAGACGCCGGCAGGCTTCCAGCGTCTCTTCGTCGAAGGCGACCTTAGAGATCAGCGCCAGGGCCGGCGCCCCGGTCATGCGGCCGGCCCGTTTCAGGATGTTCGCGTCAAAACTGGAAATCAGCACCCCCCCGACTATTTCCTTCTCCGCCACCATGCGAACCACTTCCCGCTCCACCCTGCCCCGGACCGCGGGACCCGACTCGTCGTAAGCCTTGATCTCGATGTTGAGCACCACCCGGCCGCCGAAACGGTCGAGCACTTCCTGCAGGGTCGGCACACGTTCGGCGGCAAACTGCGGGCCGAACCAGCGGCCGGCGTCCAGTTCGCGGATCTCCTTTAGCAGCATATCCCCCACCCGCCCCCGACCATCGGTGGTGCGGTCCACGGTCTCGTCGTGGATGACCACCGGCACCCCGTCGCGGGTCAGGTGTACGTCCATCTCGATCACGTCGGCGCCGGCTTCCACAGCAGCCGCAAAGGAGACTATGGTGTTCTCCGGATACCGCTCCTGGAAGCCGCGGTGCCCTGTAATCACCGGGTAGCGCTCTCTTAATTCGTCAACGCACACTTTCATTGTCATCTCCAAAGGAAAATGGCATTGTTCGCCACTTAATCAGTCGTTTCTCCACGATGCCGGCCGGGCCGGGAAAAACCGGATGGCTGCAGTTACTGAATTATTTAAGGACGTCCCCGGCGAAAATTTCTTCTTTGAGCAGGCAGCAGGCGATGCGCCAGGCCGGGCGGCCGTCGGGGCGGTAGGACAGGTTGCCGGGCTGCACCAGGCGGTTCATAACACAGCCCTCCGGGATGCGCAGGGCGAAGAGGTCCTTTTCGTTGATAGGCGGCCGCTGGACCAGGCGGCCGTCAGCGATCTCCAGGCTGTGCAACGCGAAGTCCTCGCACAGCGGGCAGCGATAGACGCGGCCGTTGGGAAAGACGAAGTAGTTGTCGGCCACCTGGCCGGCGCACGCGAAGGCCTCGTCTTCTTTGAGAAACACCCTGGGGTAGCTGACGGTGATGCCCCGCGCGGCGATGTCTGCAGCCACGGACGGCACGGTCTCCAGCCACTGGTCGCGGGAAACCTGCAGGCTGTCGGACTGCGCATCCCGGGCCGAGGCGCCCCGCAGGCCGATGACCTGGATGAAGAAACGCTCCACCCCCAGGTTTTCCAGCAGCGGTGCCATGGCCGCCAGCTCGTGGCGGTTGATGCTGCTGACGGTAAAAATCACGCTGACGCCAAAACCCTTCTTCACGGCGCGTCGGATGCCTTCCGTGCAGCGCCGGTAGCACCCCTCCCCCCTTATGGCGTCGTTTACCCCCGCGCTGGCGCCGTCCAGGCTGAAGCTGAAAAAATCCACTTCCTCGGGCCCCACACGGTCCAGGATGTCGTGGAACAGGTAGCCGTTGGTGTCCACCGTGACGGAGGCGTAGCCCAGGCTTCTCGCTCGGCGGATGATGCCGGACAAGTCCGGGTGCAGCGTGGGTTCGCCGCCCAGCAGCACCAGATTGGGGGATTTGCCGGGGCCCGCGAAAAGCTGCAGCCACCGCCCGACGGTGTCTGCGGCCAGGGTCTGGTCGCCGTGCTGCGCGGGGTCGATGTAACAGTGGCGGCAGCGCAGGTTGCAGGCGGTCAGGACGTGGAAAAAAACATTGGCCTGGTCGCGGGAAAAGGCCACCGTGCGTTTTTCGCCGGCGCCGCGGGTGCCGGCGGCCATCAGCGCTCCAGACAGTTCTTGGTGAGGTTCTCGTCGAAGGCCACGGGGTAGTCGCCGTCGAAACAGGCCTTGCAGAAGGTGTTCTGGGGATCCGGCAGGCCCGTGGACTCCAGCAGTCCCGGCAGGCTGAGGTAGTACAGCGAGTCCAGGTTGAGAAAATCGCGCAGTTCGTCAGCCTTCATGCGCGAGGCGATCAGTTCGCCGCGGGTGGAAAAATCAATGCCGTAGTGGCAGGGAAAGCGGTGCGCCGGGCCGCTGACGCGCAGGTGCACGCGGCGAACGCCCAGCTCGCGCAGGGCCCGCACGCGGGTGCGCACGGTGGTGCCGCGGATGATGGAGTCCTCGATGATGATGATGTCCTTGCCCTTGAGCAGTTCGCGGATGGGGTTGAGTTTGACGCGCACGCCAAAGTCGCGCATGCTCTGGGTGGGCTGGATGAAGGTGCGGCCCACGTAATGGTTGCGGATCATGCCCATCTCGAAAGGTATGCCCGAGGCCTCGGAGTAGCCCAGGGCGGCGTAAGTGCCCGAGTCCGGAAAAGGCATCACCAGGTCGGCGTCCACGGGCGCCTCCTGGGCCAGGCGCCGGCCGTGGGCCTTGCGCGTGAGGTACACGTTGTGGCCGAAAATGGTGCTGTCGGGTCGCGCAAAGTAAATGAACTCGAAAATGCAGAAGGCCCGCCGCGGCGACGGGTCCACCTTAATGCTGCGCACGCCCTCCTCGCCGATGATCACGATCTCGCCGGGCTCCAGTTCGCGGATGAAGCGCGCCTCAACCAGGTCCAGGGCGCAGGTCTCCGAGGCCAGCAGGTAGCTGCCGCTGAGTTCCCCCAGGCACAGCGGCCGGAAGCCGTGGGGATCCTTGATGCCGATGACCTCACCCTTGTTGGTGAGCATGATCATGGAAAAGGCGCCCTTGAGGCCCGCCGCCGCCCTTACCAGGGCTCCCTCGAAGCCGTGGGTCAGGTTCTTGACGAACAGGTGCAGAAACACCTCGCTGTCCATGGTGGTCTGAAAAATGGAGCCGCTCTCCTCCAGCTCGTCCTTGAGCCGCACGGCGTTGACCAGATTGCCGTTGTGGGCCACGGCGTAAGAGCGCTGGCGGTGGTGCACCACGAAGGGTTGGGCGTTTTCCAGGATCGAACTGCCCGTGGTGGAGTAGCGCACGTGGCCCACGGCGCTGGTGCCCGTGAGCTGTTTGAGCTGCCGGGTGCTGAACACGTCGGGCACCAGGCCCATGCCCTTGTGGGAGGTGATGCTGCCGTTCTGGGTGACGGCGATGCCGGTGCTCTCCTGGCCGCGGTGCTGCAAGGCGTAGAGCCCGAAATAGGTCATGCGGGCCGCCTCCGGGTGGTTGTAGATGCCGAACAGGCCGCAGGATTCCCGGGGTTTGTCGCAGGTGTTCATTTCTCGTGGTACTCCTGAAGGGGCTTTACGCCCAGCTGGGTGGTTTTCATGGCCACGATGGCCCGGCTCATGGCCACCGCACCGGGGATGGTGGTGGCGTAAGGGACGCGGTACTTGATGGCCGCCCTCCGGATCTCGTACCCGTCGCGCCGGGTGTCGTTGCCGCCGCCGGTGTTGATCACCAGCTGGATCTGGCCGTTCTTGATGGCGTCCACCACGTGGGGGCGCCCCAAAGACACCTTGTTGACCACACTGGCGTGCATGCCGTGGTTGGCCAGGAAACGCGCGGTGCCGTCGGTGGCCATGAGGTCGAATCCCATGTCCTGGAAACGGCGCACGGCGTCCAGACAGGCCTGCTTGTCGCGATCGCGCACGCTGATAAAAACCGTGCCGCCGTCGGGCAGGCGGTTTCCGGCCCCCAGCTGGGCCTTGGCATAAGCCGCCCCGAATCCCCGGTCGATGCCCATGACTTCGCCGGTGGACTTCATCTCGGGGCCCAGCAGGGTGTCCACGCCCGGAAAACGGTCGAAGGGCAGCACGGCCTCCTTGACCGAGATGTGGATCGGCACGCGCTCCCCGGTGAGGCCCAACGACTCCAGGCTGCGGCCCAGCATGACCTTGGCGGCCAGCTTGGCCAGCGGAATGCCGGTGGCTTTGCTGACGAAGGGCACCGTTCGCGAAGCCCGCGGGTTGACCTCCAGCACGTACAGCCGGCCGTCCTTGACGGCGTACTGCACGTTCATGAGGCCCAGCACGCCCAGCTCGGCGGCCATGTCCCGCGTGGCCTGGGCGATCTCGTCGATGTTGCGCGGGCTCAGGCTGTAGGGCGGCAGCACGCAGGCCGAATCCCCGGAGTGCACGCCGGCCTCCTCGATGTGCTCCATGATGCCCCCGATGATGGTGCGCCGCCCGTCGCTGATGGCGTCCACGTCGATCTCCACGGCGTCTTCCAGGAACTTGTCGATGAGCACGGGGTGCTCGGGCGAAGCCTCGATGGCCAGACGCGTGAAGTTCTCCAGGTCGCTTTGGTCGTAGACGATCTTCATGGCGCGCCCGCCCAGCACAAAGGATGGCCGCACCACCACCGGGTAGCCGATGCGGTCGGCCACCTTGAGGGCCTCGGCCACGGTCAGGGCCGTGCCGTTGTCGGGCTGCACCAGCCCCAGCCTGTGCAGCATGGCCTGGAACTGCTCACGGTCCTCGGCGCGCGCAATGCTCTCCGGCGGGGTCCCCAGAATGGAGAATCCGGCCGCGGCGATGGCGCCGGCCAGGTTCAGGGGCGTCTGGCCGCCGAACTGCACGATAACGCCGTCGGGCTGCTCGGTCTCGGCGATGTGCAGCACGTCCTCGTCGGTGAGCGGCTCGAAGTAGAGCTTGTCCGAGGTGTCATAGTCGGTGCTGACCGTTTCGGGGTTGCTGTTGACCATGATGCTCTCGACGCCCTCCTCGCGCAGGGCGAAGGAGGCGTGCACGCAGCAGTAGTCAAACTCGATGCCCTGGCCGATGCGGTTGGGCCCGCCGCCCAGGATCATGACCTTGCGCCGGTCGGAGACGCGCGCCTCGTTCTCCTCCTCGTAGGTGGAGTAGTAGTAGGGCGTCTCGGCCGAAAACTCGGCCGCGCAAGTGTCCACCAGCTTGTAGACCGGTCGGATGCCGGCCTGCTTGCGGCGCCGGGAGACTTCTTTTGCCGTTTTGCCGGTCAGGTGCGCGATCTGCACGTCGGAGAAGCCCCAGCTCTTGGCCCGGCGGATGCGCCGGTCGGAAAGCTCCGGCCCTTCCACCGACAGGGCCTGCTCCAGGTGCACGATCTGCTCGATCTGCTCCACGAACCAGGGGTCGATGGCGGTGATGGCGCTGATCTCTTCCACCGTCATCCCCGCCAGCAGGGCCAGGCGCAGATAGAAAATACGCTGCGAGTTGGGGATCGCCAGGCGTTTCTTGATCTCGGAAAGCCCCGGCAGGCGACCGCGGCGGTCGAGGGGATCCCTGCCGTCGGCGCCCAGGCCGCAGCGGCCGATCTCCAGCGAGCGCAGCCCTTTCTGCAGGGCTTCCTTGAAGGTGCGGCCGATGCTCATGGCTTCGCCCACGGACTTCATGGCGGTGGTCAGCAGGTCCTCGGTTTCGGGAAACTTCTCGAAGGTCCAGCGGGGGATCTTGACCACACAGTAGTCGATGGTGGGTTCGAACGACGCCCGCGTCTTTCCCGTGATGTCGTTGGGCAGTTCGTCCAGGGTGTAGCCCACGGCCAGCTTGGCCGCGATCTTGGCGATGGGGTAGCCCGTGGCCTTGGAGGCCAGGGCCGAGCTGCGCGACACGCGCGGGTTCATCTCCACCACCACCATCTCGCCGTTTTGCGGGTTTACGGCGAACTGCACGTTGGAGCCGCCGGTGTCCACCCCGATCTCGCGCATGATGGCGATCGCGGCGCTGCGCATCTCCTGGTACTCGCGGTCGGTCAGGGTCTGGGCCGGGGCCACGGTGATGCTGTCGCCGGTGTGCACGCCCATGGGGTCGAGGTTCTCGATGGAGCAGATGATGCACACGTTGTCGTTGTGGTCGCGCATCAGCTCCAGCTCGAACTCCTTCCAGCCCAGCACGGACTCCTCGATCATGACCTGCCCGATGAGGCTGGCCTCCAGGCCGGCGCGCGCCACCTTCTCCAGTTCCTCGGTGTTGTAGGCCACGCCGCCGCCGGTGCCGCCCAGGGTGTAGCTGGGCCGGATGATGACCGGAAAGCCGATTTGCTCCACGATGGAGCGCACCATGTCCATGTCGGTGGCGATGCCGCTGGCCGGCACCCGCAATCCGATGCGCGCCATGGCCTGGCGGAAAAGATCGCGGTCCTCGGCCTTTTCGATGACCTCCACCGAGGCGCCGATCATCTCCACCTCCAGCTCCTCGAGCAGCCCGCTCTTGGCCACCTCGAAGGCGGTGTTGAGGCCCGTCTGGCCGCCCAGGGTGGGCAGCAGGGCACAGGGGCGCTCGGCCTCGATGATGCGCGCCAGGGTGTCCGGCGTGACCGGTTCGATATAGGTGCGCGCGGCCATCTCGGGGTCGGTCATGATGGTGGCCGGGTTGGAGTTGACCAGCACCACCTCGTAGCCTTCCTCGGACAGGGCCTTGCAGGCCTGGGTGCCGGAGTAGTCGAACTCGCAGGCCTGGCTGATGATGATGGGGCCGGCCCCGATGATCAGGATTTTCTCAAGATCGGTTCTCTTGGGCATGGACAGGTTACCCCTGGGCGCTTTCCTTCATCAAGCGGGTGAAGTTTTCAAACAGGTAACGGGCGTCGTGGGGCCCCGGGGCCGCCTCGGGGTGGTACTGCACGGCGAACAGCGGCAGCCGCCGGTGGCGGAAGCCCTCCAGGGTGTCGTCGTTGAGGTTGACGTGGGTGATCTCCACCTCCCCGTCCTCCAGGCTGTCGAGGTCCACGGCGAAGCCGTGGTTCTGGGAGGTGATCTCAATGCGCCCGGTCAGCAGGTTCTTGACGGGCTGGTTGGCGCCGCGGTGGCCGAACTTGAGCTTGTAGGTGCGCCCCCCCAGGGCCAGGGCCAGCAGTTGGATGCCGAGGCAGATGCCGAACATGGGGCGAAAGCCGATCAGTTCGCCGATGGTCTCCACGGCATAATCCACCGGTTCGGGATCGCCGGGCCCGTTGGACAGAAAGATGCCGTCAGGCGCCATACGCCGCACGGTTTCGGCCGGGGTGGCGGCCGGCAGCACGATCACCTCGCAGCCGGCCTGCTCCAGACAGCGCAGGATGTTGTACTTGATGCCAAAGTCGAAGGCCGCCACGGCGTACCGCTCGCCGCGCCGGCGCCAGCAACCGTCGTCCAGGGCGGCGGGGTCGCCCTCGATGGGTTCGGCCCGGCCGTCGCGCCAGTAGAAAGCGCCGGGTGCGGTCACGGACCGGACCAGGTCCTGGCCCTCCATGGAGGGCACGTCGGCCAGCTTGCGCAGGTGCGACTCGGGGTCCAGGTCCTCGGTGGACAGCAGGGCCTTCATGGCGCCGGCCTTGCGAATGTGGCGCGTCAAGGCCCGGGTGTCCAACTGGTCCACGCCCAGCACGCCCTGGCGCCGGAGGTAGTCGCCCAGGCTGCCGGTGGCGCGCCAGTTGCTGGGCACCTCCTGGTACTCGCGCACCAGAAAAGCCGATACCTGGACGCGGTCGGACTCCACATCTTCGGGGTTGACGCCGTAATTGCCGATCAGCGGGTAGGTCATGGTGACCATCTGGCCGCGGTAGGAAGGGTCGGTGAGCACTTCCTGGTAGCCGGTCATGCCGGTGTTGAAGACCACTTCGGCGGCGGTCTCCCCGCGTCCGGTAAAGGACCGGCAGGCAAAGCTGCGTCCGTCTTCCAGGGTCAACAGGGCTCGCATGGGATCCTTGGCACCTTACGCGCTCAGGCCGGTCGAAAGGACAGAAGACCGCCCGATGCGCAACATCGTGAAATCATTTACCGCTAAGGAGGGAAACTGGACTGCTCCCCTCCACCAAAACCACAAAAGACGCGAACCGGGCGACCTGACGCGTCAGGGTAGGGGCTGTTCCCGGACCGGCATCCACCGTGCGCCTTTTTTATGACCCTCCCCTTACACCAAAGGATCGTTTTCCACAAGGTTCCATATGCCGCAGGGGCAGGCCCCGGCGCAGAATCCGCAGGCGATGCACTTGTCCGCGTCCACCACGTACTCAAATTCGCCGTCGTCTGGCTCGATGCGCTCGATGGCGGCCTGGGGGCAGATGGTGGCGCACACGCCGCAGTCGCGGCAGCTGCCGCACGACGAGCACTGCGACCCGCAGTGGTCCAGGTCCTCGAAGTCCGTCAGCCGCGGGTCGAAGTATTCCAGCTTGACCCGGCGGGTGTCGATGACCTGCTGCAGGTTGGCGCTGGGCCGTTTTCCGTCGAGCATATCGGCGATGGCCTCGGCCGCGCGGCGGCCGGCGCCGATGGCGTCGGTCAGCAGCCCGGGCCGCACGATGTCGCCGATGGCGAAGATTTTGGGATCCGAGGTCTGGCCGAATTCGTTGACCGTCACGAAGCCGCGCTCGGCGGCGACGGTCTCGGGCAGGAAGTCCAGGTCCGGCACGTCGCCGATGGAAATCACCACCGTATCGGCCGGGATCCGCTCGCCGTCGGCCAGCACGACCCCCTCTTCCGTTATCTCACGGGTGAAGCACGGCCAGCGGAAACGGGCGCCGGCGGCCTCGGCCGCCCGGCGCTCGGCGCCGAAGGAGGCCGGCTCCTGCACGTCGATAAGCAGCAGCGAACGCGCCCCCAGCCGGGCGGCCTCGGTGGCCACATCGCAGCCCACGTTGCCGGCGCCGATGATCACCACGCGCTCGCCCACGCGGGCGCGGCCGGCCTTGGCGTCGGCCAGGAAATCGCTGGCCGTGATCAGGCGCTCCCTGCCGGGTACGTCCAGCATGCGGGGTTTGGACGCGCCGGTGGCGATGACCACGAAATCGTAGTCCTCGCGCAGCTGGGCCAGGTCCGCGCGGCGCAGCTTCTGCTGCAGGTGAATATGGGGGATCACCTCGCGCACGCGCTGCAGTTCGGCCGAGACCACTTCTTCCGGGATGCGCGAGGAAGGGATGACCGAGGCGATTTTGCCGCCCAGGGTCCCGGAGAGGTCGTAGACCGTGGCCTCGTGGCCGCGCATGCGCAGCTGCCAGGCCACGGAGAGGCCCGCCGGCCCGCCGCCGATGACGGCCACCTTGCGGCCGCTGGGTTCGGGCAGGTCGGGCAGCCCGGCCGCCAGGCTGGCCCGGCCCAGCTGGCGCACGTCCACCGGCGCCATGATGGACTGCTGGCGCGTGCAGGCCTGCATGCAGGGACCGGGGCACAGGTAGCCGCACACCGTGGCCGGAAAAGGCGTGTAGGCCAGCGCCAGGTCCACGGCCTCGTCCACGCGGCCGTCGCGCACCAGCTGCCAGCGCTGCTGCACCGGTATGCCCGTGGGGCAGGTGGCCTCGCAGGGCGCCAGGTATTTGCGGTTTTCCCAGACGGGCACGTAGCGCCGCAGATCGCCGCTGACAATCAGGCCGATGGGGCTGCGGTCCAGGTTCGTCAGGTCCCCGATGAGCCCGCCGCGGCCCAGTTCGGCCTCCCAGCTGCGCACCTTGAAGTCGGCCATGGACATCAGCTGCCGGCCGCGCTTTTCCTGGGCCGTGCGCGCCCGCAGCAGCTGCCACTGATCGCGCCGGCTGAGGTCCTGCAGCAGGTCCGGGCGGTTGATGGCGGTCAGAAACGCCTCCAGGTTCTCCACCAGCCACGCGAAATCAGCGTCCTCGATGGGAACCAGCCGGGCATCGGCCTGGCTGAAGCCCTTGATGGGGCCGCGGAAAAACACGCGGCCGCCCACCATGCCCACCAGGGGCCGGTAGCCCAGCACGTTTTCCGGGTCCTGGGCCTCGACCCCGCAGACCACGGCCACACCGCCGGCCATAAACTCGCCGAAGTAGTCGCCCACCGAGCCCAGCACCCACAGTTCGGGCGGTGCAAAGCGCGGGTTCTGCTTGGTCATGGTCATGCCGCGGGCGCCGATGTTGCCGGCCACGTAAATCTTGCCCTGGGCCATGGCGTTTCCCACGCCGTTGGAGGCGTTGCCGTGCACGACGATCCTGGCGCCGGCGTTTAGCCAGCCGACGTCGTCCGAAGAGGGGCCCAGCACCTCGATGGTGGTGTTGGCATACCCCATGGCCCCCACACGCTGGCCGGCGTGGCCGGTGATGCGCACGTGCACGGGGTCGTCGCCGGCGCGCCACAGGCGGCCGCCGATGCCGTGCTGGCCGAAAGCCTCCACTTCCAGCCGCCGACAGCCGTCGGCCACGGCACGCTGGATACGCTCCTCCAGCACCCGCGATTCGATGCGCGTGCCGTTTTCCCTTCCCGATATGGTCCGATGCAGGTTATCGCTCATGTTCTACACCACATATTTGATCTTCAGCCGCCGGGCGGCGTTGGAATCGTCGATGCCCAGGGCGTCGGCCATGCCGATGGGCAGCGAAGTCGAACGGCCCAGGGGCGCAATGATCTTTTTCAGCTCGGTGTCGAAGGTCAGGAATACATCCACCACCCGCTGGGCCACGTCCTCGACATCCAGGCGCCGGTAGAGGCGCGGGTCCTGGGAGGTGATGCCCTTGGGGCACTGCCCGATGTTGCAGATATTGCAGCGGTCCGACTCGGAGCCCAGGCACCCGGCGGCGGCCTGCATGATGTACTTGCCGGTCTGCACGGCGCTGGCGCCCAGCATGATGAGCGCCGCGGCGTTGGCCGCCAGGTTGCCGCTCTTGCCTACACCGCCGCCGGCAATGAGCGGAATTTCGTTCTGCCTGCCCACCGTCACCAGGTTGAGGTAGGCGTCGCGCAGACTGCTGGCGATGGGGTGGCCCATGTGGTCCATGGATACGTTGTAGGCCGCGCCGGTACCGCCGTCCTCACCGTCGATGGCCAACCCGGCGGCGTAAGGGTTGCGCACCAAATTGTTCAGCACCGCCAGGGTAGTGGAAGTGGCCGATATCTTGGGAAATACCGGCACCCGGAAATCCCAGGCCATGTACATGGACTGGATCATCTTGGCCACCGACTCCTCGATGGAGTATTTGGTCTGGTGGGTCGGCGGGCTGGGCAGGCTGACCCCCGGCGGCACACCGCGGATGGCGGCGATCAGCTCGTTGACCTTGTACCACATGAGCAGGCCGCCGTCGCCGGGCTTGGCGCCCTGGCCGTACTTGATCTCGATGGCGCAGGGGTCCTCCTTCATCTCGGGGATGGCGTGGATGATCTCGTCCCAGCCGAAGTAGCCGCTGGCGATCTGCAGGATGACGTTTTTCAAAAAACGCGAGCGCAGCAGCCGCGGCGGGCAGCCGCCCTCGCCCGTGCAGATGCGCACCGGCATGCCCAGCTCGTCGTTGAGGTAGGCCACCCCCATCTGCAGCCCCTCCCACATGTTGGGCGACAGGGCGCCGAAGGACATGCCGCCGATGACCAGCGGGTAGATCTCGCGCACCGGCGGGATCCAGCCGTTGCTGCTCAGAAAGGCCAGGTTGTCCTCGGGCGGCAGCACGCGGCCCAGCAACGTGCGCAGCTCGAACTCGTGGCGCCCGGCGTCCAGGGCCGGGTCGGTGAGCATGGAGATGCGGATGAACTTGATGCGGTCCAGGATGGTGCCGCCCACGTTGCGCCGTCCGCCCCGGCGGCGGGGCTGTCCGCCGCGGTCCATGTGGAAGACCAGCTTGTTGGCCTCGTCGCTGCGCTGCGGCATGATGGCATCATTGGGACACACCATGGTGCACATGGCGCACCCCACGCAGCGGTAGGCGGGGTCGGTGCGCTGGCGGATGCCGTAGTAAATGCGGTAGTCATGCCGCGGTTTCTCGGCGATGCCCAGCGCGGGCTCCACGATGCGCTTTCGAAAAACCCCCAGCTCGATGGCGCTGACCGGACAGACCGCCGTGCACTTGCCGCACAAGGTGCACTTGTCCTTGTCCCAGAAAATCTGCCAGGGCAGGTCCTTGACGCTCAGTGTGGAAGGGGTAATTTTTCCGTCTGCCGGCATATGCTGACCTCCTTGCGGTCCGGACCGACGATGGCCGTGTCCAGATACATGGGCTGAAAATCGCTGCTCTTGTCGCGGTCGGGAATGGCGGCGTCCAGACCGCAGATCTCCGAGGAGAAGGCGTACATGCCCGGGCGGCCGCCCACCACCCCGGGCCGCAGCTTCTTGCGGTCCTGAACCATGAAAAGCGTGTGGTCCGAGAGGCACCCGATGACGCAGTTGGGGCCGTCGATGATCATGCGGCGGCAGCTGTGCTTGAGGTGCTTGAGAAACGCGGCGTCGGGGTGCCGCGCGATGTCCTCGTCCTTGAGCGGTGTGATGACGTGCTTGTAGGCCTCCAAGCCCAGCCCCAGCTTGGCCATGGTGTAGTGCAGGATGTGGGTGAACACCTCGGAGTCGGACTGGTAGCCCGAGTAGCCGGGAAAATTGCGCGAGGCCAGGAACTCGCGGATGGGGATGAAGGCCGTGTTTTCGCCGTTGGTCATGGTGGAAAAGCCCTGGATGAAAAAGGGGTGACAGGCGTAGAGGTTGATCTCGTAGTTGGTGTTCTGGCGGCCCTGGGCCATGAGCACGCGGGCCTTGAGTTCCTTGCGGCCCAGGTCCAGGTATTCGGCCACCTTCATGGGGTCGCCGATCTCCTTGATCATGATGACATCCGGCCAGAAGGAGAACACGATCATGTCCCCCTGCTCCTCTCCCATGCGACGCAGCTGCAGCCGGGTCTCCAGCAGGCGGTCGTAGAGCTCCTCCTGGCTGCAGCCCTCCCATTCCTCGGGATACTCGTAGGCGCGGATGAGATAGCTGTCGCGCCGCGGCGTACCCGGCGGCGGGGTCTTGGGCACCTTGATGGTCAGCTTGTACTGGGTCATGAAGCCGATGTCCATCATGAAGCGGTCCAGGCGCTTGATCCCCTCGCGGGTAAAGATGCCCGACAGGATAGGGGCGGTCTTGAGGTCCTCGAAGGGCCCCGAGAGGTCGCGCATGAACAGCCCTACCCCGGACCCGTCGTGCCCCTCGCGCATGACGTCCAGGGCCTCGATGGCCACCATGGGCGACAGGGGCTCTTCACTGGTTATGGCAAACAGTCGACACATATGGCATTTCTCCTTTGCTGCCGCACGCTGCAAAAGAAACAGCTTCACGGAAAAGATGAGACACCGCAAAACCCCGACGGACGTCGGAGCCTTGAGAGGGAGGGGAAATAGAAATAGAGGCAAACCCCGTGCCAGGGGCCGGAAATGCGGACAATCCTATTCTATCGACAAGTTACCGTTTTGGTCTCCAAACTTCCCCGGTGAAAAAAATAACAATCTTGTAATATAGCACCCGTAAATCTCGCAAAATTGTCACAAACGGTAGGAAAAAGCGGCTCAAAAATCAAGCAAAAACTGTTCCAGCACAGGGCCATCGGCGGGTAGCCACCGACACGCTTACGGCGATTGCGCTTCACTGTCCGGGTCTATCCGTGTGGGAGGGGCGTGCAGGCGGCTTATGATTTCCCGGATTCCGGCACTACCGGCTTTACAATTTCAACCGCTTGTGAGAGTAAGGGGCATCATGCTGCGGGAACTGCTGATCCGAGACTTCGCCATCATCGAAAAGCTGCGTATCCGCTTCGACAACGGCCTGACGATCCTGAGCGGCGAAACAGGGGCCGGCAAATCCATCATCATTCGGGCCGTCAACCTGCTGCTGGGCAGCCGGGCCAGCACCACGGTGATCCGCACCGGCGCCGACCAGGCCGAAGTCCAGGGCCTCTTCGAGATCCCCCCCGCCAACCCGGCCTGGAACGGCATGCGGGAACTGGGCTTTGACCCCGCCGAGGGGCTTCTCATCCGGCGCATCGTGGCTGCCAACAACCGCCATCGCGTCTTCATCAACGACCGCCTGGTCACGTCCCAGGCCCTCACCGGCCTGACCCAGCACCTGGCCAGCATCTCGGGCCAGCACGCCCACCAGGGCCTCCTCAAAGAGCGGCTGCACCTGCAGATGCTGGACCAGTTCGCCGGCCTCACGGGCCTTGGAAACGAGGTGCGTGACCGCTTTCGGGAACTGCTGCCGCTGCTCGCACGGGAAAAGGCGCTGACCGACAAGCAGCGCCACCAGGATGCACACCGCGAACTGCTGACCTTCCAGCGCCAGGAGATCCTGGCCGCCGCCGTCACGCCCGGCGAAGACGAAACTCTGGAGGCCGAACGCCAACGGCTGCGCCACGCAGAGGAACTCTACACGCTGGTGTACGGCGGCATCGAGCGACTCTACGGCGAAAAGGGCGCCATCATGGACGGGGTGGCCCGGGTCACCGAAGACCTGCGCAGGGCCGCCGCCATCGATGCCGGCCTGGATGGTGCCTTGCAGCAGCTCGAGGACATCGGCTACCGCATCGAGGACATCGTCCAGGTCCTGCGCGCCCACCTGGCCGGTGTGCAGGTGGACGAAAAGCGCCTGGAGGAGGTGGAAGACCGCCTGGACGCCCTGTTCAAACTCAAGCGCAAGTACGGCGGCAGCCTGGAGGCCGTAACGCAGCACCTGGTCACGATCGAAGCCGAACTGGGCGCCATCGAAAACATAGAAGAAGCGCTGGCCGATGTGCGCCGGCGCATCGAGGACCAGTGCCGCCGGCTGGCCGACAGCGCCCGCCGCCTTTCCGCCGGGCGCACGGCGGCGGCGGAGAAACTGGCCCGGGCCATGGAAAAAGAGCTGGCCCAGCTGGGCATGCCGCGCACACGCTTTGCCATCGACCTGCGGCCGGTGCCCGTCGCCGAAGCGGCCGACCCCCGCCTGGTGGCCGACGGCGCCGCGTTGACCGAAAGCGGCCGTGAGCAGGCCGGCTTCCTGATCGCCCCTAATGTGGGCGAGGATCCGAAACCGCTGGCGGCCATCGCCTCGGGCGGCGAACTGTCGCGCGTGGTGCTGGCGCTCAAGGCCATCCTGGCCGGCACCGAAACCGTGGAAACCATCGTTTTCGACGAGGTGGACGCCGGCATCGGCGGTGCCGTAGCCGAAGTCGTGGGCCGCAAGCTGACCGAACTGGCCCGCCGCCACCAGGTCATCTGCATCACTCATCTGCCCCAGATCGCCCGCTTCGGCGACCATCATTTCCGCATCTCCAAGGAGGTCCGCAGCGGCAGGACGCGCACCCGTTTTGTTCCCATCGGCGAGGAACACCGGGCCGAAGAAATCGCCCGCATGCTGGGCGGCGAGAAGATCACCGCCGCCACCCTGGCGCACGCCCGCGAAATGCTCCTAGACACCCGCACGGACGGCACGAAAAAGAAACAGCGAAAAGGGGCCGCAGGTTCCCGATCTTGACATCGCGGGCAGAAATAGTATTCTTCCGTGGCAAAAATATCGTCCTCAATTCACGTTCCCGAAAATTTTCGGGCGGGATCGATGGGTGCCAGTGGGGAAACGATCCAAAAGTTGGTGTAAATCCCGCCTGCCCCCAGAAAGATCGCCGAAATCCGAGGAGGCGTCATGCCCATCTATGAATTCAAGTGCCTGCAGTGCAGCCATGTTTTCGAACTGCTTTTGATGAACAGCGACGAGCAGGTGGAGATGTGCTGCCCCCAGTGCAAATCCGAAAATTTCGAGCGCATCATCAGCACTACCCACTACAGTATGGCCACCGGTGCATCCGGAGCGCGGCCCAGTGCCCAGACCCGCACCTGCTCCAGCGGATCGTGCACCACCTACGATCTGCCCGGGCACGGGGATTGACCCCCGGGTTCTGCGCATCGACGTTTTGCGCCTGCCCGGTGGCCGCAGAAGAGGAGACCCCGCTTTACCTGCCCCCGCAAACCACCAGACCCGCGGAAAAAGCCCCGTGACGCATCGGGTGGCGGGGGGTGTCCGCGTCAGACGATGACACACGACGAACCGGCATCCTATGTGACCCTGCACCAAAATGGCGAACTGGCGGATCGCGCGGCCGCTGCCCGCAACCGGCTGAAGGCCTGCGTCCTCTGCCCCCGTACGTGTGCCGTGGACCGCCTGGCGGGTGATCGGGGGACATGCCGCACCGCTGGACGGGCAGTGGTGGCCAGCTACGACGCCCACTTCGGCGAAGAGGCGCCCCTGGTGGGCCGCCACGGGTCCGGCACCATTTTTTTCAGCTTCTGCAACCTGGGGTGCATTTTCTGCCAGAACTATGACATCAGCCACGACGGGGCCGGACGGCCCGTGGACGATGGTGAACTGGCCGGCATGATGCTGGCCCTGCAGCACGCCGGCTGCCACAACATCAACTTCGTCACCCCTTCCCACGTGGTGCCGCAGATTCTGGGCGCGCTGGAAATCGCCGCCGCCCGGGGGCTGCGGGTGCCCCTGGTCTACAACACCTCGGGCTACGACCGGGTGCGCACGCTGCGCCTGCTCGAGGGCGTCATCGACATCTACATGCCCGACTTCAAATTCTGGGACCCCCAAGTCGCCGAGCGGCTGGCCGGCGCGGCAGACTACCCGGAGCGCACCCGCCGGGCCGTACGGGAGATGCATCGGCAAGTGGGGGATCTGGTGGTCGACGAAGCGGGCATCGCCCGCCGGGGGTTGCTGGTCCGCCACCTGGTCATGCCCGAAGGGCTGGCCGGCACCCGGGAGATCATGAATTTCATCGCCGGTGAAATCTCCGCCGACACCTACGTCAACGTCATGGGCCAGTACCGCCCCTGCGGACGAGCGGGCGAGGTGGAGGCGCTGTCACGGCCGCTGCGGCCCACCGAATTCCAGCAGGCGCTACGACTGGCGCGGCAGGCGGGTCTGCGCCGCCTGGACCGCCCCCGGCGGGTGTTTGCCGTCGAATGCTGAAAACGGGGCGGCGGCTTTTGAATCCGGCAGGCCTGGGGCGCCCCGGCGGATTTTTCCCCGCCGGTTATCCGACGGTGCACACCTGGAGACTGTCCACCCTTTGCGCACGGGAAATCCGTATAGCGGCGGGTTGCCCGGCAAGCATGCCAAAACAGCGACTTGCGACTGCCCTGGACGAAACGGGCTTTTCTCTTGATCCGGGAACCTTTTTATTGTAAAGGTGGCGCCGAAATGAACGTTGCAGGCAACCATCGATACAACGGGGGATTTCAGACCGACGGACGGAACAGCCGTCGCATGGGGTGCGTGTATGCCACCCTGGCGGTTGCGGCGCTGCTGATAATGACGGCGACGGCGCATGCGGCGCAGCGGCTGGCGGTGAACGTCCCCAAGGCCAACATCCGCTCTGGACCGGGCACCCAGTACGAAATCCTGTGGCAGGCGGAACGCTATTACCCCGTGGTGGTCATCCAGAAAAAGGGGCAGTGGGTTCTCTTCCGCGACTTTGAAAACGACGAGGGCTGGATCAAGAAAAACCTGCTGGCCAAGATCCCCACGGTGATCACGGTAAAGAGTGAGTGCAACATCCGGTCGGGGCCGGGCACCAATTTCCCGATCGTATTTAAAACCCAGGACAAGGGCGTGCCGTTCAAGGTTCTCAAGACCAAGGGGAAATGGCTGCAGATTCAACACGCTGACGGAGACAAGGGGTGGATTTTCAAGCCCTTGGTGTGGTGAGGCAGCCGCCCGCCGGGTAAGAGGCTTCAACGGCCGCCGGAGATGACATGGCCCGAAAAAAAGTTACCCGCAAACAACTGCTGAAAGAACCCGACGAGTTTCTGACCCTGTCGGCCAAGACCATCCAGTGGGCGCGTGCCAACAGCCGCCAGCTGAGCTGGACCGTGGCCGCCATACTGCTGGTGGCCATCGTTTTTTCGGCCGTACGATTTTTCTCGGCGCGGGCCGAGGCGAGGTCGCTGGCCCTATACGACCAGCAGCGAAGCGCCTACCAGCAACTCCTAAAAAAGGACGCCACCCCGGAAAAAGCCTGGGAACAGCTCAAACCTTCCCTGGAAGAGATCATTCAGAAGTACAACGGAAAAAACGGGGCCAAGATGGCGACGGTATTTTACGCCGACATCAGCTACCGTGCCGGGAAATATGACCAGGCCGTCAAGCTCTACCGCCAGGCGCTGGACGACTACCGCGAGGAACCTGTGATCCACGATCTGGTGGTCATCAGTCTGGCTTACGCCTACGCCGGCAAGAAAGACTACCCCTCGGCAGAAAAGTATTTCCAACAGATCGTCGACGGCGCGCGTCCCACCCTGAAACCCGAGGCCCTGTTTAACCTGGCGATCGTGTACGCCCAGTCCGGTGACGGCGCCAAAGAAAAGGAAGCCCTGCAGAAAATTGTGGCCGAGTTCGACAACTCGGTCTACGCACCGGTGGCCCGCGAAAAACTGGCTGTATTATAGCGTTCAGCACTGCACTGCCTACAGCGCCGGAAGTGACACAAACGGGGGGCAATCGCGCATCTGGTTCGATAGGAGCCAAAAGGCTACTTCCTGGGGCCGACGTCCAGCTTGAATTTTTTGATCTTCTGATTCAGCCCGCTCTTTCCGATGCCCAGTAGTTTGGCGGCGCGGGATTGTACGTTGCCGCTCATCTTCAGGGCCCGCTCGATCATCATCTTCTCCACCTGGGACAAGGTTTCAGACAGCTTGGCGTCCGGGGCGATGCCCTCCAGCGGCAGCGTGTGGTCCGAGTGCTGCCGGAACTGACGCGGCAGGTCGGCTACGCGAATGGTGGGGCCCGGACACAGCACCAGGGCCCGCTCGATGACATTCTCCAGTTCGCGCACATTGCCCGGCCAGCTGTATTCATAAAACAGCCGGTAGACATCCTGTTCCACGTCCGTGACCGGAACCTGCCCCTTGCGCTCAGCGGAATACTTCTGAATGAAATGCTCCACTAGCGGCGGGATGTCTTCGGTCCGCTTTCTCAGCGGCGGCAGCACCAGGTGCAACACGTTGAGGCGATAGTACAGGTCCTCGCGAAAACGTCCGGCCTCGGTTTCTCTTTTCAGGCTGCGGTTGGTGGCGGCGATAATGCGGATATCCACCGGGATGGGCCGGATGCCGCCCACCCGCTCGATGGTCCGCTCCTGGATGACCCGCAGCAGCTTGACCTGCAGGTTGGCGGACAGTTCCCCGATCTCGTCCAGGAAAAGGGTCCCCCCCTCGGCCAGTTCGAAGCGGCCTTTCTTCATGGAAACCGCGCCGGTGAAAGCGCCCCTTTCGTGCCCGAAGAGCTCACTTTCGAGCAGGTTTTCCGCCAGGGCCGAACAGTTGACGGCCACGAAGGGCTTGTTGCTTCTCGGGCTGTTGAAGTGGATGGACTTGGCCACCAGTTCCTTGCCGGTGCCGCTTTCGCCCTCCAGCAGCACCGTGGCCGAAGCCGGTGCAATCTTCTCGATGGTGGCAAAAACGTCCCGCATGGCCCGGCTGCGCCCGATAATGTTGCCAAAACGGTACTGCACCTCCACGGCGTGCCGCAGACGCCGGTTCTCCTTTACCATCTGGTACAGGGCGCAGGCCTTTTTGACGTAGAGGATCAGGCGCTCGTTCTCGAAGGGCTTCAGGATGTAGTTGTAAGCCCCCTTCTGCATGGCCTCGACGGCTTTTTCCACCGTTCCGTGGGCGGTCATCATGATGACCGGCAGTTCCGGGTCGCGGGCCTTGATCTGTTCGAGCAGTTCGATGCCGTCCATGACCGGCATCTTCATATCGGTGAGCACCAGATCCACGTCGGAATGCGCCAGAATCGAAAGCGCTTCCTGGCCGCTGTTGGCCGTAAGCGTGGCGTAACCTTCTTCCTTCAACACCTCGCTGAGAATCAGGGGGTAGTTCTTCTCATCATCAACGATCAGTACGGTATCCATGACAGGCCACCCGTATGTTGGTTTGGTTCTCCATCGCGCGCCAGCAGCACGGTACTAAGGTTCCAGGGGCAGTTCCACCACCACCCGGGCGCCGCCCTGCTCACGGTTCTCCATGTGGATGGTGCCGCCGTGGGCCTCGATGATGTTGCGCACGATCCCCAGCCCCAAGCCGGTGCCTTTTTCCTTGGTGGTGAAAAAGGGGTCCCAAATCTTTTCGCCGATCTCCTCGGAAAACCCGGGGCCGGTATCTTCGAAAAAGAGGCGCACGCGGGCATCGTCCGCTTCGGCGTGAATTCGGATGGTGCCGCCATCGGGCATGGCTTGCAGGGCGTTGAGCAGGATGTTCAGAAACGCCTGGTAGAGCATGTTCGCATCCGCATGGATCTGCGGCAAGTCGTCGTCGAGCCGCTGCTCCACCACGATGCCCTGCTCCCGGAAACGAGGGGCCAGGAAACCGATGTTGCGCGCCACGATGTCACCCAGACAGCAGGGCGCCAAGTCCGGCTCGCGGGGTTTGGCAAAGTTGAGAAAATCGGTGATGATGTTGTTCAGGCGCGTGGCTTCCTGTACGATCACATCCGGAATGGGATTGCCGGGGTCCACAACGGCCATTTTCTTCTTCAGCAGTTCGGCGGAACTCTTGATGATGCCCAGGGGGTTTCGGATTTCATGCGAAACGCCGGCGGTCATTTCGCCCAGGGAAGACAGGTGCCGGGCGCGATTGAGTTTCTGCTCCAGGCGCTGCCTCTCCAGGGAGCGTTTCTCGATAATGGCCTCGCCGCGCTTGACCACGAAAATCAGCACCAGCAGCAGAATGGACATCACCAGCGTCGAGGTGATGATGATGGTCACTTGGTAGCGAAAAATGGCGCGGTAATCCTCGGTGACGTCCTGCACGATTTCCACCACCCCGAGGACCGGGCCGGAGATCCGCAAAAACTCCCTCTCGGCCCGCAACGGTGCAAAGGTGATCAGCAGGCTTTTTTTGGGGATGCCCAGGGGAATGCCCCATTTGTAGCCCTGCTGCACCAGCTTGTAGCCGATGTGCCCTTCGCGGGCGCGGGTGTAGAGCGCACCGCCCAGGTTCTCCTTGCCCACCAGTTCGGGATCGAAACTGTAGGATATCTTGTTTTTCATATCGTAGATGTTCACCATGGCCACGTGAAAACTGTGCAACGTGCTGCGCACCACGTTGTCCATGCGCTGGAACTGCTCGGGATTGCTGAGTTCGATCTTGCCGTATTTCAACACCACCGGCACGATGAACTGCAAAAAAACCTGGTGGTTGAGGTTCTCCATGAGCACCAGCGCATAGGCTTGGCTTTTTTTCAGCTGAAAAGACCGTGCCCAGTGGATATTGAGCAAAGAGAGTACCAGCGTACCGATGAAAACCGCGATGAGACTCGAAAAAGTGAAATATTTCACAAGCCTGAAGGGCTTTATTTTTTCGGAATTTGCGCGGCTCTTCATACGGGCCGAATCTCCCTGGGATCGATGTTGCCGGTTCGCTCAACTTTTTTATATGGTGTGCGAAATTTAGCGTAAAGGTCAAGCTTTTTTGGCCGATAACCACATTAACCGTATCGGACGATACTGTTGGCGGGCCTTCAATCATTCTCCTCATCCAGGAGAGGCAACCCTGAAAAACCCAAGACGCGGGCGTTGGAAACACAGCGGATACTCCGAAAGTGTGGTTCAAAGCAATTATATGCTAATTATGCATAATTAACCAAAAAAGTTCTTGACATGACCGAAATTAAATGCCATGGGTTTTCGAAACATATCCAGAATGCTCCCGCACCCCTTTGCATTACCCAGCAGCGCCCTGAAAAACCGCACATACAGGCGATTCAAATGAGCAGAAACCGTTTGAAGGCTGTCAGAGAATCTCTTCTCATGAGCAAAGCAGAGCTGGCTCGCAAAGCAAACGTCTCTCCAATGACCATCGCCCGCATCGAAAAGGGAAAGCCCTGTCGGCTGGAAACCAAACGTAAAATCATTCTGGCTCTGGGGCTGAATCTTGCAGATAAAGATGAAATTTTCCAAGATGATTGAGAGATATTCATGCTGTTTGCCAAGAAAAACCACTTAGTCGGACTCGACATCGGTTCCCGCACCATCAAAGTCGCAGAAATCACCGGGCTCAGCAAGGGCGGTGCCTTTAAGGCCTTCGGCCTCATCGACATCCCGCCCGGTCTCATCGAGGACGGCACCATCAAGGAGCCGGAAAAGGTGGCCGAGTTCATCCGCGAACTGTTTTCCACCCACAAAATCAAGGAGCAGAACGTCGCCACCTCCATCGGCGGATACTCGGTGATCGTCAAGAAAATCGACGTACAGACCATCAGCGAAGAGCAGCTGCAGGAAAACATCCATCTCGAGGCCGAGCAGTACATCCCTTACGACATTAACGATGTGTACTTGGATTTTCACATCATCGGGGAAAACGAGAACAACGCCAACCTGACCAGCGTGCTGCTCACGGCGGCCAAAAAGGAGATGGTGGACGACTACGCAGGCGTCATTGACATGGCGGGGCTGAACCCCTGCGTGGTGGACGTGGACGCCTTCGCCCTGCAGAATATTTTCGAGTTCACTCAGGGCGGGGGTGATGAAAACATCGCCCTTATCGACATCGGCGCCTCCAAGACCTCGCTGAACATCCTCAAGAACAATCAGTCCCTCTTCATGCGGGATGTCTCGCTGGGATGCGCCCAGATCAACCACAAGATCGCCTCCATGGCCGACTGCTCCGCTGAAGAGGCTGAAGAGATCAAACTGACCGGCAAATCCGACACCCTGTCCTCCGAACAGATCAAGGAAATCATCTCGACCATCGTGGCCGACTGGTGCCAGGAGATCCGGCGGGCGCTGGATTTCTTCTACTCCACCTACCCGGACGACCAGATCAAGCGCATCGTGCTGAGCGGCGGCGGGGCCAACATCAAGGAGTTCAGGGAATTACTGGGCGTCGAAACCTCCGCCGAAGTGGAAGTGATCAACCCCTTCGCGCCTTTCAGGGCCGACAGCGGACGGCTCGACCCCGCCTATCTGTCACAGGTGGCTCCCCAGGCGGCCATTTGCATGGGGCTGGCTACACGAAGAATCGACGACAAATGATACGAATCAACCTGTTACCATTCCGAGATGCTCGCAGAAAAGAGACCGCCCGCAAACAGGTGGGTATTTTCCTGTTGACCATGGCCGTGGTGCTGGGCCTTCTGCTGGTTGTCCACTTCTACCTGAAAAATCAGGAGAAAAGCCTGCAGACCCGGGTCAAATCCACCAAGGCCCAACTGGCCAAGTACGAAAAGATCAACAAGGAAATCACCGCAATCAAAAAGAAGCTGGAGATTCTCAAGAAAAAGACCGACGTCATCAAGAGTTTGGAGGCCAACCGCCGCCAGGCGGTGGAACTGCTGGATGCCTTCACAAGGTTGGTGATCAAGAAGCGCATGTGGTTCACGCGACTGGAAAGCCACGGCTCACTGTCGGGTACCGTGCGAATCCTCGGCATCGCTATGGACAACAAGACCGTGGCCGATTTCATGACACGGCTGGAAAAATCGGGTCTCTTCGCCAGTGTGCAGCTCAAGAACCTGCAAAAGCACACCATCAAGGAAAACCAGAGCATCGATCTGAAGAAATTTGAGATTGACTGTCAACGGATAGCCAAGAACCCGGTTCAGACGGACAAGAAGAAGAAGAAGGCCAAAAAGAAATGAAATCAGGCGCATCCGCAGATAAAACCGCACTGTTCGAAAGGATAGAGCAGCTTTCCAAAACCCAGAAGGTCCTGATTTACGTGGTCTGTATCCTGCTGGTGACAGCCGCGTTCGGATACTTCTCCTTCTACCGCTCGTGGCAGGCCGTCAACAGGCTGTCCAAGGAAGAGAAGCAGCTGCAGGAAAAACTGACCATCGCAAAGCGCAACGCGCGCCAGATCAAAGCCTATCGCGAGCGCATCGAACAGGCCAAGGCCCGCCTCAAGATGGCCATGCGGGCACTTCCCGAAAAGCAGGAGATCCCCTCGCTGCTGGCCGGCATCTCCCGGGCCGGGCAACGGGCCGGGCTGGAGTTCACGCTCTTTCAGCCCAAGGCGGAAATCCCCAAGGACTTCTACGCCGAACTCCCCCTGGCCATCAAGGTCACCGGCACCTATCACCAGGTAGCCACCTTCTTTGACAAGGTTTCCCGGCTGGACCGGATCGTCAACATTCAGGACATCACCATGACACCGCTGCCGGATAAAGAACAGTCCGGACCTGACATTAAACTGATGACGGCCTGCACGGCGGTGACCTACAAGTTCATTGAGCAGTCCCAGCAGAAAAAATCCGGCAAGGACAAGAAGAGAAAGAAGAAGAAAAAGAACAAGAAAAAATAACAGCAGAAACGGCACTGATTATGTTCAAAGCGAACGCCACCCTGACCCGACTGGCCTGTGTTTTCTGTTTTGCGGCCTTTCTGACAGCCGGCTGCGACAGCGGCACCGAAAAACCCGTCCAGAAAACCGTCGTAGGACAGAAAATCATGACTTCCTCCAAGAAAAGTGCACCGGCAGCTAAGAAAGAGGCCGCTGCTCATGCGCAGCAGAAAACGACGGCGCCTGCCTCAGACACCCGTGTGGCCAGCATAAAGCCATACAGCCCTGCAGGCAAAACCGACCCGTTTGTCCCCCTGTTCCGCAAGTCGGAAACCGAAGACACCCAGCCCACAGCTTCTCCCAAGAAGAAGCGCAGGAAGCACATCCCCCGCACGCCGCTGGAACGGGTCGACCTCAGCCAGCTGAAACTCACCGCCATCATCCGTTCGCCCCAGGGCAACAAGGCATTGGTGGAAGAAGCCACCGGCAAGGGATACGTCGTCACGGTGGGCACCTACTTGGGCAACCAGGGCGGGAAAATCACGAAAATACTTGACGATCGCATCATCGTCGAAGAAGAGATAGAACAGCCATTAGGGGGAATCAAAAAAGTACCACGCCAACTGAAACTTCAGAAATCTTCAGGGGAATGACACCATGGATGACAGGAAGTGGATGCGCTCCAGTGCTGCAGCTCTTGCAATGGCCCTGCTACTGACCGCTTTCTGGCTGGGAGGATGTGCCACCAGCCGCGGTGCGGGGCAAACTGCTGAAGTCCAGGCCGATGTTGCCGAAGCCGAAAGCCCGCCGGCGGAAGTGCCGGCCGACGGTAAAAACATTACGACCATCCGGGCTGTGCCGCAACCGGACTCGGTGAAGGTACTCATCGAGGGAAACCAGAACCTGACGTACACGTCGATCAAGCAGGCCGTGCCGCTGCGCATGGTGTTCTACTTTCCCGGCGCCGCGTTCGCCCCGGACCTCAAACCCGCCATTCCGGAAAACAGCGTTGTCGAGTCCGTCAAAGTGATCCCGGCGGACGAGGACAACGACACCCCACGGATTGAGCTCTTCCTGAAAAAGGACGTCCCCTGCGACGTCACAAGAGAAGAAGGGCGTGGCCTGAAACTGTCATTTCCCACCGGCATGGCCATCGCAGAGAATCAGGATGAGCCGACCGCGAAGGCGGACATCGAGGAACAAAACCTGACGGAACCGACTGCTGACCAGGCGCAATCGTCCGACACTCCGTCTGCTGCGGCCGTGACCGCTGCAGACGAGCAGGAGACACCGGCGGCGGCCAACGAGTCCCCCGAGAAAGCCGTCCCCCCGCAGGATGCGCCGCCGGCCACACGGCTGGAATCGGTTTCCGCCCAGGCCGGGGATCAGGGCGTACAGGTGCTGCTGGCGGCCAACGGGGTCATCAACGAATACAGCACGTTCACGCTCAAATCTCCGCCAAGGATCGTTTACGACATCCCCAACCTGGAGAGCCCCTACCATCGTGAACAGCGTGTCACGGTGGACACGCCGTGGGTAAAGCGCGTGCGCTATTATGCGGACCCCTTCAAACTGCGGGTGGTGCTGGATACGGATGACGCTTACCTGGCGGCTTATAACGCCAAGCCAACGGGAAACGGCCTGGCCATCTCGGTGGGCCAACCTGCCCTGGCGTCCGTTGAAACGCCGGCCGAACCGCAACCTAAAGCCGCCGCACCCGAGCCGCAGTCCGGAACCGTAACGGCCCAGGTGCAGCCTGCGGAAAGCGTCGTGGAGGCCCCAAAAGCCCCTGAGAAAAAAGCACCCCTGGTAGCCCAGGCGCAAAGCGCCAAAAAACCGGCGCCGGCGCCAGCCGCAGGGACCACCCGTGCCTGGCTCAACCGACTGGACTTCTCCAGCGAAGCCGGCGGAAAATCGACCGTGGTGATCGGCACCACGGCCCCGGTCAAGTACGATGTCGTCAAAGAAAACGACCGCCATATCGTGATCCGCCTCCAGAACACCAAAATCCCGGACTATCGCAAACGGCCACTGATCACCACCCGCTTCGAGAGCGCGGTGGACCGCATCATCCCCATCCAGAGGCCGGACATGCGTGACCGGGCGCTGATTTCCATCGAACTGCGCGAGGGCGTCAAGTACCGCACGGAAACGGAGGGCAACCGGATCCTGGTGCATTTCGAAGCGTCCTCGGTACCCCCCAAGCCTTTTGCCGAGGCCCAGCTTCCGCCCTGGGAGGAAGTGGCCAACGCCACCGTCGCCGCCATGGAGCAGAAGCAGGCGGCCGACCAGGCCATTCAGGCGGCCGGTGGCGCCGCCGCGCCCGGCCTGCAACAGGCGGCCGGCACCCCGGCATGGGACCGTGTGAAGCCCAAAAAATTCACCGGCGAAAAGATCGCCCTGGATTTCTATGAAACCGATATCAAGAACGTTTTCCGAATTCTGCAGGACGTCAGCGGAAAGAACTTTGCCATCGACCAGGATGTGACGGGCAAGGTCACCTTGAGCCTGCACAAACCCGTCCCCTGGGATCAGGTGCTGGACCTGGTACTGAAAATGAACCAGCTGGCCATGGTCACCGAGGGCGATGTCATCCGCATCGGCACCCAGGCCAAATTCGAGGCCGAGGAAAGGGCCCGTCGCAAGCGCTGGGAGGAAGAACTCAAGCGCCAGAAGCTGGAAGTGCAGCTGGCCCAGGCCGTCACCGAGTACATTCCTATCAATTACGCCAACGCCAAAGACATCTACGATATGATTTCACGCGGCAGCGGAAGCACCGGCGGCAGCAGTCGTTCACAGATGGGCAGCGTGGTGGCCGAAGAGAGCGCCAGCGCCAATGCGCTGCTGACCCCCGGCGTGGGCAGCATCATGTTCGACGAACGCACCAACCAGGTCATCGTGACCGACCTGCCGCCCAAAATCGAGCAGATCAAGCGCATCATCTCCCAGCTGGACCGCCCCACCCGGCAGGTCAGCATCGAAGCCCGCATCGTGGAGGCCAGCAGCAGCTTCGCCCGTGAGATCGGCGTGCAGTGGGGCGTCGAGGGCGGCATCTCCAGCACCGGCAACGAGCCTTACACGGCCAGCCGGCTTCCCGGATCCGGCACGGCCGCCGATCCCAACCAGCCCAGCTGGCTACGGGAGATGGGCGCTGAGGGCCAGCCGGGCGTCGGCCCCCAGCGCGGCTTCGACACCCTGGGCGGAACCTACGGCTGGGACAGCGCCGTCAACCTGCCCATCAATGCAGCAGCCGGCGCAATCGGGTTCAACTTTCTGCGCATCGCCGGCACAGGGCTGGTCATCAATGCACGCCTGATGGCCTCGGAAACCACCGGGGAGAGCAAGATCATCTCGGCCCCCAAAATCGCGACGCTGGACAACGTCAAAGCGATCATCAAGTCGGGACTGCGCTACCCGTACAACAAGCTGGACGAATCGGGAAACACGGTCACCGAATTCGAGGACATCGATCTGGTCCTGGAAGTCACGCCTCACGTAACACTGGACCAGCGCATTTCCATGAAACTGAAAATTACCAAGAAAGATCTCGGCGATGTCATCAACGGCCAACAGTCCTTCACCACCAAGGAAGCCGAGACTGTGCTGCTGGTCAACGACGGCGACACGGTGGTCATCGGCGGCATCATCAAATCTTCCAAGGGGGCCAGCCAGACAGGGCTGCCTTTCCTGTCCAAGATTCCCATTCTGGGGTGGCTCTTCAAGACCGAGTCCAACGCCAAGCGCAAAGAGGAACTGCTCATCTTTATCACGCCCAGAATCGTGAACCTGGAAAAACGTGGAAGCGAGAAGGTGACGGTCTCCTCGTGACGCGGGGGATCCTGGAAAGCCATGAAACGCAAAACCCATGGAACTGAAAGGAAGTTTATGAAATTCAAGAATCTGTCAACAACGATACTGGTGGTGGTGATCCTGTCGCTGATTGGCTACATGGCAGGCTGCGGTTCGAAGGGCGGCGTGGCCGACCCGCAGGCCGGTTACATCGAGCTGACGGCCACCCCGTCCTGTCTCAGGCCGCTGGAACGCACGTCGTCGGTCATCGTGGCCACGGTGTACAAATCTGGCGGCGAGCCCGCCGACATCGGCACCCGCGTGACCTTCCGCATCTCGACGGGCATCGGTACATTCGCCAACGGCACCCGTGAGCTGACCACGCACACCACCGGTGCCAACGGTGTCGCTTCGGTGGTGGCCATCGCGGGCGATATCGAGGGCACCATGGCCGTCACCGCCGAGTCCAGCGGCATGAAACAGCGCGTGGATATTCCCATCGACGAAAACTGCGACCCGGACACCGGCTCCACCGACACCGAGACGGACACCAGCACCGCAACGGATACCAGTACCAGTACAGCCACAGACACGGATACGGGAACCGACACTGGCGCAACCACCAACGCCATGATTATGGTGGACGTGCCCACCCAGGCCATGGCGGCCGACGGCAACTCCTCCGTCACCCTGACGGTCAGCGTAGCCGACAGCGAAGCGCATATCGTACCCATCGGTACCCCGGTGACCTTTTCCACCACCCTGGGCACCTTCGCCAACGGCCGGCAGACGTACAGCCTGCCCACCACCGACGAGAGCGGTACGGTTCAGGCGCAGTTGTTCGCCGGCACCACCCCTGGAATGGCCGAGGTGACGGTTGCCGCCGAGGGCAGCTACCAGGTGATCCACGTCGCCATGGTCGCACCGTAGCGAAAACCGCAGAGACCTTTCGTTCCGATAAGAGGCCGTGGCAACACGGCCTCTTTTGCGTCGCCGCTTCGCGTATCGTACATCCACGCCCGCACAGTGCCCCTTGCAAAGCGGCACCAATGGGGTATAATCCGAGCATGCAGGCGAAATGCTCTTGCGGTTCCCTTTTCGGCGCGGCCGGGACGTGCCGCCGGTCTCCGGGAAACCGCCACGGATAACCGCCATGCCGGTATACGACTACACCGCCCTTAACGCCAAGGGCAGAAAAGTTACAGGCATTATCGATGCCGACAGCCCGGTGGTGGCGCGGCAGCGGCTGCGCGAATCCCGCATCTACCCCGTGACGATCCGGGAAGTCAGTGCGGGCGAGGCCTCGCGGGAAAAGCACACACCGGAATCCCTGCGGGTTTTCTCGCGGGTGCGGCCGGTGGAGATATCCATGATGACGCGCCAGCTGGCCACCCTGGTGGGAGCGGGCTTCCCCCTGGTCTCGGCCATGGACGTGCTCATCCCCCAGACCAAGGCGCCGGCGCTCAAGAAGGTGCTGGCCCAGGTGCGCGAGTCGGTGGTGGAAGGCGCTGACTTCGCCACGGCCCTGTCCTCCTATCCCCGCCTGTTTTCGCCGCTTTACGTAAACATGGTACGGGCCGGTGAAACATCGGGAACCCTGGAAATCGTACTGGAACGACTGGCGGAAATCAGCGAGCGGCAGCAGGAGCTCAAGACACGCATCCGCGCCGCCCTGGCCTATCCCCTGTTC
This sequence comes from Desulfobacteraceae bacterium, assembly GCA_027061725.1. GTDB lineage: Bacteria > Desulfobacterota > Desulfobacteria > Desulfobacterales > JALSRD01 > JALSRD01. The sequence continues at coordinate 67,081 of JAMOVG010000382.1, forward strand.
ATGTCCCTGATCGGCATCGTGGTGCTGTTTCTGCTGATGATCTTCATCGTGCCCAACATCACCTCCATTTTCACGGACATGCACCAGACGCTGCCGGCGCCCACCCGTATGCTGATCGCGGTGAGCGCCTTTTTCAAGCGCTACTGGTGGCTGATGGCATTGGCCGTGGTCGCCGCCGCTGTGGTGCTGCGCCGTCTGAAAAAGACCCCCCGCGGCGAGTACATTTACCACCGCACGATTCTGCGGCTGCCGGTCATCGGCCTGCTGGTCCGAAAGCTGGCTGTAGCGCGTTTCGCGCGCACCCTGGGCTCGCTGCTGGAAAACGGCGTCCCGCTGCTCAATTCGCTGGACATCGTTAAGAACATCACCGGAAACCGCTTGATCGCCGAGGCCATCGAGGCGGCGGCCGTGGAAGTGGGCCGAGGGCAGCCGTTGGCCCGATCCCTGGAGCCGGGCGACACCTTCCCCGACCTCTCGATCCAGATGATCCAGGTGGGGGAACAGAGTGGCAACCTGGAACAGATGCTGAAGAAAATCGCCGATGTCTACGAAACCGAGGTGGCATCACGGGTGCTGGCCATGACATCCCTGCTCGAACCGGTCATGATCCTCGTAATGGGGGTGGTGGTCGGCTTCATCGTGCTGTCCATCTGCCTGCCCATTTTTGAGATGAACCAGTTGGTGAAGTGAGCAAGGGTTTCAGCGATCAGCTGTCGGGGACCGGGTACTATCGTGAAGCGAACCGTCATTAATTCATTGCTGGACTGATTGGCGTCCGGGTCGCCTTGGAAGCGGCGACGGGTGCCAAGGGAGGAAATATGCGAATCAGGAAACAACTGTTCCGAACCCATTGCGAGGGGTTCACGCTGATCGAACTGATGGTGGTCATCGTCATTCTGGGTATTTTGGCTACGTTCATCGTCCCCCGCATAATGGGAGAGCCTGAAAAGGCCAAAAGAGTAAAAGCGCGCATCCAAATTGAAAGTCTGGAAACCGCGCTGAAATCCTATAAACTCGACAACGGATTCTACCCCACCACCGAGCAGGGGCTGCAGGCCCTGGTGGAAAAGCCCGAGTCGGCCCCCGTGCCCAAGAACTGGCGCAAGGGCGGCTACATCGAGAAGGGCAAAATCCCCAAGGATCCCTGGGGCAACGACTTCGTCTACTTGAGCCCCGGCGCCCACGGCGACTACGACATCATCTGCTACGGGGCCGACGGCGTACCGGGCGGCGAGGACAACAACAAGGACATCAACAGCTGGGAAGTCGAGTGAGGCCATGAGGGGTCACGCCGGCCGACAGAGCGGCTTCACGCTTATCGAACTGGTGGTGGTCACCGCTCTGATCACGCTGATGCTTTTCATGGCCGTGCCCCGTTTCCAGGTGCTGGTGTCGGGAGACGACGCCCGCCGGACGGCCCGCTGGCTGCTGATGGAAGTGCCGCTGCTCAAAAGCCGCGCCGTCCAGGAGCAACGCGACTACCTGCTGCATTTCGATTTCGACCGCCAACTGGCCTGGGTGACCCACGAAGGCATGCAGGAAGAGCAAGCCCGGGCGGCGGCCGAGAACGGGTACCGGCCGCCGGAGAGTGTGCGATGGGCGGACTTGACCTTCGCCGGCGGCCCCACGGTTTCCAGCGCGCAGGCGGTGCTGCGCTTCTACCGGCAGGGCTACTCGGACCGGGTGTTCATTCACCTGCGCGACGACAACGACCGGCGCTTTTCGGTAAAGGTGGAGCCCTTTCTGCCGCGCCCTGAATTTTACGACCACTTCGTCGATTTCCATGAATGACAACGGCGCCACGAACCGGTTTTCAACCGCCACCGGCCGGCGGGGCTTCACCTTTCTCGAGATCATGGTGGCCCTGGCCATCCTGTCCATCGTGCTGACCGCCGTCTACCGCATGCAGTCCCAGACCATCTCCATGAACACGCAGAAGCAGTTCCTCACCCTGGCGCCGCTGCTGGGCGCAGGCCGGCTGGCGTCACTGGAAAGCACGAACCTGGAAGACGGCGCGGACGAATCCGGCGATTTCGGCGAGGACTACCCCGGCTACCGCTGGCAGGTCACGGCGACACCGGTGGAATCGGAACTGCTGACGGCCGCCGGGGCCCTGCTGGTGCGCATCGACATGACCGTCTCCTATCAGGAGAACACCTACACTCTCCACCTCAAGACTTACCGTTTCGTAGCGAAATGACTGGCCTTTCCAAGATCGCCCCGCCCGTTCGCCAACGCGGATTCACCCTGGTGGAAATCCTGGTGGCCATCTTTATCTTCGCGGTGGTTATGGCCACGGTTTTCGGCTCCTTCCAGGCCGTCTTTTTCAACAGCGAGAAAATCCGGGGTGCCGACGCCGCCACCGAAGCCGCCCAGGCTTGCTTCGACCGCATGGTCGTCGACCTGCTGGAGATCTATATCGCCCAGCCGCCCTACTACAAACCGCCGGGGATGAACGACCCGCCCACCGACTACCGCCTGGTGGCGGACACCACCGTGGTGGACGGCCGCGAGTTCTCGCGACTGCGGTTCACTTCGCTGGCCCACACCCCCATGGGAATGAACCCCGGTGAGGGCATCGCCCAGATCGTATACTACGTGACGGCCGCCGAAGACGGCCCGCCGGAGCTGCGGCGATCCGACACCCTGTTTCCCTACAAAGACATCAAGCCCGGACCGGCCGACCCGTTGCTGTGCCGCAATGTCGACGCTTTCACCGTGGAACTGATCGACCACGAGGGCAAAAGCCATCCCAGCTGGAATTCAGACAACGAGGATTTCGGCTACGCCACGCCCCGGGCGGTGCGTATCGCCCTGTCCATCGGTCGCCCACCGGAGGTGCGCAAGTTCGAAACCACCGTGAAGCTGCCCGCGTTCCGCAGGCCGAGGAACCCATGAAGCGACCGTCCGCCATCGGAAACAGACGCGGCATTGCCCTGCTGATCACGCTGGCGGTGACCACCGTACTGGTCACCACGGTGCTGGAGATGAACCGCCAGGCGCGTTCGAGTCTCAGCACCGCCGCCGTAATGCGCGACCGCACGTCACTGCTGCTCATGGCCGAATCGGGTGTCCAGGTGGCCATGGCCGTGCTCATTCACGACAAGCAGACATCACGCACCGACACCATCCAGGAAGACTGGGCCAACCCCCTTTTCCTGCAGCAGGCCATGGAGGCGCTGTCCTTCGAGGACGGCAAGGTGGAGCTGGCCATCGAGGACGAAATGGGCAAGATCCAGGTCAACGCGCTGGTGGACCCGCCCGGCGGACACCGCTTCAACACCCACCAGCAGCAGCTGTGGGAACGATTCCTGGGCATCATGGGCCCGTTGCTGGAGATGGACGAGAATTTTGAGGCCACAGCCGTCATCAACGCCGTCAAAGACTGGATCGACGCCGGAGACGACGACGCCATCACCGGCCTGACGGGGGCCGAGTCGGACTATTACCGCGAACTCGATCCGCCCTACGCCTGCCGCAACGCCCCCCTGCCCTACCTGCCTGAAATGCTGAAGATAAAGGGTGTCACCCCGCACCTTTTCTTCGGCACCGAACAGCAGCCCGGCATCGCCGCCTACCTGACGGTATGGGGTGCGGCCCAGCCGACCGATAATACCTTGACATTCAATGGAAAAATAAATATAAATACCGCGGCATTACCCGTGATCGCGGCCATGCTGCCAACCGAAAATCAGGATCTGGCCCAGGCGATCTTCGACTATCGCCAAGAGATCTCCGACGACCAGTTTGCCAACGACATATCCGCTCCCGGGTGGATCAAAAACGTTCCGGGGGCCGCAGGCCTCAAGATCGACCCGAAAATCATGACAACCGCCAGCGACGTTTTCCGAATCGAGTCCAAGGCCACTGCCAGGGGGCGTACCCTGACGGTGACCACGGTGGTGCAGCGCGTTCAGGACACCACCAGCAAAAAGACGACTTGCAGGGTGTTGACTTGGCGCATCGACTGACGGGGCGCAACCCCCGCCCGTAACAGCTGCCGCAGCGTGCGGCAGTCGTAACAGGCTGCAAAACAATCAGAATCCACGCAATGGCCAAAAAAGTTCTCGGCTTGGATGTCAGCTCGGACGGAATCGGCGCCGTATTGCTCAAGCGCGGCGTCAAGACCCACGCGATTGAGGCCTGCGCCCACATCGCCCTGGCCCAGAACGCCCCTTTCGAGGAATCCCTGGCGGCCGCGCTTGAAAAGCTGTGCGCGCAGATGGACATCGGCGACGTCATCTGCTCCGCCTCCTTCCCGGCCGAACGCATCTCCTACCGCCATGTGGAAGTGCCCTTCAGGGCGGCGCGCAAGATCCGCCAGGTGTTGCCCTTCGAACTGGAACCCGGCCTGCCCTTCCCCGTGGAGGACACGGTGTGGGCCTACCAGGGACTGGGCGGCACCCGCCAGAACACCCTGCTGGCTGCGGCGGCCGTCAAGGCCGAGTTCGATGCCTACCTGGCCTGCCTGAAACATTTCGGCCTCGATCCGGCCTCCGTATCCCCGGCCGGCTATGCCCTGGCGCTGTTGACCGACGAACAGGCAAAAAAACAGGAGACCGGCGACGACCGGTGGATGCTGATCGACATCGGTCGTCAGGCGGCGACCGTTTTCCTTCTGGCCGGCGGCCTCATCCAGGCGGTGCGGCCGGTGGCCCGCAAAAGCGCCCACCCCTGGTCAGCGGCGGAAGTGGCCGCCACCATCCGTCGGACCCTGCATGCCTTTTCCGAACGCGTCCCCGGCGGCTATACTCCCGGGCAGATTTTCATCACCGGCTACGACCTGCTGGACGTAAACCTGGAATCCGAGCTGGCGGGCCTGCTGTCCCTTCCGGTGAAACGCACCGACCTGTCGGGCAGCCTGCCGGTGAGCCTTGACGAGCGGGCGCTCGAAAACTGGCGCGCCCATCGCATGGACAAGGCCCTGGCCCTGGCGTATGCCGGCTTCGGGCTTTCCGGCCGCCAGCTGCTGGATTTCCGTGAGGGCTCTGCGCCGCGCATCCGTTTCTGGTCCCAGTACCGCCGGCAACTGGTCACGGCCGGGGTGCTGGCCCTGCTGGTGGTAGTCCTCATGGGCGCCGACCTGCTGTCGCAGACGCACGTCCTGGAGCGAAGACTGGAGATGCTCAACGCACGCATCACCGAAGTCTTCCGGTCGACTTTCCCGGAAGTCAAAAACATCGTCGACCCTCTGCAGCAGATGCGCGTCAAATTGCGTGAGATCGACCAGCGCATGCCCGAAGGAATCAGCACACGGCCGTCGGCCTTGGCGATCCTGGACGACATCAGCCGCAGCATCCCCAACAGCATCGACGTGGTGTTTTCGCGGCTGGTGATCACCGGTGACAACGTGCAGATCTCGGCCGAAACCGACACGTTCAACGCTGTGGACGAGATTAAGAACCGCCTGACGCAATCCGAATTGTTCGGCAAGGTGGACATTACGTCGGCCAACATGGACAAAACCAGCCGGCGTGTCCGCTTCAAACTCAAGCTGCACCTGGCCTGATGAATTCTATGGACGGGCGGGAGATGGACAAGATGCACAAATCCGAAAGGCGAGGCCGGCGCCGGCCATGAGAAACCTGACCCTCGGCAGACGCGAGAAGATCCTGGTCATCACGGCGGCCGTGCTGGTGACGCTTTTCGTGGTGACGCAGTTCGTGGTGGGCCCCCTGCTGGACAGGCGTCAGCGCCTGCGCGACAGTATCGCCTCCCAGAAAAAAAATCTGGCGGAAATCCTGGCGCTCAAGTCCGAGTACGAACGCCTGCGTCGCCAAGCGGACCAGGCCCGCGCGCGCCTCATGCACCGGGAAAAGGGATTCACCCTATTCTCCTTTCTTGAGGGGCTGGCAGGGCAGACCGGCCTCAAGGAGAGCATCAGCTACATGAAGCCGGCGGTGAAGGAACACCGCCAGGGCGGCTTCAGGAGCGCCAGCGTGGAGATGAAGTTCAAATCCATCACCCTGAAACAGCTGGCCGAATTCCTCAAACGGGTGGAGACCGCCAACAAGAGCATCTTCATCAAGCGCCTTTCGGTTACCCGCCAGGGGAAACGGCAGAAACGCATCGATGCCGTACTGCTGGTGGAGACCTACGTGCTTTGAGCTTCCGGCAGGGAGGCGCTGACGGGGGAGGAACCGTTGGGCGCGGTTTGCGAAAAGCGCCGTAATATCATGAGCCTGCGTATTTTTTGGCTATCAGGAGAACAGCGTTGGCATCGAAGATGAAAAATACACCGCCGTGGGTGCTCTACGTTCTCTACTTCCTGGCCGTCACGGCGGTCTTGCTCTACATGCTGTTCCCCGCCGATACGGTAAAGCGCTACGTGGAGAGCCTGGGCAGCCGACTGGACCCGGCCCTGCAAACCACCGTCGATCGGGTGCGCCCCGCGTTTCCCGCCAGCGTGCGCCTTTCCGGCATCCGGCTGCGCTACAACCGCCGGCTGCTGTTCGGGGCGGACCGGGCCACAGTGTCCCCGCGGCTGATGGCGTATCTTGCGGGCAAAAGGGGCTACACGCTGCGCTGTGAAACTTACGGCGGAAGGATCACGGCCCGGTTGGAAATCGCATCCGACCAGCCGGCCGGACGCATTCGCATCGACGCCCTGGACCTGTCGAAGATCCCGCTACTGCAGGGACTCGGCCGCCTGAAACCGGCCGGACGCCTTGACCTCGCCGTTGATTTTCGGACCACCGACGGGGTGCTGACGGGCAAGGGAGGTTTCCATGTAAGGGATTTAAAAGTTCACCTCGAAGAAATGGTCCCGGCCGCAGCCGAACTGTCCTTCGCCAGCGTGGACGGCAAGCTCCGTCTGGAGGGAAAACAGCTGACCATCACCGGCGGCCGCGCCAAGGGGCGCCAGGCCGACGCCGCCATCCAGGGGTCGCTCAACGTGACGGCGCCTTTCACGGAAAGCGGCCTGGACCTGTCGCTGACGCTCCGCCCCCACGCGGAGTTCATCGCCGCACTGCGCAAGGATCCATCCCTGCGGTGGTTGTCGGCCGGCATGGCGGGCAGCCGGGGATTGCCCCTGCGCATCTTCGGCACCATCGAGAAACCGCAGGTAGCGGTGCAGTAACCGGATCACAGCGCCTATGAAACGTCTGTTCGTCATCGTCAACCTGATCCTGCTGACGGCCGCGTCCTACTACGCCGTCCGGATTTTCTATCGCTTGTCCATGGCCGACCTGGTGGTGGAGACCCTGCCCGTTACGCCCGCGTCCGCCGCGGCGGTTCAGAAAACCCGGCAACCCCATCCGGTGGCGGACATCCGTGCGATCGTAGAGCGCAACCTCTTCAAGACCGACACGCAGGTGGCCTCGACGCCGGCAGCGGAAAAACCGGTGGACGTGGAAGAGCTGCAACCGACAAAACTCAACCTGAAACTGTGGGGCACGGTGGCCTCGCCGGGAGGCCGATCCTTCGCCGTTATCGAGGATGTCAAGAACCGGCGCCAGCGCCTGATCCGCGAAAATGACCGCATCGAAAACGCCACGGTCAAGAAAATCCTGCGGGGACGCGTCATCCTGTCGGTCGACGGGCGCGACGAAGTGCTGGAGATGGAGAAGATCCGCACCGCCTCACGCCGGGGGCCGCGCCTGCCCTCCCGCGCACAACGCGGCGAAGGCGAGGAACCGCCCGAAGAACACGTGCGCGTCCAGCAGAGCGAGATCGAGAGCGCCGTCAGAAACGTCAACCAGCTGATGAAGCAGGTGCGTATCCGACCCCACTTCACCAACGGCAGGGCCGACGGACTGCGGCTGACCGGAATCCGCTCGGGATCCATCTTCAGCCGCATGGGGCTGCGCAGCGGCGACATCCTGGTGGGCGTGGACGGCGAACGCATCCAGTCGGTGGACGACGCCCTCAAGTTCTATCGGAGTCTTAAGTCCGCCACCAATGTCAAGCTGACCGTCAAACGCGGCGGACGAGAAAAAACCATCGATTATCAGGTGGAATAGTGCTACTTTACACTGCTTGCAGAAAAATGAATCCGGCAAACGACGACATAGGCGGCCTGCGGGCCCCCGCTTGGATCCTGTGGCTGATGGTGTGGGCGACGCTCTGCCTGGCGCCGTCCGCAACCTGCGCACAGAGCGCCCGGAAAACGGCGGCCGACTCCGCCGCCCGTTTCGTTACCATCGATTTCAACGATGTGGACATCGGGGTCTTCATCAAGTTCATCAGCGAGCTGACCGGCAAGAATTTTGTCATCGACCGCCGCGTGCGTGGCAAGGTGACCGTTATTTCGCCCTCCCGCATATCGGTGCAGGAAGCCTACCGCGTGTTCGAATCGGTGCTCGAGGTGCACGGCTACACCACGGTCAGGGCCGGAAAGGTCATCAAGATCGTGCCGGCCCCCGACGCCCGCACCAAAAACATCGAGACCCTGCTGCGCGAAGAGCACGGCCGCGCCGAAGACAAGGTCGTCACCCAGCTGATCCAGCTGAAATACGCCGACGCCACCGAGATCCGCCGCCTGTTCACGCCGCTGATCTCCAAGAGCAGCGTCATGCTGGCCTACCCGCCCACCAACACCGTCATCGTCACCGACGTCTACTCCAACATCAAGCGCCTGCTCAAGATCCTGAAGGCCGTCGACGTGCCCGGCATGGGCCAGGAACTGACGGTCATGCCCCTGAAGTACGCCGATGCCGCCGATCTGGTCAAAATCCTGCAGACCGTTTTCCGCACCCGGCGCAAGCCCAAAAAGGGCGAGCCGTCCGCGGTGGCACGCTTTGTGGCCGACGAACGCACCGGCAGCATCATTCTGCTGGCCAGCGAAATCGAGACCAAGAAGATCAAGAACCTGATCCAGATGCTCGACAAGGAGGCGCCCAAGGGCAGCGAGCGCGTGCGGGTCTACTACCTGGAAAACGCCTCGGCCGAAGAACTGGTCAAAGTGCTCCAGGAGATGCCCAAAAAGAAAACCACCGCCAAGAAGGGCAAAACACAGCCCTCGGCCATCTCCGAAGACGTCAAGATCACGGCCGACAAGGCCACCAACAGCCTGATCATCACCGCCAAAAAGGAGGACTACGCCGTCCTCGAGGAAATCATCCGCAAATTGGACATCCCGCGGGCCATGGTCTACATCGAGGCGCTGATCATGGAGGTCAACGTCACCAAGGACTTTCGCCTGGGCACCGAGTGGGTGCTCGGCGACCAGGTCAACGTACGCGGCCGCAAGGCCATCGCGGGGGGCGGTTTTTCAGGTGGATCTCTGGGGGCGCTGCCCGGCGACGACGGCTACCAGGGCCTGGCGCCCGGCGATGGGGCCAAGATCCCCCTGCCGCCCGGCTTCAGCATGGGCATCTTCGGGCCGGCTCTGAAAATCGGGAACCTCGTCTTTCCCAACATCTCGGCCATCGTGCAGGCCTACCAGAAAGACCGTGACGTCAACATCCTGTCCACCCCCCAGATCCTGACCACCGACAACCAGGAGGCCAGCATCATGGTGGGCAAGAACATCCCCTTCCAGACCAAGTCCACCACCACCAACAACGAGACATTCAGCTCCTTCGAGTACCGCGACGTGGGCAAAATGCTCAAGGTGACCCCCATCATCAGCAAGGACAACATGGTGCGCCTGAATATCTCGCTGGAGGTCACGGCGCTGGAGTCCACCACCGACTTCCGGCCCACCACGCTCAAGCGCAACATCAACACCACGGTCATCGTGCGCGACGGCGGCACCGTGGTGCTCGGTGGCCTGATCGAGGACCTGGGCGTCACGGCGGACTACAAGCTGCCGTGCCTGGGAAGCGTGCCGCTCATCGGCTGGCTTTTCCGCTCACGGGCCAACGCAGGCGAAAAATCCAATCTCTACATCTTTCTCACGCCCCACGTGATCAACAATCCCAAGGACGCCCTGCACGTTTACGAGAAGAAACGCGGGTACATCGACCGTATCAAGAGCGGGCACATCAAGATGTACGAAAGGGGGCTGAAGAGCAACCCGCCGACCGGCGAGCCTTCCCGGGGCCAGGGAATTTCTCCCGGTGAGGCCGTGAAAAAACCGATTCAGCCCCAGAGCGGTGGGATCGACAATCCGGCCGGCAGCGGGGTGCCGCCAACGAAATCCGGCAGCTTCTGACGACGGCTGCCGCGGGGACGTTTGCCAATGGCCGAACAGGAAACCACCACCAGCGCCGCCTCCCTCGAAGAGCTGCTGACCGAACGGTTCGGGTTGTCGGAGGAGGCGCTCTCCGAGGCGCGCCGCATCCAGTCCGAAAAGGGCGGCAGCCTGGGAGACATCCTGGTGCGCCGCAAGGCGCTCAGCGAGGTCCAGCTGCAGGAGGCGCGCAGCGCCCTCTACGGCCTGCCCTTCTGGCGGACCCTGCCGCTGGAGCGGCTCAAGGGAGACTTCACCGAGAAAGTGCCCATCGGCTACCTCAAGCGTTACCTGGTGGTGCCGCTGGAAATGCCCCCCGATGAGCCGACGGGCGAGGGCCCGGCAGCGCCGGGCGGTGAGGGCGGCAACAGCCGGGGTGCAGGCGTCGTGCTGGCCATCAACGATCCGTCCCGCTTTCCCATGGTCGACGACCTGGCCCGGCTGCTGGAACTGGAACACTGGGAAGTGGTACTCGCCACCCGCAACGCCATCCTGGATGCCGTCAACATGGCCTACGACCTGACCCGCGACTCGGCCGAACAGCTGGTCCAGGACATGGAAGAGGACGGCAGCGACATCCTCGACGAGATCGAGGAATCGGCCGACCTGCTGGACGACACCAGCGACGCGCCCATCATTAAACTAGTCAACCACATCATATCGCAGTCCGTCAAGGCGCGTGCCAGCGACATCCACATCGAACCCTACCAGGACAGCTTCAAGGTGCGCTACCGGGTGGACGGCATCCTCTACGATCTGCTCACGCCGCCCAAGTGGATCCAACCGGCCCTGACGTCGCGCATCAAGGTCATGGCCAAGCTCAACATTGCCGAAAAGCGCCTGCCCCAGGACGGCCGCATCAACGTCAAGATCGGCGACCAGGAGGTCGACATCCGGGTGTCCACCATCCCGACTTCCTTCGGCGAGCGGGTTGTGCTGCGGCTGCTCAACAAGTCCGGCGCCCTTTTCCAGCTCTCCGACCTTGGGCTGGTGCCGGAACAGCGCCGGCAACTCGAGGCCCTGATCAAGTCACCCAACGGCATTTTCCTTGTGACCGGCCCCACGGGCAGCGGCAAGACCACTACGCTCTACGCCATCCTGTCCTCCATCAACAAACCGGACATCAACATCATCACGGTCGAAGACCCGGTGGAGTACCAGATCAAGGGCATCAGCCAGATCCAGGTCAACCCCAAGATCGACCTGACCTTCGCCCGCGGCCTGCGCTCCATCGTGCGCCAGGACCCCGACGTCATCCTGATCGGCGAAATCCGCGACCGCGAGACAGCCGACATCGCGGTGCAGTCGGCGCTGACCGGGCACCTGGTCTTCTCCACGCTGCACACCAACGACTCGGCCAGTGCCATCACGCGCCTGGTGGACATCGGCGTGGAACCTTTCCTGATCTCCTCGTCGGTACTTGCGGTGGCGGCCCAGCGCCTGGTGCGCCGGCTGTGTGACGCGTGCAAGGAGCCTTTCAAACCCAGCGACGCGGTCCTGAAAACGGCCGGCATCTCCCCGCAGGACCTTACGGACGGACGCCTGTACCGCGCCAAGGGGTGCCCCAAGTGCTTCAACACCGGCTACCGCGGGCGGGTGGGGATCTTCGAGATCATGGTGATGGACGATGCCCTGCGCAACCTCATCCTGGAAACATACGACTCCAACCGCATCAAGGCCGAGGCCCTGCGCCAGGGCATGACCACCCTGCGCCAGGACGGCATCGCCAAGGTCATCGCCGGGATTTCCACCATCGAGGAAATCCTGAGGGTCACGCGGGTATGACGCGGCGCAGACGACTGCCGGCCATGGGCGGTAACGTCCTCCTGGCAGCAGCTCTGATCCTCACGGTGCTGTGCCGCGGCGCCATGGCCGGCGACATCCTGGTCATCGACGCCGATCGGCAGTTCGCCTTTGCCGAATCCCTTTTCGAACGGCACGAGTTTTCCCAGGCGGCCGCCGAATACGAGCGCTTCGTGCACTTTTTCCCCGACGACCAGCGGGTTCCGCTGGCCGCTTTCAAGATCGGGCAGTCCTACTTCGAGGGGCAGCGCTGGCAGGACGCCATCCGCCAACTGGGGACCTTTGCCGAGCGCTTCAGGGGCTCTCCGCTGGCGGCCCGGGCGCGTCTGCTGATGAGCCGCTGCTACCTGCGGCTGGGCGACGAGCGCAGCGCCCTGGCGGTGCTGTCACGCCTGACGGCGCAGCCGGAAAACCCGGCCGTGGCCGACGAGGCCTGGTACCGCACGGGGTGGATTTACCTGGAAAACCTGGACTGGGAAAACGCCCGCAGGGCCTTCGGCCACATCGACACCGCCCGCGCCGACGCCTATCACCTGCCGGCGCTCTACGCCGGGTTGGACACGGCCGGGCAGCTGCCCGCCAAAGACCCCCGCGTGGCCGGGCTGCTGGCCGTGGTGCCCGGGGCGGGTTTCGCCTACTGCGGACGCTACCGGGACGCCTTCATCGCGCTGGTGGCCAACGGGCTGGTCCTATGGGCGGCGGTGGACTCCTTCGACAACGGAAACGACGGGCTGGGCGCCCTGCTGTCGGTGCTGGGCGCCGGGTTTTACGCCGGCAACATCTACGGTTCGGTGGCCAGCGCACACAAGTACAACCGGCGCCGGGCCCGGTCGCTGGTGGAGCGCCTCAAGCAGGACCTGCAGGTGGGCCTGGCCCCCACCGACGGCGGCGCGGTCCTGGCGCTGCAGCTGCGCTTCTAGCCCCTGTCGGCGGCAGGCGGCTTCTCCCCGCCAGACAACAGGTCCCGGCGGATACGATCGGCAAAGGGCGCTACCTCCGCCATGACCTGTTCGAGATCCATGCCGACCAGCCGCCCCTCGCGCACCCGAAACTCGCCCCCCACCATCACGTGGCGCACGTCCCCGGCGCCGGCGGCGTAGACCACCAGCGACACGGGATCGTACACCGGCACCAGGTGCGGCCGGCGGGCGTGCAGCACCACCAGGTCGGCGGCCTTGCCCACGGCCAGCGAACCGATGCGCTCCGCCATCTGCAGCGCCTCGGCCCCGCCCAGGGTGGCCATGCGCAGGATCGCGGCCGCATCGGCCACCGTGGGGTCCCCGCGAAAGGCCTTGTGCAGCTTGGCCGCCGTGTCCATCTCGGCAAACATGTCCAGGTC
>JAMOVG010000383.1 GCA_027061725.1 Desulfobacteraceae bacterium
GTTGAGGGCCTCCATGGCGTCGAGGGTGGCGGACTCGGCGCGCAGCACAGCCTGGCGGTTGTTGGCGATCTGGTTTTCCCAGCGGTAGACCTCGTCGGGGCCAGCCACTCCGGTGCTCTGGCGGATACGGGCGCGCTCCAGGTTGGCGCGTGTGAGCTTCAGGTTTTCCTTCTGGATGCGTTCGATGGTCTGGGCCCGCAGCACCTGCAGATAGGCCCTGGCGGCCTGCTGCATGATGTCCAGGCGCACGGTATCCCGTTCCATGACGCGCGAGGTCTGGTAGTGTTTCTCCACCGTGTAATTGGCCCAGGCCTTCTCGGAATAGATCAACTGCGAACCGCTGGCCTGTCCGCTCCACAGACGTTCCGGAGAGACGCCGAAACTGGCTCTGGCCGAGTCGCTGTCAATGATGCGCGCCCCCGTGCCGATATGGACCTGTGGCAACAGCGGGGACCGGGCCTCTCGAACGCGCTGCTCTCCGGCGGCCACGTTGCGGTTGGCGGCCGAAAGATCCAGGTTGGCCTTCAGGGCCTCCCGGACGGCTTTTTCCAGGCTCAGACGCCGCTGGATATTCTTGGGCGTTTCGTTGATCAGCTCGGCTTCGGTCATGACGGCCAGACCCGGGTAGACCCCAATGGCCCGCGCGGTGGCCATGTTGATGGCCATTTTCTCTCCCGCCGGGTAGGCTACCTCCAGCGAGGACGGTCTCTCTCCCAGCAGAATATCCTGCACCGTGACCGCTACGCGGCGGGCGGTTTTTTCCAGGCTGTCGTTCGCCGTCATGGTCATCAGCACGCCCTGCTCCACCTCTTCACGTCCCCAGTAGGAGTAACTGGGAAGCTTGCGGGCATTGATCCCTGCAACCAACTTTTTGAATTCCGAGGTGTTCATCTGCCACAGCGGGGCGATCATGACGGCCTGGGTGCCTTTGGGCAGTCGCTGCAGCGCGTCGGCGGCAGACGTGCCGACAGCAATCGTGTTCACCGTGATGGTAAACTCGTTGGCGATATCGCGGCCCATCCGGCGTATTTCTGGAATGCCATTGTAATCGCGCTTGTCCACCAGAATGGCCAGGGACTTGAAGGGTGCAATCTGCCGGAAAGCCATGACGTACCGATTGATGCTGCGCATGGAGTCGATATAGGTCAGATTCTTGACGCCCGATGTTCCGGCCTGCCGCGGCAACTTCTGCAGCTCGGCATCGACAATGAAAGGGGCCACCACCGGCTTGGACAGATCCCGGCGCTTGCAGGCCTCGCTGGAAGCGATGGTTCCCAGGGTCAGCACCAGGTCGATATCGCCGGCTTTGAGAAGGCGGTCGAGGTCCTTGCTGACGCCGGCCGCGGTACCGTCCGCCACCAGGTTGCGCCGGGATGGAAAGCGTACGTCAAATTCTCCGGCCGCAACGTTGCGAATTTCCCGCTTGAAAAGAGCCTCCATGTTTGGGAAACGGGCCACCGGACCGTCGCTGACGATACCGATGCGCACCACCCTGCCCTGTGCCGCGCTGCCGTTGCCACCTGCCAAACCCAGCACCAGCAGGATCAATGCACAGCATAGACCGATTGTGTTGTTTTTCATCATCTCACTCCTGTGACGTATTTTCAGGTTTCCTCCGGGATTCAGGCGGCGTTCTCCTCGTACTTGACCTTGAAGAAAACCGCATACAGCGTAGGCACAAAAATCAGGGTCAGCAAGGTGGCGAAACCCAGGCCAAAAACGATGGTCACCGCCATGGCTACAAAAAAGGCATCCGAAAACAGCGGGATCATACCCATCATGGTGGTCAGCGCCGCCATGGCAACCGGTTTCAGACGCGAAGCCCCGGAGTCCACAATCGCGGCAAACGGCGGCTTGCCCTCCCGGATCTCCAGATCGATCTGGTCAATGAGCACCACCGCGTTCTTGATCAGCATGCCGGCCAGGCTCATGAGTCCCAGCAGGGCCATGAATCCGAAGGGCTGATGGAAAATCAGCAGGCCTGCCGTGACCCCGATGATAGACAGCGGTACGGTCAGCCAGATGATCAGCGGCTGCTTGAAGGCGTTGAACAGGAAAATCACCACCAGGATCATCATACCGAAGTAAATAGGAATGCTGGCACCCAGCTGTTCGTTGGCATTGGCCGAATCTTCGGCTTCGCCCGACCATGCGATAAAATAACCCGGCTTGCCTTTTAACGGGATGATGTCGTCATACTTGACAGGGATGGTGCTGGCGTCGATTTTCGCTGGCTTTTTCCCCAGGTAGGCCTCGTAGTCCACTCCCAGCGCCTGTTCGATCTTGGGTTTGACCCGCGCCAGCAGCTGGGAGGGAAGCTCGGTGCGGGCGTCGGCGTGGATCTTGATCATGGAGCGGCGATGCCAGCGGGCCACTCTGGGGTTCTCCCAGGCCGTCTCAAGCCCGTTGATGACCTGGAGCACCGGGATCTCTCTGCCGGCCATGGGGCTGTATACATTGATTTCGTTCAAATTCTCTACCGTCATACGCTCATAGCGTGGCGCCCGTGCAACGATGGGAATCAGGTTGATGTCTTCGCGATAGAGGCCGGTCACCGTCCCCTCGAAATTGGATTTGATGGCGGCCCCAATCATGGGACGTGACACGCCCAGACGCCGAGAGCGGTCTTCCGCCACCAGGGGCCGCAAGACCTTCACCTTCCATCCCCACTCGGTGCGCAAGGCCTTGGTCTGCGGGTCTTCGGCCATGATGGCCATGGCCTTGTCGGCCAGTTTACGCAGTTCCTCTTTGCCGGGGCCGTTGATTCGCAGCTGGATCTTGCCCCCGCCGCCGGGTCCGATGTTGAACTTTTTCACATTGACCGTCACATCCGGAAACATGGTCTCCAGGTCGTTCTGAACCTTGTTGTAAAGCTTTTCAATCACCGTGTAGTCCTTGACACTCACCAGGATGCTGCAGTAGCGGGCGTCGGCGTCGATGGGCACGTCATAGGTCAGCAGAAAGCGCGGATGTCCGGAACCGATGGCCGAAGCGATCTCGGTGACCCCCTCCTGGGATTTGAGGTACTTTTCCATGGCGGCGACACCCTTCTCGGTATTCCGGATATGGATGCCATCGCGAAACTGGCACTCGACCATGAACTGCGGTCGGGTGGAAGCCGGAAAAAACTGATTGGACACGAACCCGAAACCATACAGTGCCGCCCCGAAAAGGCCGACCACGATGGCGATGGTGATCCAGCGGAACTGGATGGCCTTGGCCACCAGTCCCCGATAAAGCTGGTAAAACTTGCCACCATAGGGGTCCTTCTGCTCCTCGTCCGCGGCTTTAGCGGCCTGGGCGGCTTTTTTCTTGCTTAGGATGAACCGCTTGGTGATCAGGGGCGTGGAAGTCACCGCCGTCACCCAGCTCAGCGAGAGGGATATCAGAATGACGTAGTACAGGGAGCGGCAGAATTCCCCGGTACTGTTGTTCATGCCGCCGATGGAAGCAAAAGCCAGGATGGCCACGGCCGTGGCGCCCAGAAGTGGGACGGCATTCTGTCCCACTACCTGCTTGGCGGCTTCCAGTCCGTCCATACCCTTTTCCATGCGGGTCTTCATGCCGTCGACCACAACGATGGCGTTGTCCACCAGCATCCCCAGGGCAATAATCAGCGCCCCCAGGGAGATGCGCTCCAGAGTGATCTGGTAGTAATCCATTACCACGAATGTGGCCGCGATGGTCAGCAGCAGGATGAAGCCGATAATCAGGCCGGAGCGCAGCCCCATGAAGATCAGCAGCACCACTACCACGATGGCCACGGCCTCCAGCAGGTTGACGATAAAACCGTTGATGGCCTTGATGACGCTGTCGGACTGCATGGAGATGATTCGCAGTTCCATACCGATAGGAATCTGGTTTTGCAGTTCTTGAATACGTTTTTTGACAGCCTCGCCCATCGTGACTGCATTGCCTCCGGACACCGTGGAAATCGCGATGCCAATAGCGGGCTGGCCATCGATGCGCAGGATGTCCGAGGGCGGATCCTGGTACCCTCGCCGTATGGTGGCCACGTCCCTCAGGTAAATCAGCTTGCCGCCCTTGCTGGCGATAAACAGGCTCCCGAACTCTTTCTCGGACTTGAATTCACCTGTGGGATTGATGGCAATGTACTGTGGGGTGATCTTGATGTGCCCCGAATCGACCGGCAGATTCTTGGCCTTCAGGGCGTCAAAGATTTCCTGGCGTGTGATCTTCAGAGCCGTCATGCGCGATCGCGACATTTCCACATAGATGGTCTCTTCCTGCACGCCAAAGAAAGTGACCTTCTTGGCATCCTGAACTACCAGCAGCTCCCGCTTGAGCAGTTCAGCCACCCGCTTCAGCTCGGCGAAGGAAAACCCCTTTCCGGTCAACGCAAAATACACGCCATAGACATCCCCGAAATCATCGTTGACCGTCACCGGACCGGCGCCCGGCGGCAACTGCGGCGTGTAGTCACCGACCCGGCGCCGCAGCTCGTCCCAAACCTGCGGTAGCGCGTTCTTGTCAAACTGGTCCTTGATCTCGACCTTGACAATGGAGAGCCCCCGCCAGGAATAGGATTCCACGCGCTTGAGCTGGCCCATCTCCTGGGCGGCCTTCTCGATCTTTTCGGTGACCTCCTTTTCCACCTCGTCGGGAGAGGCCCCGGGATAGGGGGTGATGACCACGGCCGTCTTGATGGCGAATTCGGGGTCCTCCAGCCGCGGCAGGGCTTTATAGGAGAAATAGCCCAGGACCAGGAGAACCACGGTCATGGTCCAGGTAATGACGCTTTTCTTGATAGACAGTTCGGCGATATTCATAAGCGTCTATCCCTTCTGCTGCGCTTTCCAGATCCGCACTTTCATGCCGTCCCTGAGCTTCGTGACACCGGCCGTCACGATCGTCTCGCCTCCCTTGAGGC
>JAMOVG010000384.1 GCA_027061725.1 Desulfobacteraceae bacterium
CCGCAAACTGCTGCGGGACGAAACCCCTTTGCCGGAGGAGGCACGGCAGCCGCTTCTCGGCATCCACACCCACAACGACAGCGGCATGGCGGTGGCCAACACCATCATGGCCGTGCAAGCCGGCGCTACCATGGTGCAGGGCACCATCAACGGCTATGGCGAACGCTGCGGCAATGCCGATTTGACGTCCATCATCCCCATCCTGAAGACCAAGATGGATCGTCCCTGCATGAGCCGCGAAAACCTGGCCAAGCTCAGGTCGCTTTCGCTTTTCGTCAGCGACACGGCCAACATGATCCCGCTGGATTCGCGTCCCTTTGTGGGCAACAGCGCCTTCGCCCACAAGGGGGGCGTGCACGTCAACGCCGTCATGAAGGTCACCCGCGCCTACGAGCACCTCGACCCGGAAGTGGTGGGCAACCGCCGCCGGGTGCTGGTCTCGGACCTTTCCGGGCGCAGCAACGTGGAGTACAAGGCCCGCGAGCTGGGCATCGACCTGAACGGCAATGGCTTCGACAGCCGCGAAATCGTCTCCAAAGTCAAGGCCCTGGAACACCGCGGATACGAGTTCGACGCCGCCGACGGATCCTTCAAAATCCTGCTGCAGCGACTCACGCGCCAGTTCTCACCGGAGTTTGAACTGGAGTCTTTCCGCATCAGCACGGAAAAGAACAGGGACCAGCCCTGCTCTGCCCAGGCCACCATCAAAATCTCGGTCAACGGCCAGGAGGAGATCACCGCGGCCGAGGGCATGGGTCCCGTCAGCGCGCTGGACAACGCGCTGCGCAAGGCCCTGGACAAGTTCTTCCCGGACCTGGACACCATGCGCCTGGTGGACTTCAAAGTGCGCGTCATCGACGGACGCGAGGGTACCGCCGCCCGCGTGCGGGTGTCCATCGAATCCCGCGACCAGGAAGAAATCTGGACCACCATTGGTGTTTCCGAGGACATCATCGAGGCCAGCTGGCAGGCCCTGGCCGACAGTTTCCACTACAAGCTGTCGAAGCAAAAGGGCTCGGCCGAAAAGGAGCGCGCCCGAAAAGTTTCGCTGAGCGAAGTTTCGGCCCACTGACCCGGAGAAAAGTCGGCTGCAGACGATTGCGTTATCGCCCCGGCCATTCAACCCCATGGAGATTTGACATGAAAACAAGGTTCAACGCCGCAGGAACGGCCCCCGCCGCCATCCTGCGGCCCGTGCTTGTTCATGATTTTGCCGGACAGGGCCAGTCAGGAGCAACCCGCTGTCTTCCATAGAAAACATCCATCGAGGAGCAAAATCATGAGCGACAGAGTCATCATATTCGACACCACTCTGCGTGACGGCGAACAGTCGCCCGGCGCCAGCATGAACGCGGCCGAGAAGATCCGCCTGGCCGTACAGTTGGAGAAACTGGGCGTAGACGTCATTGAGGCCGGCTTTCCAGCGGCCTCTGACGGCGATTTCGATGCGGTTTCACAGATTGCCGACCGCCTGCAGAAAACCCAGGTGGCGGCCCTGGCCAGGACCTCCAAGTCCGACATAGACCGCGCCTGGGGCGCCATCCAAAACGCCGCCCGTCCGCGCATCCACACGTTCATCGCCACTTCGGACATCCACATGCAGTACAAGCTGCGCATGAGCCGGGACGAGGTCGTGGCCAAGGCCGTGGAGGCCGTCAAGTACGCGCGCAGTTTCACCGACAACGTGGAGTTTTCGGCCGAAGACGGATCACGCAGCGACCGGGATTTCCTCTGCAAGGTGTTCGAGGCGGCCATCGAGGCCGGCGCCACCACTGTCAATCTACCCGACACCGTCGGCTATGCCATCCCCAGCGAGTTCGCTGAAATGGTGTCCTACATCATGGCCAACACCCCCAACATCGGCCAAGCCGTGCTCTCGGTACACTGCCACAACGATCTGGGCCTGGCCACGGCCAACACGCTGGCCGCCATCTCGGCCGGTGCGCGCCAGGCCGAGGTGACCATCAATGGCATTGGCGAACGGGCCGGCAACACTTCGCTGGAGGAAGTCGTCATGGCGCTGCATACGCGCGCCAATACCCTGCCGGCCCACACCGATATCGAAACGCGGCAGATCCACCCCACCAGCCGTCTGGTCAGCATGATCACCGGCATCATGGTGCAGCCCAACAAGGCCATCGTGGGGGCCAACGCCTTTGCCCACGAGGCCGGCATCCACCAGGACGGCGTCCTCAAGAATCCCATGACCTACGAGATCATGAAGCCCGAAACCGTGGGGCTTAACCGCAACAAGATGGTGCTGGGCAAGCACTCCGGCCGGCACGCACTGCGCTCGCACCTCAAGGACCTGGGCTACGATCTGTCCGACGAGGAAATCGACCTGGTGTTCGCCAAGTTCAAGGAACTGGCCGACAAGAAGAAACACGTGGTGGACGAGGACCTGGAAGCCATCATCACGGAAGGTTTTCTGCGCACGACGGACATTTTCAAACTGGATTACCTGCACGTCATCGCCGGCACGACGGTGATGCCCATGGCCAGTGTGCAGATTGCCATCAACGGCCGTCCCGTGAAGGGTGCCGGCTACGGCAATGGCCCCATTGACGCGGCCTTCAACACCATTGCCAAGCTGGCCGGCACGGATTCCGAACTGCTGCGTTTCTCGGTAAGCGCCCTGACCGGCGGCACGGACGCCATGGGCGAAGTGACGGTGCGGCTGCGGGAAAACGGGCTTATCGCCCTGGGAAAGGGCGCCGACCCGGACATCATTACGGCCTGCGCCAAGGCCTACGTTAACGGACTGAACCGCCTGGAGTACCTCAAGACCCACCCGGTCAAGCAGGCCGGCCGGGTGTAAGTAGCAAAAATAGTAAAACACGGCGGCGCACCCGGCGCTCGATGCCGCGTGTGCGCCGCTGCCGCGGATGGATCAGTCCCCCATCTCGGCCATGTAGTCATCGTACATGCTCTCCAGCGCCAGTTTGTGTTTGGCCTCCTCCTGACAGAGCATTTTGAACAGCAGCCGGGCGTCCTCGCTTTCGGCCTGGCGCAGCAGTTCGTTGTAGAGCTTCAGCGCCTTTTCCTCCCGCTTGGTGGCCAGCAGCAGGATCTCGTGGTAGGCCATGCCCGGTTTGTACTCGATGTCATCCACGTAGTCGCTGCGCTTGATGTCGGTGATCCATTTGAACTCGTAGTTCTTCAGGCTGTCACCCAGCCCCTCGCGCTGGAATTTCTCCAGCAGTTCCTGGTGCTTGCGCTCCTGATCGGCGAATTCCAGCAGCATCTGGCGTGATCCCGACAATCCCTCCTCACGGCTTGCGGCTTCATAAAACTCGGCCGCTTCCTTTTCTTTTTCAATGGCAAAATCCACGATCTCCTTCAGGTCCTTGAACCCCATGGCGTCTCCTTTCCTGTCGATGATTTTTTCAGGTTTCCAGGCTTCCGATAATCTCCCGTATGCTGCGCATGCCGAACTTGAGCAGATAATCCGAGAGACCGTCTATGATCTCCTCGGTGGCCGCCGGGTTGACGAAATTGGCGGTGCCCACCTGTACGGCGCTGGCCCCGGCGATCAGAAACTCCAGGGCGTCTTCTGCGTTCATGATGCCGCCAACCCCGATCACGGGCACGTCTACGGCCCGGGCGACCTCCCACACCATACGCAGGGCCACCGGCTTGATAGCCGGACCGGAGAGTCCGCCGGTGATGTTGGCCAGCCGGGGCCGGCGTTTCCGCACGTCGATGGCCATGCCGGTGATGGTGTTGATCAGCGAAACACTGTCGGCACCGGCCGCCACCACCGCTTTTGCAATGGCCGTGATGTCCGTCACGTTGGGCGACAGCTTGACCGTCACGGGCTTGGCGGTTCGCCGCCGTACGGCACCCACCAGGTCTGCCGCCACGGCGGCGTCGACGCCGAACGCCATTCCGCCGGCCCGTACGTTGGGGCACGAGATGTTGACTTCGATGGCGGCAATGCCGTCGACGCCATCGATGCGGGCGGCCAGCCTTTCGTATTCGTTCACGGTCTTGCCGTAAACATTGGCGATCACCGGCGTCTGCAGGCGCTGCAAAAAGGGCAGCCGCTTCCGCACGAAGTCCTCGATGCCGATGTTTTCCAGGCCGATGGCGTTGAGCATGCCACAGGCCGTCTCAACAATGCGCGGCGGAGGGTTTCCGGCACTGGGCTGCAGCGAAAGGCCCTTGACCACGATGGCCCCCAGTCGATCGAGATCCACGAAGGGAGCGTACTCCCCGCCGTATCCAAAGGTGCCCGAGGCGGTCATCACCGGATTGCGAAGCGTCAAACGGCCGATATCCACCCTGAGATCAACATCCTGGCGCATGAAGGCCTCTTTTCCAACCCCTGTTTTCACGGCTGCGGGCCGGCGGGGAGGCGTCCGGCGTCCGTCTCCTTCCCCGCAGGATCGCCTTTCTGAAGGTGCCTCAGAACCGCCCGCACACGGGCCTCGAGGTTAATCACGTAGGCGGCCTCGGGCTGCTTGGGTTCCGGTTTGCCGTCGTATTCGAACGATTTGAGGCGCGCCAGCACACGCGCCGTGTCCCCCTGTTCCTCCTGCCAGCAGCGCACCACACGATCCCGAAAATCGCGGCAGAAAGCCATGGCGCGCGACAGGTAGCGTTCGGCGTCTTCCCCGGTGAACGCATAGCGATGTCCCAGGCAGACGACTTTGGCCTGCAGCCCGGCCAGTTTTTCCATGGAAGTGCGGTACATGTCATAGTCCACCAGGCAGTCCGATACGATGTAGCCAGTCGGATCGGCGATACCGGCGGCTTCCGAGCAGATCAGGACCCGCGCCTGCGGGATGTAGAAGCTGATGCAGTCGCGCGTGTGGCCCGGCGTGTCGATGACCTGCACGGTGGCCCTGTCCGAGACACGAAAACAGTCCCC
>JAMOVG010000385.1 GCA_027061725.1 Desulfobacteraceae bacterium
GGAGGTCTACGGCGCCGACGGTGTCACCTGGACGCCGGAAGCCGAGGCCAAGGCCAAGATGCTGGAAGCCGATCCCAAGTACGACGACTACGCCACCATGATGGTCAAGACACACCTGAGCCTGTCGCACGATCCCACGCTCAAGGGTGTGCCCAAGGGCTGGACCCTGCCCATTCGCGACGTGCTGATCTACTCCGGCGCCAAGTTCCTGTGCCCCTGCGCCGGCACCATCAGCCTGATGCCGGGCACCGGCTCCAACCCGGCCTTCCGGCGGATTGACGTGGACGTCGAGACCGCCAAGGTCACCGGACTGTTCTAGTCATAACAGACCGATTCGGCGCACTGAAACAACAAAAGCCCGAAGCATCGCTGCTTCGGGCTTTTGTTGTTTCCAACGAACCGTCGGTCTGGAGCGCGTCCGTGAAAACCGGAAACTGCACTGCGCTTCAATCCATGACCAGCACCTTGGCGCCGTGGATCTTGCGGGTTTTAAGCTCCATCAGGGCCCGGTTGGCGTCCTTCAGGCCGTACTCCTCCACAACCGGGTCGATGTTCATCTCGGCGGCCAGTTCCAGGAAGTCGGATACGTCCCTGCGGGTCACATTGGCCACGCTCTTGATCTCCTTTTCCAGCCACAGGTGGCGGGGATAGTCCACCCCCATCAGCAGGTCCCGATCGGCGTCCTCCTTGCGAACCGCATTGATGACCAGCCGCCCGCCGGGTTTGAGCACCTCCAGGGCCTTGAGCACCGGCCGCCAGGCGGGCGTCGTGTCGATAACGGCGTCCAACTGTTCCGGCGGATCGTCATTGTAGTCCCCGGCCCAGGCCGCTCCCAGCTCTTCGGCGAACGCCCGCTCCTTTGCGCTGCGGGCGTACACGAAGACGGCGGTGTCGGGAAAGCGTTTCCTGGCCATTTTCAACACCAGGTGGGCCGATGCGCCGAAGCCCACGAAACCCAGGGTGCGGCCGTTGGTGATACCGGTCAGGTGCAGGGAGCGATAGCCGATGGCCCCGGCACACATCAGCGGTGCGGCCTTGGCATCGGAAAAAACCTCCGGGATGGGGTAGATGAAATCCTCGTAAGCCACCATGTACTCGGCGTAACCGCCGTCAGCGTGGCAGCCCGTTGCCATGAAGTCGGCGCAGAGGTTCTCCTGGCCGCTGCGGCAGAAATCGCACTCACCGCAGGCTTTGAAGATCCAGGCGACCCCCACCCGCGTTCCCTTCTCGAAACGCCCGGTGCCGGGTCCGAGTTCGACGATCCGGCCGACGACCTGGTGGCCCAGCACCACCGGCAGCCGCGGCGAGGTGCGCCCCTCGATGACATCGATTTCCGTGTGGCACACCCCGCAGGCGGACACTTTGATCAGCACCTGTCCCTCGCCGGGCACGGGGGTCGGGCATTCAGCCAGTTTCAGGGGGTGAGACGTGCAGCACAGGTCCTGCGTTTCCTCCATAATCATGGCTTTCATGGCATCCACCTTTCATTTGGCAGGTATCGGGTTTCAGCTGTCCGGTTTCGGCGGCATCGTGTTGCTCACCTTGACAGCTGCGTCGCACGTTCATCCTCGATGAAAAAGCGCCAGGCGCAGTACCACTCGTCGGGGTGGCTGTCCGGCGGACACCCGATGCACTCCGTGCGGATGCGGGGATCGATGCTGCGCGCAAAATAGGTGTACTCCACCATCCCGCCGGATTTGCAGGGGTAGTCCGCGAGGCCCTTGCGTTTGCGGGCCGCCTGCACGCGGCACTCGTTCATCTGGAAAATGAAGCTGCCGTCGGTTTCATCGTGAAAGGACTGGGTGTTGATGCGGGCGTAAAGCCGGAAATTGAGGGCCCTCTTGAGCCCCTCCAGGCCGGGATGCTCGCCGAGCTGCAGGAACCGGCGGATCGACCAGGCCTCAAAGGGTGAAAAGTGGGCCCAGCACGAATCGTTGCAGCGTTTGGCATCGGTCATGCCGGAGGAGAACTCCACCGCCTGGAACCAAACCCCATCGTTGGCCAGCCAGTTGACGGACACGGCGTCAAGCAGGGACAACAGCCGCTCCCGCGGCATATCCTGCAGGGCGGCGGGCAGGTCGTCCTTGATTTCGAAGCCCAGCACCTTGGACAGACGTTTCATCTGGATGGCGATGCTGCGGCGCGACGCACTGTCCAGGGTCTCCAGGGCCTTGTCCATTCCCATCTGGTGGCGTACCTCGGTGAACCACAACGCGTAGTGTATTACGATGCGGTGGAACATGTCCCCGATCAGGCTTACCAGTTCAGCGTTCTCAAGGGCTTCAATATGGTCTGCGTCCCGGGGCATGCGGAGGCTCCCTGTGGTCTATGTCGGTTCGTTACGATTGTACGCCGGGCGGCCGGTTATTGTCAATGCACCAAACCCATCGACGGCCGGCCCCCGGCAGGGCCTGCGGATCAGGGCCGGTATTTTTCGGGCAGCACGGCCTGGGGCGCCCAGTCCCCGGGCAGCTTCTGGCCGGGTTTTTCGCCCAGCTTCTCTTTGCGGCGCTGGAGCCCCGGACGGGCGAACTGGGGATGCCCCTCCTTGAGCGTGCGGCCGTTGATCACCGCTTCGGAACGCAGCCGTTGGCCGATGGTTTTCTCCATCATGCGGCCCAGCTGCAGCACCCGGTCCACATCGTAGCCGTGCTCGATGCCCATCTCGTCGATCTGTACCAGGGTGTCCTCCAGGCACACCAGGCCCACGTAGCGGGGATCCTCGTAATAGTAGTCGCCAGTGCCGCGCACCGGGCAGTCGTCCAGAAAGTTGGCCGGCTGGCCGCCCTGGCCCCCCAGGGTGGCCTCGAACCGGGTGATGCCGGCCTGCAGGGCCGCCAGCACCGAGGCCGATGCCACGCGCTTGGTTTCGTGAAAATGGGCAATGTGCACTTCGGTGTCCGGGATCTCGTCCAGGATCATGGAAAAGTAGCGGTACACCTCGGGGGCCGAAGCGCTGCCGTCGTGGTCGGCGTGCTCCACGTCGTGGGCGCCGATCTCCAGCCAGCGTTTGGTAAACTCTACCGCGTCTTCCAGTTTGGTGGCCCCGCCGATGGGGCTGCCCCAGATGGTGCTCACCGTGCCGCACATCATCATGCCGGCATCATTGCACTTCTTGATGCAGCGCTCGGCCTCCTTCCAGTAGTCCGGCAGCGTGGTGCCGGAGTTGGCGAAATGGTGCTCCTCCTCGGTGGAGACCATCATGAGCAGGCGGTCCGGTCCGATGCCCTTTTCGCGCAGTTTGACGGCGCGGTCAACGGCGCCCTCACGAATGGTGATGGCCGTCAGCACCAGTTCGTCGTAAGGCACCCCCTTTCGCTCGCAGCGCTTCTTGAAGCGGTCGCTGCGCAGGTGGGCCAGCAGCTCTTCTGCGTCGCGGAACTGGGGCATCAGGTAGGGGTTTCCCAGGTTGGTGACCTCGATGTGGCGGCAGCCGGCGAAAATGAGCTCTTCCAGATAGAACTTCTTGGCGGCCGTGGAGATAAACTTCTCCTGGTGCTGAAAGCCGTCGCGGATGGTGATGTCGCCGATGGTCACCTTGCGGGGCATACGGGGAAAAATTTTCCAGTAGTCATATTCGGTCATGTCGGGATATCCTCCTTGTTTTTTATTCTCCCCTGTAGACGGGTTTGCGTTTCTCGCGGAAAGCGGCCAGACCCTCCAGCCGGTCCTTGGTGGGGATGGTCACCCAGTAGGCGTTGGATTCGATGGCCAGCCCGGTGGCCAGGTCGGTTTCCAGCCCGTGGTTGATGGCGTACTTGGCCTGCTCCAGGGCCACCGGTCCGCCCTCGGCAATCAGGGCCGCCATCTTGCGGCACTCGTCGAGCAAGGCGTCCGGCTCGTAGACGTGGTTCACCAGTCCGATCTGCAGCGCCTCCTCGGCCCCCACGCGCCGGCCGGTGAAGATGAGTTCCTTGGCCTTGCCGCGCCCGATCAGCCGGGGCAGCCGCTGGGTGCCGCCGGCACCGGGAATAATGGCCAGCCGTGTCTCGGTCAGGCCCATGCTGGCAGTGGCCGACGCCAGGCGGATGTCGCAGGCCAGGGCCAATTCCGTGCCGCCGCCCAGGGCCACGCCGTTGACCCCGGCGATAACCGGCTTGTTGAGCTGTTCGATGGCGGTAAACAGGTTGCGGATGGTGAAGATGTATTCGCGCACCTTTTCCGGGGGCAGCGTGGCGCGTTCTTTCAGGTCGGCCCCCGAGCAGAAGGCCCGCTGTCCGGCGCCGGTGATGATGACGGCGCGCACGTCGCGATCGAACCGCATGCGTTCCACCTGGGCCGCCAGCGCGTGCAGCAGGGCAAAGTTGAAGGCGTTCATCACCTTTGGACGGTTCAGAGTGAGGATCTCGACACCGTCTGCGTGTTCCGACAACAGAATGTCATCGCTCATGTTGGTTTTCTCCCTTGATCGCAAAAGGAACCCGGAGTTTTGTGAACCGCAAAGGCGTCCATACCGCGGCGTTTCTCAGCAGCCGATATGCCGTGATATCACGATGCGCTGCACCTCGGAGGTGCCTTCGCCGATGTCCAGCAGTTTCTGGTCCCGGTAGAAACGCTCGACGTTGTAGTCCTTCATCAGGCCGTAGCCCCCGTGGATCTGGACGGCCCGGTCCACCACGCGGCCCATCAGCTCCGAGCAGTAGAGCTTGGCCATGGCCGCCTGCTGCT
This sequence comes from Desulfobacteraceae bacterium, assembly GCA_027061725.1. GTDB lineage: Bacteria > Desulfobacterota > Desulfobacteria > Desulfobacterales > JALSRD01 > JALSRD01. The sequence goes on from JAMOVG010000385.1 coordinate 4,669, forward strand.
CGAAGGGCCGCTTGCGGTCCCGCAGCCAGCAGGCCTTGTAGAGCAGGTTGCGGCCGCACTCGATCTCCACGGCACAGTCGGCCAGTTTGAAGGCCACGGCCTGGAACTTGGAGATGGGCTGGCCGAACTGCACCCGCTGCTGAGCGTATTTCAGCGCCAGGTCATAGGCCCCCTGGGCGCCCCCCAGGCCCATGGCCGCGATGGAGAGCCGTCCGCCGTCCAGCGTTTTGAGCATCTGATGAAAGCCATCGCCGCGTTTGCCCAAAATGTTGGCCTCGGGCACCCGCACGTCGTCGAAGTACAATTCCCCGGTGTTGGAGGCGCGCCACATCATCTTGCGGTGCATGGCAACGGCCTTGAAGCCCGGCGTACCGGCCTCGACCAGGAAACAGGTGTACTCGGGCTTGCCGCTGGGACGCTTGCCGGTGACCGCCTGCACGGTAACGCCATGGGTCATCTCGCAGGCGGCGTTGGTGATGAAAATCTTGGAGCCGTTGATAACCCACTGGTTGCCGTCCTTGACGGCCGTGGTTTTGCTGCCGCCGGCATCCGAACCGGCGGTGGGCTCGGTGAGGCCGAAGCCCCAGAGGCCTTCGCCCCGGCACAGGGGTGGCAGGTATTTCTTCTTCTGTTCCTCGGTTCCGAAGTAATAGATCGGCCCGATGCCCAAGGAATTTCCGGCGGCGATGGTAGCGGCCTGGGAGCCGTCGATGCGTGCGATTTCCTCGACGGCGATGATGTAGGACAGGTAATCCATCTGCTGGCCTTCGTAGGCTTCGTCTACGAACATGCCAAACAGTCCGATTTCGCCCATCTTGCGCGTCAGTTCGGGGGAAAACGTTTCGGTTTCATCCAGTTCACCGGCCACGGGGGCAATTTCGCTGCGCGCAAAGCGGCGAACCTCTCTGCGGATCATTTCCTGCTCGGTGGTGAGATCGAAATCCACGGACCCTCCTCAATCTTAATCGGTGATACCGGCGGCAACCCCGCACCCATTGTTTCCGCGTTGTGAACGAGCGCTCAATCAGTACGCCCAACCTATATACAAGGGCCGCGGGTGTCAACCCCTTTTTGTCCCCCCGGGCCCCGTCCGGGCGATGACCGGCGGCGACTTGACTTTGGACGATGCAATATGTAAAATAAATTTAAAGAGTTTGCCCGGATGCCGCTCATGAAAACCGTGAAAATCCTGATACCAACCCTGTTCGTGTTGGCCGCTCTGATGCAGCCATCACCGGCAGCCGCCGAAATCTACCACTGGGTGGACAAGAACGGGGTGCCCCACTACTCCAACCAGAAGCCGCCAAAAGCAGACGAATCGGTGTCGACCCGGGCCGAGATCCCTTACGATGCCGAAGCCGACCGCCAGCGCCGCGAGGCCGAGGCCAACGCCTACCGCGAAGACCTGGAGAGGGAAAGCCGGGAGGAGCAGGCGCGCATGAAACTGGAAGCCGAACGCCTGGCGGCACAGCGCCGACAGCAGACCGCGCAGCAGCCTCCCGTGGTCATTGAAAACAACGTGTACAAGAACAGCGGCGGATACTATCCTCCGGTCTACTGCCCGGACGGGCAGCCCCCGCCCTGCAGACACCCGCTGGTTCCCCCCGGGGAAATGCGCCGACGCTACCACCGCCGCTATTACCAGACATCCCCGTTCATCGGCGGACACTTGTACTACGGCAATCCGCTGACCCACCGGCCCGGCAGACCCGGTCCGTATCTGCCGCCCGCCGGCATCGCCCCCCCGGTGGGCCGTCCGCCGGTGACCCGCCCTCCGATTCACCGCCCGCCGGTGACGCGCCCCCCCATCGTGGGCCAGCCCCGATGAAGGGCCTGTTGCGGCGATGGGCCAGAACCGCAGGGGGAAGGGCCAACCGTGCTGTTTTGGCTTGATTTGTCGACGGCATTGCCTGTAGGGTAGCTTTCAAACACCGCCCCGCTGTGGGGTCGATTAACCATCCTCTTTTCGATCCGTCACGTTTCCGATTTCCGACTGCTTCAGACGGGCGATCAATGGTCAGCAGCACCGTTTTCGACGAAATAGCGCGATACTACGCTTTTTGTATCCCGCCTGGATCCCGGGTGCTGGAACTGGGCTGCGGCAGCGGTGAACTGCTGGCCCATGTAAAGCCGGCGGCGGGTACCGGACTGGATCGCGACGGGCGCAAGATCCAACGGGCCGTCGAACGGTACGGCGCTGACGGCGGTCTCCGTTTCCTGGAAGCCGACATCGAAGGCTTCGAATACGGACGCCTGCAGCCTTTCGACTACATCATCCTTTCGGACATCCTGCCCCTGGTGCGGGATATCCAGCAGCTGCTGATCGACCTGCGGCCGGTATGCACCCCGGCGACCCGGCTGGTCATCTCCTACCGCTCCAATCTTTGGCGGCCGGCCATGGCCCTGGCCCACTTCTTGCGGCGGCGCCGGCGGACCTTCGCGGTCAACTGGCTCGCCACCCACGACATACGCAACCTGCTCTTTCTCTCCGGCTTCGAAGTGGTCACGCGGGCCGGCAGGACCCTCATGCCGTTGAAAATCCCCGCCGTGACGGCGGTCTTCAACCGTATGCTGGCCAAGCTCCCGTTCATCCAGCAGCTCTGTCTCAACTGGTTCATGGTGGCGCGTCCGGTGCCTCCCGGCGATGAAGACCGGACCGAAGCCACCGTCTCGGTGGTGATCCCCACGCGCAACGAACGGGGCAACATCGAGCCCCTTTTCCGGCGCATGCCCCACATGGGACGCTGGACCGAACTGGTTTTTGTTGACGGCCGCTCCACGGACGGCACCGTGGCGGAAATCGAACGCTGCATGCAGGCCTGGGCATCACGCTGGAAGCGGGTGCTTCTGCTGCACCAGACCGACAGCGGCAAGGGGCCGGCGGTACGCCAGGGCTTTGCCCGCTGCCGGGGAGACGTCCTGATGATCCTGGACTCCGACCTGACCATGCCCCCCGAGGAGCTTCCCAAGTATTACCGGGCTCTGACGGCCCGCAAGGCCGACTTTGTCAACGGCTGCCGCCTGGTGTATCCCATGCAGGAAAAGGCCATGCGGTTCCTGAACATGCTGGCCAACCACCTCTTCGCGCACCTGTTCTCCTGGCTCATCGGCCAGCCGGTCAAAGACACCCTGTGCGGCACCAAAGTCCTGTGGCGCCGGGACTATGAAAAAATCGCCGAAAACCGGGATTACTTCGGAGCGTTCGATCCTTTCGGCGACTTCGACCTCCTGCTGGGGGCCAGCAAACTGAACTGCAAAATCATCGACCTGCCGGTGCGCTACCGCCAGCGCACCTACGGTGAGGTCAAGATCCACCGGTGGCGCCACGGCTGGCAGCTGACGCGGATGCTGGTGCTGGCATTCGTAAAGCTGAAGCTTTCCTGACGGCGGACATTCATGGCAAAGAGGGAAGAAACCGTAATGAACAGCGTTTCCACCAATCGCCCCGGCCTCTTGCGGCGGGCGGTCAACACGGCCCTTCACGCCGCCCCTCTGGCGGCTTGCGCCGCACTGCTGGGGAGGACGGTGGGGGACCGCCTGGCCATGGAGGCCTACTTTCTGAAATGGTCCTACTACCTGATCCTGGGCCTGATGGTCTGGTGGGTGGCCAGCGGGGTGCGCTACCTGCGTTCGCGGCCCTTCTCGCCGGCCTACCTGGCCAGAACCGGATGGCCAGGGCTGGCTGCGGCGCTGGCGCTGACCCTGAGCGTGGCGGCCAGCGTGCCCATGGAATTCAAGACCCTCAGCGACGAGACCAACCTGGTTTCGGTATCGAAATCCATGCTGGAGAGCCGCACCTGCCGCAACGTCACCATGAGCAGGGTCTACTACGGCCAACCCCACACGGTCAGCTATACCGTGCCCAAACGGCCGCTGGTGTTTCCTTTCCTGCTGCACCTGTACCACCTCTTTCTGGGCTTCGACTACCACAACGCCTTCTACCTCAACCTGACGGTACTGTTCGTACTGCTCAGCGGAATCTTCCTGGTGTTCGCCCGCCTGGCCGATCCCATCGCAGCGCTGGCCGCCATGCTGCTGGTGCTCAGTATGCCGCTGGTGCCCATCCTGGCCACTTCGGCGGGCTTCGACCTGCTCAACAGCGCCTTTCTGCTGCTGATCCTGTTGCTGGCGGCCGAGCACCTGAAACACGAGGACGCACGCTCTTTTTCCTTTCTGTGGCTGTCACTGCTGGTTTTTGCCAACATCCGCTACGAGTCCCTGTTTTTCGCCATCGTCATCGTCGTGCTGCTGGCCGCTGTCGGCAAAATCCGGGCAGGCCACATTCGGGGCTGTTCCCTGGAGCTGTGCGCCACGGCACTCATCATGCTGCCCACCTTCTGGCAGCGCATCGTCACGGTGAAATCCACCACCGCCGACGAGGGGGCCACCTTTTCCCTGGCCTATTTGCTGTCCCACGGACGAGACCTGGTCAAAAGCCTGGCGGACTTCGGCTTCCATCTGCCCTACGCCAACCTGCTGACGGGCGCCGGCATCGCGGTTTACGCCTACCTGCTGTGGTGGCACGTCAGAAACCGCCGGCACATCGACAGCCGCCACAAGGCCACGGCAGCGCTGCTGGGCGTCGTCACGGTACTCAACGTACTGTTTTACCTGGCCTACTACTGGGGCCGCTACGACCACCCCTCCAGCGCTCGTTTTTTCGTCTTCATGTCCATGGCCGTGGCCCTGGCGCCGGTCTGGCTGCACCTCATCAAGCCCCAATGGCTGAACAGCCGTGGCCTGCTGGGGGTCGCGGCGGCCTCGATGCTGCTCTACTATCCCGTGGCCGTCAACAACGCCTTCATGGACAGCCTGACCCTGAACCGGCTGACGCGCCACGAACTGGCCTATCTGGCGAGCTATCCCCGGGAGGACGTCATGGCGGTCACCATCCGACCGGGACAGATGGTGGCCGCGGGCTACGGCGCCGTCAACTTCCGTTACGCCAACAAGCCCGTTTTCGCCCGTGAGGTGCGCCGGCACCTGTATCCGCATGTGATCGTCTTTCAGAAAATCCGCTACAGGGATCACCGGCCCACCAGCGATACCCGCCTCAAGGCCGAACTGCCGCTGCGCACCCGGCAGGAAGTGCAGATCACCTCCAAGTATTACCTGCGCATCTCGGAGGTGCGCCACGCCGGCATACCGGCGCCCCCTCCCACGGCAGGGGGCACCCCCCCAGCAGCCCGGCTTTCCCCGAATAGCCCGCAATCCGGATCCCGGCTTTGCGCCGGAAACCATCCCGGTCGCACGCCGTCCGGGTGAGGCGGTGCCGGTCGCCGGCCATGCGGCCTTAGATCCTCTGGCAGGCCAATCGCATGTAGCGCCCGGCGTGGTCGATGCCGGCCCCCTTTCATGGTATTGGTTGCGACCCGACTGGCTGTGGTTGCCTTGTGTTTCTTGATGTGCCCCTTGACAAGGAAAAAGGAGGCGTGATAGGTGTTCCGAATGAGCGCTCGCTCGGGAAACAAATCAGGCCGGCGACAAAACACCGCCGCCGGCCACCGCAATCGGAATCAGGCCATGAAACCGCGGCAAAACAGCACCGGCGACATACCGACACAGATCAAGGATCCCCGGCTGGTAGAGCGGCGACGGCGGCAGATCGTGGACGCCGCCGTGCAGCTTTTCATCCGCCAGGGGTTCCACAAGACCACTACGCGCCAGATCGCCCGGGCAGCCGGATTTTCCATCGGATCGCTTTACGAGTATATCGCTTCCAAGGAGGACGTACTCTACCTGGTGTGCGAGTCCATCCACGCAGAGGTCGAACACGGCGTCAGCGAGGCCCTGGTCCGTGCCGACGGCGCCCGCAACGCCTTGGCCGAGGCCATCCGCGAGTATTTCCTGGTTTGCAACCGCATGAGCGACTTCATCCTCCTGATCTACCAGGAGACCCAGTCGCTGCCCGAACAGTGGAAAAAGCGGGTGCTGGAGAACGAGCTGCGCATCACCGGGCTCTTCGTTGAAGTGCTGGCCCGCCTGGTGGCCAGCGGCGAACTGCCGCCCCTGGACGACCGGCGTATCGAAATCGCGGCCCACAACATTTCCGTGCTGGGGCACATGTGGACCTTCCGGCGCTGGTTCTTCAGCCGACACTACACCATCGAGGAGTACATCCAGCTGCAGACCGAGTTTATTCTCAAAGTTTTCATCGACAGATAGGGGAACCGCCATGAGCGTTGAAACCGAAATCTACCGGCCCAAAAACCACGTCCGTGTCCTGACCGCCACCTCGCTGTTTGACGGCCACGACGCGGCCATCAACATCATGCGCCGCATCCTGCAGGACACCGGGGTGGAAGTCATCCACATGGGGCACAACCGCTCCGTCATGGAGATCGTGTCGGCGGCCATCGAAGAAGATGTCCAGGGCATCGCCGTCTCCAGCTACCAGGGCGGCCACATGGAGTTCTTCAAGTACATGGTCGACCTGCTCAAAGAGAGGCACGCCGGCCACATCCGCGTTTTCGGCGGCGGCGGCGGGGTCATCGTGCCGGCGGAGATCAAAGAGCTCGAGGCCTATGGCGTGGCCAAGATCTACTCGCCCGAGGACGGCGCCCGCATGGGGCTGCAGGGGATCATCAACCATCTGGTGCAGCTCATCGATTTTCCGCTGGTGGAATCCGACTTCCGCTTTGATCCGGCGCAGCTCACGCCCGAAAACAAGAACCTCATCGCCCGGCTGATCTCGGCGGTGGAGACCGCCAAGGTGGAAGACCCGCAGCTGCTCTCGAACCTGCACGACCAGATCCGGGAAAAAGTGAACAAAAAGCGCGTGCCTCCCGTCGTGGGCATCACCGGCACCGGCGGGGCTGGAAAATCGTCGCTCACCGACGAGATCATCCTGCGCATGCTGCACGACCTGAAAGACATTCGGATCGGAATTATCTGCTGCGACCCCTCGCGGCGCAAGACCGGCGGCGCCCTGCTGGGCGACCGCATCCGCATGAACGCCATCAGCGACCCGCGCGTCTACATGCGCTCCCTGGCCACGCGCAAGTCCCAGAGCGAGGTTCCCGAAACGCTGCCCGAGGCCCTGGACGTGGCCAAGGCGGCCGGGTTCGATCTGATCATCGCCGAAACCGCCGGCATCGGCCAGGGCGACTCGCGCATCGTCGACCTGGTGGACGTCTCCATCTACGTCATGACCAGTGAGTTCGGGGCCGCCTCCCAGCTGGAAAAAATCGACATGCTGGACTACGCTGACATGGTGGTGGTCAACAAATTCGAAAAGCGCGGCAGCGAAGACGCGGTGCGCGACGTGCGCAAGCAGGTTCAGCGCAACCGCCGCGCCTGGGACACCCCGCCCGAGGAGATGCCGGTGTACGGCACCATCGCCTCCAAGTTCCACGACGACGGGGTCACGGCCCTGTACTGCGACCTGCTCAAACTGGTCAACGAGCGCGCCGGGACGGCCTTTTCGCCGAACCTCCCCTGCCCAAAGGTCAAAACGTCCTCTTCCAAGACCATCATCATCCCGCCGGAGCGCACGCGCTACCTGGCCGAGATTGCCGAGACGGTCAAATCCTACCATCGTCTCACCGCCCGGCAGGCCGACGCCCTGCGGCGGGTGTGGCACCTGGAGGAGAGTGCCCGCCAGCTGGAAGAAAACGCCCTGGAAGGCGATACCCAGGCGCTGCTCGATCGCCTCAAAGATGAGGCCGCCCGCGCCCGGGAGCAGGTCGACCCCCAGACCGAAAAGGTGCTCCAGGAGTGGGAGGAGGTGCGCCGGGCCTACGCCGGCGACGAACTGGTCTACACCGTCCGCGGGCGGGAGATCCGCGTACCGCTGTACACCGAGTCGCTGGCCCACCAGAAAATCCCCAAGATCGTGCTGCCCCGGTTCAAGGACCCTGGTGAGCTTTACCGCTGGATGCGGGAAGAGAACGTGCCCGGCCGCTTTCCCTACACCGCGGGGGTCTTTCCCCTCAAGCGGGTGGATGAAGAGCCCACGCGCATGTTCGCCGGAGAGGGGGACCCGGCACGCACCAACCGGCGCTTCAAGCTGCTGTCGGCCAACTACGAGGCCAAGCGCCTGTCGACGGCCTTCGACTCGGTCACGCTTTATGGCTACGATCCCGACCGACGCCCGGACATCTACGGCAAGATCGGCACCTCGGGCGTCAGCGTCTGCACCCTGGACGACGTCAAGGTGCTCTACAGCGGGTTCGACCTGTGCGCCCCCAACACCTCGGTGTCCATGACCATCAATGGGCCGGCGCCCATCATGCTGGCCATGTTCCTGAATTGCGCCATCGACCAGCAGGTGGAGCGATTCACGGCCGAAAACGGCCGCCCCCCCACGGACGAGCAGTACGCCGAAATCCGCGCGCGGGCGCTTTCCACGGTGCGCGGCACGGTGCAGGCCGACATCCTCAAGGAGGACCAGGGCCAGAACACCTGCATCTTCTCCATCGAGTTTGCCCTGAAAATGATGGGCGACATCCAGCAGTACTTCATCGACCACAATGTGCGCAACTTCTATTCGGTGTCCATCTCTGGCTACCATATCGCCGAGGCCGGCGCCAATCCCATTACCCAACTGGCGCTGACGCTCTCCAACGGCTTCACCTATGTTGAGTACTACTTGTCGCGGGGGATGCCGGTGGACAGCTTCGCCCCCAACCTCTCCTACTTCTTCTCCAACGGCATGGATCCCGAGTACACCGTCATCGGACGCGTGGCGCGGCGCATCTGGGCAGTAGCCATGCGCGAGAAATACGGCGCCGGCACGCGCTCCCAGATGCTCAAGTACCACGTGCAGACGTCGGGCCGTTCGCTGCACAGCCAGGAGATCCAGTTCAACGACATCCGCACCACCCTGCAGGCCCTGTGCGCCATCTACGACAACTGCAACAGTCTGCACACCAACGCCTTCGACGAGGCCATCACCACCCCCAGCGCCGAGTCGGTGCGCCGCGCCCTGGCCATCCAGATGATCATCAACCGCGAGTGGGGCCTGACCAAGAACGAGAACCCCTACCAGGGCAGTTTCATCGTCGAGGAGCTCACCCGGCTGGTGGAAGAGGCCGTGCTGATGGAGTTCGACCGCATCACGGCGCGCGGCGGGGTGCTGGGCGCCATGGAAACCGGCTACCAGCGCAGCAAGATCCAGGAGGAGTCCATCTACTACGAGACCCTCAAGACCAGCGGCAAGCTGCCCATCATCGGCGTCAACACTTTCCGCGACCCCGACGCCGCAGGCGAAGAGTTCGTGGACGAACTGGAGCTGGCGCGCGCCACCGAGGAAGAAAAAGAGTCACAGCTCAAACGGCTGGAGGACTTCAAGCGGCGCCACGCCGAGGAGGCCCCGCAGGCCCTGGAGCGGCTGCAGAAAGTGGCCCTTTCGGGCGACAACATCTTCGCCGAACTGATGGAAACCGTGCGTGTCTGCAGCATGGGCCAGATCACCCAGGCGCTCTACGAAGTCGGCGGGCAGTACCGTCGTGGAATGTAGAAAACACGGTTTTACGATTTTCCACGAAGAAAACACGAAAAGCGCAATCATAAGGAGAATCCCATGAAAGAAGCCGTCATCGTCAGCGCGGTGCGCACCCCGCTGGGAAGCTACAACGGCACCCTGGCCTCTACGGGCGCCACCCGGCTGGGGGGTGTGGTCATCGAGGAGGCCGTCCGCCGGGCGGGCATCGCCAAGCAGGATGTCAACGAGGTCATCATGGGCATGGTGCTGCCCTGCGGCTACGGCCAGAACCCGGCCAAGCAGGCCGCCGTGCATGCCGACATGCCCTGGGAGGCCGAGTGCCTGACCATCAACAAGGTCTGCGGTTCGGCGCTCAAGTCCGTCATGCTGGCCGCCCAGGCGGTGCAACTGGGCGACGCCGAGGTGGTGGTGGCCGGCGGCATGGAAAACATGAGCATGGCGCCCTACTACCTCGAAAAGGCGCGCTTCGGCTACCGCATGGGCCCCGGCACCCTGCAGGACCACATGGTGCACGACGGGTTGTGGGACATCGTCAACGATTTTCACATGGGCATCTCCAACGAGCTGTGCAGTGAAAAGTACGGCATCAGCCGCGAAGACCAGGACCGCTATGCGGCCCGCAGCTACGAGCGGGCCCTGGCGGCCATCGCGGCGGGAAAATTCGCGGACGAGACCGTGGGCGTCGAAGTGCGCGGCCGCAAGGGCCAAACCACCGTCTTCGACACCGACGAGTGCCCCCGCGAGACGAGTTTCGAAATCCTGTCGAAGATGAAACCGGCCTTCAAGAAAGACGGCCTGACCACGGCCGGCAACGCATCGGTGATCAGCGACGGCGCCGCCGCCGTGGTGGTCATGTCGCGCGAGAAGGCCGAGCAGCTGGGCTGCTCCGTCATGGCCAGCATCGGCGCCCAGGCCTCCTACGGCATCGACATGAAGTACGTGCTGGTGGCCCCCATCTGGGCTATCCCCAAGTGCCTGAAAAAAGAGGGCATCGGCATCGCGGACGTAGACCTTTTCGAAGTCAACGAGGCCTTCTCCGGTTCCACCCTGGCGGTCATTCGAGAGCTCGGCTTAGACCCCGACAAGGTCAACGTCAACGGCGGCAGCGTAGCCCTGGGTCACCCCATCGGTGCCTCGGGCTGCCGGGTGCTGGTGACCCTGCTTTACGAGATGGTGCGCCGGGACCTCAAAATCGGACTGGCCACCCTGTGCCTGGGCGGCGGCGAAGCCGTGGCCCTAGTAGTGAAACGCTGAAAACAAAAGGAGTCCGAAATGAGCATTGCAACTTTTGGCGTCATCGGCGCCGGACAGATGGGGGGCGGTATCGCCCAGGTGGCCGCAGCCAGCGGCCTGCAGGTCATCCTCAACGACATCAATGAGGATTTGGTGCTGCGCGGCCTGAACGTCATCGGCAAGAACCTGCAGCGCGCAGTGGACAAGGGAAAGCTGAAGGAGGCCGAAAGGGTACGCACGCTCAACCGTATCCAGACCAGCTCCAGCTTGGAGGACATGGGCGCGGCGGACTTCGTGGTGGAGGCCGCCACCGAAAACGAACCCGTCAAGTTTAAAATCTTCAAGGACCTGGACCGCATCTGCCGGCCGGAGGTCATCCTGGCCACCAACACGTCCTCGATTCCCATCGGCCGCATCGCCGCCCAGACCGGACGCCCCGACAAGGTCATCGGCATGCACTTCATGAACCCCGTGCCGGTCATGAAGCTGGTGGAGATCATCCGCGGCCTGGCCACCTCGGACGAGACATTCGAAACCACCTGGGCGCTTTCCGAACAATTCGGCAAGACCCCGGCCCAGGCCTCCGACTACCCGGGATTCATCGCCAACCGCATCCTGATGCCCATGATCAACGAGGCGGTCTTTGCCCTGTACCACGGCGTCGGCACGCGCGAGGACATCGACACCGTCATGAAGCTGGGCATGAACCATCCCATGGGTCCCCTGGCGCTGGCCGACCTGATCGGCCTGGACACCTGCCTGGCCATCATGGAGACGCTCTACGACGGCTTCAAGGACTCCAAGTACCGCCCCTGCCCACTGCTGCGCAAATACGTCGAGGCCGGGTGGCTGGGACGCAAAACCGGGCGCGGGTTCTACGAATACAAATAGGCAGACGGCTTCCTCCGCCATCCGGCGCAGGGGGGCATACCGCAAAAACCTTGCCAAATGGGGGGTGCCACATGGCGAGCAAAAAGGCCGAAAAAACCGTCCCTATCGGGAAGAAAATCAAAAAGGCCCGCCTGGACAAAAAGATCCCGCTGGACAACCTGGCCAACGACACCGGCTTCTCGGTGGAACACCTGAAGGAGATCGAAGCCGGAAAGATAACACCGGCGGTGGGCACACTGCTTCAGATCTCGCGGGCCCTGAAACTCGACTCCAGTTACTTCCTGAAGGAACAGGAGACGACGCTGAACAAGCGCGTCAAGGAGTATACCAAGCGCACCGACAACTATGCCTACACCACGCTGACGCCGGGCGCCGAGAATAAGCACCTCAAGGCCTTCAAGGTAATCGTCGAGCCCAAGCAGGACCACCAGGGGGTCGGCTATCACCACGAGGGCGAGGAGTTCGTCTACGTGCTCAAGGGCAAGATCGAGGTTACCGTGGGCGAGCACGTCAACAAGCTGAAAAAGGGGGATTCCCTGCACTTCAACTCGGGCATCTCCCACCACATGCGCAACGTGGGCGACAAAAAGGCCGAACTGATCGTCGTGATCTACGGTCCGTGACCGGCGTACCGGGGCGGTTTTTCGATACCGAAAGGGTCCCCAGACGAAAAGAGGTGGTGCTATGCTCTTCAAACTGACCGACGAACAGCTGATGATCCGGGCCATGGTGCGCGAATTCGGCCGCAAGGTGGTAGCCCCGGGCGCCGCCGAACGCGACCGCACCAAGGAGTTTCCCGGCGAAATTCTCAAGAAGATGGGGGAACTGGGGTTCCTCGGCATGATGATTCCGCCGGAATACGGCGGCGAAGGCGCCGACACCATCAGTTATGTGCTGGCCCTCTCGGAAATCGCCTACTGCGACGCCGCCACGGCCGTGGTCATGTCGGTGCACAATTCCATCGTGTGCGAAAGCATTCACCGCTGGGGCTCCGAGGAGCAGAAGAAGCGGTTTCTGGCGCCCCTGACGTCCGGTGAGAAAATCGGCGCCTTCGCCCTCACCGAACCCCACGCCGGATCCGATCCCGTGCGCCAGATCACATCGGCCGAGCGCGATGGCGACGAGTACATTCTCAACGGCACCAAGCGCTTCATCACCACGGGCAAAAACAGCGGCCTGGTAATCGTGACGGCCAAAACCGACGAGAGCATGCGCCACAAGGGCATCAGCGCCTTCGTGGTGGAAAAAGGCACACCGGGGCTCGTGGTGGGGCACGAGGAAGACAAGATGGGGCTGCGGGCCTCGGACACCACCGACCTGATCTTCGAAGACTGCCGCGTGCCGGCGGCCAACCGGCTGGGAAAAGAGGGCGACGGGTTCAAGATCGCCATGACGGCCCTGGACGGCGGCCGCATCGGCATCGCCGCCCAGTCGGTGGGCGTGGCACGGGCGGCCTTCGACGCAGCCGTCAAGTACGCCAAGAAGCGCGAACAGTTCGGCCAGAAGATCTCCAAATTCCAGGGCCTGCGCTGGATCATCGCCGACATGGCCACCGAGATCGAGGCCGCCACCCAGCTGATGCTGTCGGCGGCGGCCATGAAAGACCGCGGCGAGCGCTACACGGCCCAGGCTTCCATGGCCAAGCTGTTCGCCTCTGAAATGGTCAACCGCATCACCGCCAAGGCCATCCAGATCCACGGCGGCTATGGATTCACCAAGGACTACGAGGTGGAGCGCTTCTACCGCGACGCGCGGGTGTTCACCATCTACGAAGGGACGTCGGAGATTCAGCGCATCGTGATTTCCAACCACATCTTCAAGGACAAGCGCATCCCGCGCTCGTCGGGATAACGCGCGCTACGCCAGGAAGCGGCGCACGGCTTCCACGAACACATCCACGCCCACCTCGAGCACCTTTTCGTCCATGTCGAAACGCGGCGAGTGCAGGGGGTGCACCAACCCCCTTGCCCGGTTGCCGCATCCCAGCCGGATCATGGCCCCGGGGCGGTCGGCGCAGAACAGGCCGAAATCCTCGGCACCCATGGTGGGCGACTCCACGACCACGTTGTCCTCCCCCACCACTGCCGCAGCGGCGTCCGCCATGTCCCGCGCCACCTGCTCGTCGTTGATCAGCGGCGGCACGCCCTGCTGCAGCACAAATTTGCAGTCCACCCCGAAGGTGGTGCCGATGCCCGCGGCGATTTCCTGCAGCCGGTCGATGAGTTTCTGTCGAACCTCGGGGCTCAGGGCCCGGATGGTTCCCTCCAGCACAGCCGTCTGCGGGATGATGTTGGAGGCCTGTCCGGCCTGGAATCTTCCCAGGGTCACCACAGCAGGGTGGGTCGGCTTGACGTTGCGGCTGACGATGGTCTGGCAAGCGGTCACGAAATTGGCGCCGGCCACAATGGGGTCGGCGCCCTCGTCGGGCCGCGCGCCATGGGTGCCGGCACCGGTGATGGTCACCTCGAAGCGGTCGGCCGAAGCATACGCCTGACCGTAAGCGACGCCCACCCTTCCGGCGGGCAAGTTGGGTCCCACGTGGCCCGCGATGACACGCTCCACATGGGGATCTTCCAGCACACCGCGCTCGATCATGGCCTGCGCCCCTGCAACGCCTTCTTCTGCGGGCTGGAAGAGGAACTTCACCTTCCCGCGCAGCGTCGACAACAGGCCGGAGTCGACGAGCCTGCGCGCCACGCCCAGCATGATGGTGGTGTGGGCGTCGTGGCCGCAGGCGTGCATAACCCCGTCGCGGGTTGAACGGTAGTCCACCTCGTTGAGCTCCTGCAGTGGCAGGGCGTCAATGTCAGCCCGCAGGCCGATGGTGGGGCCGTCGGCGCTACCCTCCAGGATGCCCACGGCGCCGGTGATGTCGGAGAACGTTTCCACCTGCGCCCCGATGCGCTCCAACTCACGGCGAATCAACGCCGTGGTGTCAAACTCCTTGAAGGCCAGCTCCGGCTGTCGGTGAATCTCCCGCCGCAGCGCCACCAGCCACTGATGAAATTCCGGGGCCGCGGTCTTCACGATGCACCTTCCCGGCCTTCATCGGCGATGGCCGCAAGGGCCATGCAATAGGCTTTCTGCCCGCGCCGGAAACTGCTCAGGCGGAAAAATTCGTCCGGCGCGTGGATGCCCTCGTCCTTGAGGCCGAAAGCCAGGCTGATCATGGGCGCCGACAGGAAACGGGCGAACATGCCGCATACCGGAATGGTGCCGCCCATGCGGGTAATGTAGGGCGCCTTGCCGTACAGCTCGCGCAGCACCTTCTCTACGGCACGGTTGGCGGGGTGGTCCAGCGACACCTCGCAGGGCCATGCGCCGCCCGGAATGGGCTGGACCGTGACATCGACGCCCCGCGGGGCATGCCGCTGGATATGGGCTGTCACCTGCTCGAGGACCCTGTCCGGATCCTGGTCCGGCACCAGGCGGCAGGAGATCTTGGCATGCGCCCGGCTGGGGATGACGGTCTTGATGCCCTCGTCCTGGAAGCCGCCCCAAATGCCGTTGACCTCCAGCGTCGGCCGAATCCAGCTGCGCTCATAAGTGCTGAAGCCCGGTTCTCCGAAAAGGGCCGGAA
>JAMOVG010000386.1 GCA_027061725.1 Desulfobacteraceae bacterium
AATCTCCAGTAGTGCCATGCCTATCCTCTCGAATGTGCCGTCAGGCAGCCGGCTTGACCCGGAACACGTAGCGTTTGATTTTCTGCCAGTCGCCCACCACGCCGTTGGGCAGGTACATGATGACGAAGATTACCAGCAGGCCGAAAGCCAGCGCGTGGGCCTGGCTGATCCATTCGGGCGCAAGCCCGAAGAAGGAGCTGCGGAAGGTTTCCTGCAGCCCCACCATGATGAAGGCGCCCACGGCCGGTCCCCAGATGGTGGCCACGCCGCCCACGATGCCCACCAGGATGGCCATGATGGAGATGAAGTGCAGCGAAAAGACCACCTCCGGGTCGATGAAGGCCATGTAATTCATGTAGAAGGCGCCCGCCATGCCGGTGAAGAAGGAACTGACCAGCAGCGAGATGTTTTTGTACAGCGTGGTGTTGATGCCCAGCGACTCGGCGGCGTCCTGGTCCTCGCGGATAGAGACGAAATAATAGCCCCACTTGGATTTCATGATCAGCCGGATTACCAGGATGCAGGTCAGGGCCAGCGCCAGCACGATGTAGTAATAGGGGAGCTTGCTCTTGAAAGTCTGGATGATGAGGATGCCCACCATGCCCTCGGTGAGGCTCTCCCAGTTGGTGGCGATCAGGCGGAAAATCTCGCCGCCGGCCAGCGTGGCCAGAGCGAAGTAGGGTCCGCGCAGGCGGAAGCACACCCATCCCACGAAGAGGCCCGCCAACATGGCTACCAGTCCCCCGAAGAGCATGCCCCACCAGGCCGATATGCCCAGCTGCGTTACGCACAGGCCCGCCGTGTAGGCCCCCACCCCGAAGAAAATGGCGTGCCCGAAGGAAACCTGCCCGGTGTAGCCGGCCAGCAGGTTCCAGGAGGATCCGATGATCACCCACATCAGGCTGATGATCACCAGGTGCTGGTAGTAGCTGGAGCGCACCACCAGCGGAAAGGCGATGGCGATGACCAGCATGACGATCGACGCGATGTTTTTTTTCTGCATAACTCCCTCTACACTTTCGTCAGGCGCTTGAGGCCGCCCGGCAGAAAGATCAGCACCAGTACGAAGATGACGTATCCTACCATCTCCTTGTAGCCCATTCCGATGTAGGTGGCGCCCAGGGTTTCGGCGACGCCCAGCACGATGCCGCCGAAGATGGCACCTACGGTGCTGCCCAGGCCCCCGAGGATGGTGATCACGAAGGCCTTGAGCGTGAAGGCGCCGCCGATGTCGGGAAAGAGGTAAAAGATGGGCATCAGCAGGACGCCGGCCGCGGCCACCAGCGCCGAACCGATGCCGAAGGTGATGATGGTGATGCGGTTGCTGTTGATGCCCATCAGGGTGGCGGCGTCCTTGTCCTGGGCCGTGGCCCGGATGGAGCGGCCCAGATCGGTCTTGAGCAGGAACCAGAAGAGCGCGCCCGTGAAGAGCAGCGCGAACACGAAGGCGATGCACATGGGAACGTTGAACGAGATGCTTCCGATGAAAAGGGCCGAGGAACTGTAGGAAGTCTTCACCGTCTTGTAGTCGGAGCTGAAGATGAAGCGCGCGATCTCGGTCAGCACCATGCCGATGCCTACCGTCATCAGCACCTGGTTTTCCGGCAGGATGGACTCCACCTCCATGAGGGGGTTGAGCAGGAATTTCTGCAAAAAGGCCCCCAGCAGGAAAAGCGCCGGCATGGCCACCAGCAGCGACACGTAGGGGTCGATGTGGAAATAGTGCGCCAGCACGAATGTGATGTACATGGCCACCATCATCAGTTGGCCGTGGGCCAGGTTGATGATGCCCATGACACCCATGATAAGCGTCATGCCGATGCCGATCATGCTGTAGATGCCGCCGATCAGAATGCCGGAAACGATGGTCTGGATAAAAACATCCATGGGCCGGTCCTTTCGGAAAGCTTGGCAGAGGAATTTAAACTACAGCCCGAACCGGCTTCGTGCCGATCCGGGCCGATTGCTGGCAGTCTCGCGGTTCACAATCCCCCATGGCCCATGTCGGCAAGCCATGGGGGCACGATGATTCCTTTGCAGGTAGTGGGCGGACAGCCGGTTGCTGACTGCCGACGCCTCCTTTATTTGTATCCCCAGACCTTCAGCCAGTCCACCGGGAAGACGAACTCCTTGGTGGCGTGGTCCTTGGGCCACACCAGTTCCAGTTTGCCGTCGATCCACTGGACCACGTAAGTGGCGGCCTTGTTCTGGTTTTTCATCTTACCCCAGGTGGTAAACTTGACGGGGCCGAAGACGGTCATCATGTCGGTGGCGTCCAGGGCGGCCTTGATGTCCGTGTTCTTGAAGGATTTGGCGCGCTTGAGCACGTCGGCAATCACATAGCAGGCGGCGTAGGCCTCGGCGCCGTGGTAGTCCACTGACTTTTTGAAGCGGGCCTTGAACTTGTTGTAAAAATCCATGGCGCCGGGGAAGGGCAGCACCTGGTGCCAGAGCGTGGCTGAGATGACGTAGTTGGAGGCCACACCGGCGTTCTCCTTGAACTCCGGCAGGGTGAAGCCGGCCGCGCCGCCGATGAACATCTTGGGCGTCAGCTTCAGCTCTTTGGCCTGTTTCATGAGCAGCGAGGCGTCCATGATATAGGAAATCATGTAGATGACGTCCGGGTTTTTCTCCTTGACGCGCGTCAGCACCGGTTTGAAATCGATGCCGCCGTGCTCATAGCCCTCCTTGAGCACGACCTTGTATCCCAGTTCCTTGCAGGTCTTTTCGAATTTCTTGGCGCCCTTGGTGCCGAAGAGCGAGTTTTCGTGCAGGATGGCCACCGTCTTGGGCTTGATGACCTGGGTCAGCAGGGACTTGACGGCGCTGGCGTACTGCGAAACCGGCGGGTTGAGGCGGTAGATCCATGTCCACCCGGAGGTGGTGATCTTGTCGGCCGACCCGGTGTTGACCAGGAAGGGCATGCTGTTCTGCTGGCAGACGCCGGCCGTGGCGTAGGTCACCGAGCTGCTGTAACCGCCGCCGATCATGACCACCTTGTCCTTGGTGATCAGTTTTTCCACCACCGAGCGGCCCACGTCCGGACGGCCGGTGGTGTCTTCAATGAGCAGTTCCAGTTTCTTGCCGTTGATGCCTCCTGCGGCGTTGATCTCTTCCTGGGCCATGAGGAAGGCATCCCTTTCGATCTCCCCGAACTTGGCCAGCGAACCTGTCGTTGGCAGGACAATGCCCACTTTGACCGAGTCCTGGGCATTTGCAGCGCCTGTAAAAAGAAGTGATACAGCGAAGACGCAACAGAGAAGCAGTGCAGCTTTTTTCATGGTCTTTCCTCCTGCCGTTTTGTGGGGTTAGGCGATGTCGAAGGCGTCGCCTTGAATGTGGTACCGACCCAATTTTTATCGCAAAATTGCGGCGACCTGTCAAGTTTTCGCCGAGCGATCGCTCGGTACGAGACATGCGCACATTTTCACACGCCGGGAATTGTGCTGCCGCAGAAGCGGCAGCGGTCATCCCGCAAGTTGAAATTGTCCGTTACGCCAGATCCATGACCATTAAGGTCCGCGATGCGCCCGTAGCCATCACCACCCGCTCGACGGCGCTTTTATTTTCCCTCTTCAAAATACTGCACCTGGTAAGTGAGCACCTCCAGACCGGGGCGTTTCCAGGCGTCGGCCGGCATTCCGGCCTTCAGACACAGGTGGGACAGGAACTCCTCCGGTTTCGGCAGTTGTTCCCACACCTGGGGCAGAAACGTCGCCCCGGCGCTGCCCCGACGGATGATGACGCCGTCTTTTTGGGGCCGCAGCTTAGACAGCAGGTCACGGGCGTCCGAGAACGCCAGGGGTTTGGGCTCCGTCAGGATGCTGACCTCGATGTCCACGTCATCGAACTCGGCGGCCGTCAGCGGGGCGAAGCGCGGGTCGCGAAAGGCGGCGTTGACCGCGTTCTGGCGCACGCTGTCCACGATGGTGCCGGCGGCGGTGATGTTGCCGATGCACCCCCGCAGCTGTCCGCCGATCTTGAGGGTCACGAAGGTGCCGCGTCGGGCCTGCAGGGCGTCCTGGGCCAGGATGGACCGGATTTCCTCGGAAAGTGGAGCCTTTTTCAAGCCCAGTTTTTCGGCGATGGTGTGGCGCGCCAGCTTCACCAGGGCCATGCCCTGTTCTTGGTTTAGTAATGCAGTATCGTCGGTTTCGGTTGTCATGGCGTTTTCTCCCAGAAAGGCGATGGCCGCGTATCCCACCACGCGGTCCCTGTCTCCTGCGGTGTCACCGCTGTTGTTGGTGTAAAGCAGTTTCGGCTGCCAGCCGTGCCTGCGGGCCAGGGAAATCAGCACCCGCAGAGGGGCGCGCCCGCAGGCGCAGTTTTGGCAGCCGGCCAGTGCCCCGTCGTCCAGGGAAACCACGGCCGCAATGGTGCGCCGGTCCCTGGCCACGGCCTCGTCGTAGGGCAGGTAGTGGGAAAGGTCCGAACTGACCACCAGCAGTGTGTCCCCGTCCAGCAAGGTATCCACAGCGCGGGCCACTTCCAGCACGTCGGCCTGCCCCATGAAGATGGGAACGATGGTGAATTTTCCCAGCTGCACCTGCAGGAAGGGCAGTACCACTTCCAGGCAGTGTTCCAGGGCGTCCGAAGTCGCGTTGGAGGCAAAATCACGGTAGCGCCGATCCAGCCCGCGGGCGGCGTCATCCACCGGCACCCTGCCCAAGGGCGTCTGCCAGGCCCGGGCGTCACTGACCGCGCAGCCGCGCAGCCCTACGCGGTGATCCGGCCCCAGCAGCACGATGCGTTTGAAGTGCCGGCCCTCCAGGGCCAGTATGGCGTGCGCGTCTGCAAGGC
>JAMOVG010000387.1 GCA_027061725.1 Desulfobacteraceae bacterium
ACGGGTTTTGCCACGGCGCTGTTCGCCGGTGACCGGCGCTCGCTGCGGCTCCGGGAAGAGGACCCGGCCTGCCGCGGTCGCGCGCCGGACCTGGTGGTCACCGACCTGCTGCAGCTGGCGGCGCATCTTCACCCCCCCCCGGCTGCCGCCTGAGACCGGCGCTACGGATTTTTTATTTGACCGCGAGGCCTTCTTTCCGCTATCTTTCGCCATTATCGGTGTATCGCCGACTCTGAAAAACCGCCGCGCGGAGGACGCTCGCTTGAACACCTGCTCTTCGGTCGACCTGGAAAAAATCCCCGAATACGTCGAAAAGATCGAGGCCATCCGGGAGATCATCATCTCCAACATCGTGTTGCTGGGGCAGATCCCGTCGCCCACCTTTAAGGAGGGGCACCGGGCCAAGGCCTTCCTGGAGCGCCTCACCGATTCGCACGTGGACGAGGTCACCGCAGACGCTTACAACAACCCCATCGGCATCATCCGCGGCACTGATCCGGCCAAGCCGCCCATCTTCCTGGTGGCCCACCTGGACACTTTTTTTGACCGCGAAATGATCTACAACTTCACCGTGGGGCCGGACACCATCGAGGGGCCGGGCCTGCTGGACAACTCGCTGGGGGTGGCCGTACTGGCCTCCATGCCCGAAATCTTCCGGGCGCTGGACCTGCAGTTCCAGTCCGACATCGTGCTGGCCGGGGTCGTGCAGTCCCTGGGCCGCGGCAACCTGAGCGGCATCCGCCACCTGCTCAAAACCTGGGCCACCCCCATCCGCGCCGCCGTCAGCATCGAGGGCGTGGAAATCGGCCGCCTGAACTACTATTCCGACGGCATGATCCGCTGCGAAATCGAGTGCACCGTCCAGGGGGCCTCCAAGTTCGCCGAGCGCAACCGGCCCAACGCCATCCTGATTCTAAACGAGCTGATCAACCAGATCCTGAGCATCGGCGTGCCCCAGCGTCCGCGCTCGCGCATCGTCATCGGGCAGGTGCACGCCGGCGTCACCCACGGCCGGCTGGCCCAGCAGGGCATCATCGGCCTGGAGATCCACAGTGACGCCATGGAGATGGTAAAGGAGCTCTTTACCCAGGTGCGCGACATCGTCAGCGAACTCAACCAGGAGTTTGACGCCACCCTGCACCTGGACATCGTCAGCAGCCTGCAGGCCGCCCGCCTGAAATTCAACCACCCCCTGGTCAAGACGGCCGTGGCCGTCATGGAGACCCTGGGCCTCAAGCCGGTCAGCGAGGCCAGTGAATCCGAGCTTTCCATTATGCTGGCGCGCGGCATTCCTGCCGTCACGCTGGGCATCACCCGGGGGGAGAACAAGTACCGCGAGAACGCCCGGGCGCAGCTGGCGCCCATGTACAAGGGCATCGCCCAGGTGGTGGGCGTCATCTCGGCCATGGACAACGGGGTCTGCGATGAATAACCAGTGGCTCCAGAAAAACACCTTTCACCACTCCCAGTTCGGCGACCTGGCACGTCTGGTGGAGCTCAAGAAGCGGCGCGGTGTGACCATTTCCCTGTGCCTGCCCACGCTCAACGAGGAGAAAACCATCGCCAAGGAAATCGTCATCATGAAGTCCGAGCTGATGACGCGCCACCCGCTCATTGACGAGATTGTGGTGGTGGACTCCGGCTCCCAGGACCGCACCCTGGAGATCGCCGCGCAGTACGGCGCCGACGTCTACACGGCCACCGACATCCTGCCGGACCTGGGCGACTACAAGGGCAAGGGCGAGAACCTGTGGAAGGCCCTGTACATCACCCATGGCGACATCATCGTCTACCTCGACGCCGACATCAAGAATGTCCACCACCGTTTCGTCTACGCTTTGGTGGCGCCGCTGCTTTACTACGACCACATTAAGTACTGCAAGGCCTTCTACGACCGGCCCATCGCCGAGGGCGACCAGAAGCTGCGCCCCACGGGCGGCGGCCGGGTGACCGAACTGGTGGTGCGCCCGCTGTTCTCACTGTTCTTCCCGGAGCTCACCCAGCTGATCCAGCCCCTGTCCGGGGAGTACGCCGGGTACCGGGAAGTGTTCGAGCAAATTCCCTTCCCCATCGGCTACGGCATCGAAACCAGCATGATCCTGGACATCAGCGAAAAGTGGGGCCTGGACGTCATCGCCCAGGTGGACCTGGACCGGCGCATCCACCGCAACCAGAGCACCAAGGCCCTGGGCAAAATGGCCTTCGTCATCCTGCAGACGTTTATCAAGCGCATCGCCGACCGCGGCCGCATCGAACTGCACACCCAACTCTTCAACGAGATGATCCAGTACGCCCTGCAGGGCGACGACTACTACCCGGAGATCTACCGCTTCGCCGGCCACGAGCGACCGCCCATGATTGAAAACCCGGCCTACCGCGAGCGCTTCAACCTGCCCGAACCGGATGGGGACTGACGTGGCACCCCGGGCAGGCGTGGCCGGCATCGTGCTGGCCGCCGGACTGTCCGAGCGCATGGGAAGGTGCAAACTGGCCCTGCCCTTTCGTACAAAACCCCTGCTGGCGCACGTGGTAGCGGCCGCCGCAGCGTCGCACCTCTCTCCGCTGATCGTGGTGCTGGGCGAGGACGCGCCGCACCTGAAAGAAAGCATCGACTTCGAGCGCGCGAGGGTGCGGGTAAATCCCCACAGCCGCACCGGGCGGGCCTCCTCCCTGAAAACCGGCCTGCAGCAGGTGCCGCCGGAATGCACGGGAGCCATGGTGCTGCTGGGCGACCAGCCCCTGGTGACCGCCGTGCTCATCAATACCCTGCTGGCTTCTTTCAGGCGGCATCCCGACCAGTGGGTGGCGCCGGTCTACCGGGGCCGGCGCGGAAACCCGGTCGTCATTCCGCGACGCTGGTTTCCCGACCTGCTGACCCTGGCCGGCGACCAGGGCCCCCGCCACCTGCTGTCCTCGCCCGGCCTGCAGCTGCACCTCGTCGAAGTGGACGACCCGGCCGTGGTGATCGATGTGGATACGCCTGAAGATTACCAGGCGCTGAAATCCGGCCAGTAAAGGGGAAATACGCCGATGGCGAAGTGCGTCGGGTCTTTCGGGAGAGTGACATTGTCCACCCGGGGCGCCCATGGGACTGTGCGGCTGAATTTCAAGAACTCATCGCAGGCTCCTCGGACAGCCTGAAATTCGTGACGCCGCACAGACCTATGGCGCCCCGGGTGGACACAGGAACGAACCCGAAGGGCCTGACGCACGGTGAGTGCCCGCTGCGTTATGCGCGCTGCTCCAGCAGTTGGCGCAGCGCGGTCTGGCGGCGGCTGGTGTCCTGGTTCCGCACGGCCATGGCCAGGGCGCGGCGCGTGCCCACGAAAACGGCCAGCCTGCGGGCGCGGGTCAGGCCCGTGTAAATCAGGTTGCGGAAGAGCATCTTGAAATGCTGCGTGAGCACCGGGATAATGACGGCCGCAAACTCGCTGCCCTGGGACTTGTGAATGGTGATGGCATAGGCCAGGTCCAGCTGCAGGATGTCGTCGCGCTGGTAGAGTACTTCCCTACCGTCCGGGAAAAAGGTCACCGTGCAGGTCAGCTGCTCGTTGTCGATGGACCCGATGACCCCGATGTCGCCGTTGAACACCCCCAGGTCGTAGTTGTTGCGGCGGTGGATCACGCGGTCGCCCTCGCGAAACACACGCTCGCCCGCCTTGAGCTCCCGCCGGCCCTCGCGGGGCGGGTTGGCGGTCTCCTGGATCATGCGGTTGAGGCTCAACGTGCCCAGGCTGCCGCGCGTCATGGGCGACAGGATCTGGATTTCGCAGTCCTTGCCGTAGTACTTCGGTATCCACTCCACGTAGAGCTTTCTCACCACGTCCACCGCCGACAGGCCGTAGTGCAGCGACGACCAGGGGTGCACCTTCTTCAGCACCGCCTTGAGCTCCTCGGCCCGGGTGCCGGCCTCGTGCACGGCGTTGAGGTCTACGTGGCGGAACTTTTCCGGGATCACCAGCTCGGCCTGGTAGGGCGCCAGAGGTTCGTCGATGCGAAACTCGTAGGGGTTCTGGGCACCGTCACCGCTGTGCTCCTGCCGGTCCTCTTCCTGAAATAGGTAGAATTTCCTGACCCGCGCGATGAAGCCCATCTGCTCGCGTGTGGCCTCCTCCGAGTCGATGAACAGGCAGTCGTCGCCGCGCTGCCAGATGTGCGGTTTCTGGAAGGGCGAGTCGATGTAGGGCATCTCGCCGCGGTTGATCTGGTGGGCGTATGCAATGATCCGCGACTGCTGCGCCTGGCGAAAGATGCGGGTGAGCTGGTAACAGGGGATTTTGGCCGATGCGATCAGGTCCCGCAGGACATTGCCGGCCCCCACCGAGGGCAGCTGGTCGGCGTCGCCGATGAACAGCACCTGGCTCTGCCGCGGCACGGCCTTCAGGAGCGCGGCGGTGAGGTTGATGTCCAGCATGGAGCACTCGTCCACGATCAGAAAGTCTACCGCCAGCGGGTTGTCCTCGTTTTTCTTAAAGCCCCCCACGCGCCACTTCAGCAGGCGGTGAATGGTTTTCGCCTCGCGGCCGATGACATCGGCCATGCGCTGGGCGGCGCGGCCGGTGGGGGCGGCCAGCAGGACCTTTTTTCCCATGGCCTCCAGCAGCTTCACGACCACCTGCGTGGCGGTGGTCTTGCCGCACCCCGGGCCGCCGGTGAGGATGGAAAACCCCTGCCCCACGATCTCGCGCACCGCGGCGGACTGCTCGTCGCTGAGCTCCAGCCCCGAGGCCTTGCAGTACAGCGCCACCCAGCGCGCCACGCGGCCCCGCTCTACCGGCACCGGCTGGCTCATGCGGGC